>NZ_JAUYWJ010000029.1:0-129717 GCF_032656585.1 Streptomyces herbicida
AGCCGAGCCTGTCAGCCTTGGCCTGTTCATACGCCTCCGCCGTCACATTGGCGTGCGCGGCCAGCTCGGCGGGCGGCGCAAACCTGCGCTCCTCCTTGAGCAGGTTGGCCAGGCTTTCGTTGCTCACCTTCGTCTCCTTCAAACAAGCATGTGTCTTCGATGGGGTGGTCACAGCGGGTCTCACCGCGCCCCGATACCGGTGAGGGAACGGACTCGGAGGTCCTTGAACTTGTCGTCGTCGCGCTCGGCGGCGGGCGAGAGCACGGTGCCGAGCCAGCCGAAGACGAAGCCGGCGGGAATGGAGACCAGGCCCGGGTTCTCCAGCGGGAACCAGGCGAAGTCGAGGTCCGGCAGCATGGCCGTCGGTCCGCCGGACAGCACGGGTGAGAAGATCACCAGGCCGAGGGACGTGGCCAGGCCGCCGTACACGGCGAAGAGCGCGCCGCGGGTGGTGAACTTCCGCCAGAACAGGCTGTAGAGCAGAGTCGGCACATTGGCGGAAGCCGCCACCGCGAAGGCGAGTGCAACGAGCGCCGCCGTGTTCAGCTTGTCCGCGTACAGGCTCAGGACGACGGCGATCGCTCCGATCGCCACGGCGGCCCGCCGGGCCACGGCCACTTCGCTGCGCTCGTCGGCCTGGCCCTTGCGCAGGACGTGGGCGTACAGGTCGTGGGCGAACGACGCCGACGAGGCGAGGGTGAGTCCGGCGACCACGGCCAGGATGGTGGCGAACGCGACCGCCGACACGACGGCGAGCAGCACGGCCCCCGTGGTGGAACCCGATCCGTCGCCCAGGTACTCGGCGAGCATCGGGGCGGCCGTGGTCCCGGCCGGGTTGGAGGCGGCGATGGTCTTCGGACCGATCAGCGCGGCGGCTCCGAATCCGAGAGCGATGGTCATCAGATAGAAGGCGCCGATGATGACGATGGCCCAGTTGACGGACGTGCGGGCCGCGCGTGCCGTGGGGACCGTGTAGAAGCGCACGAGGATGTGCGGGAGGCCGGCGGTACCCAGTACGAGTGCGAGGGCCAGGCTGATGAAGTCGAGACGGCTGGACAGGTTGGCGCCGTACTTCAGTCCGGGTTCGAGGAAGGCGTCGCCATGTCCGCCGGCATCCGCGGCCGCTCCCAGCAGAGCCGACGGACTCCAACCGAATCGGTGCATCACCAGTACCGACAGCAGACCCGCACAGGCGATCAGCATCACGGCCTTGATGATCTGCACCCAGGTGGTGCCCCGCATGCCGCCGACACAGACGTAGAGGACCATCAGGGCACCGACGGCCAGGATGATCCACCTCTTGGTGCCCTCCCCCGTAACCCCGAGCAGCAGCGCGACCAGAGAACCGGCGCCGACCATCTGGGCCACCAGATAGACCACCGACACCACGATGGTCGACACTCCCGCGGCGGTACGCACCGGACGCCGGCGCATGCGGAAGGCGAGCACGTCCGCCATGGTGAACCGTCCCACGTTGCGCAGGGGTTCGGCCACGAGGAGCAGGGCGACCAGCCAGGCGACGAGGAAGCCGATGGAGTAGAGGAAACCGTCGTAGCCGAAGAGCGCGATGGATCCGGTGATACCGAGGAACGAGGCGGCGGACATGTAGTCGCCGGAGATGGCCAGTCCGTTCTGGAGGCCGGTGAACGAACTGCCACCCGCGTAGAAGTCGGCCGCGCCACGGTTCTTTCGGCCGGCCCATACCGTCACGGCCAGGGTGGCCGCGACGAAGAACAGGAACAGAACGAGGATGAGGGCCCTGTTCGGCGGAGTGCTGGATGCCGCCAGGGCCGGGAGCTCGACATGGGCCATGGTTCAGTTGCTCCTGTGTCGGGCCGGGACGGTGGCGGCCTGCTCGACGGCACCGCATCGGTCCGCAAGGTGCTGTGCCAGGGGGGACAGCCGCCTGTCGGCCGCGCGGCTGTAGAGCCAGGCGATCAGGAAGGTCGACCCGAACTGCGCGAGCCCGAGCACGAGCGCGAAGTTCACGTTCCCCGTGACCTTGAACGCGATCGCGTCCGGGGAGAACGTGCACAGCAGCACGTACAGCAGGTAGAAGGCGAAGAACGCCGCGGTCATCGTGCACACGAGCACACGGTGGCGGCGCCGCAGCTCGGTGAATTCCGCGAGGTCGTAGAGCGACCCGGGGTTCGCGGGGACGGGCGTGTGCCCCGGGTCCCCTTCCGGCGCGGTGTCGTATGCCTGTTGGTGACCGAAGGCTGGGGATCGGTCGTTGCTCGTCATGTCTTTCCTTGTATGAATGGGTCAGTTCGTGTTTCCGGCGGGCGGCAGCCGACGCAGGTGCACGTTCACCCGGGGACCGTCATCCGAAGGCGGTGGGGTGTAGGCAGGCTGGGGTGCGGTGGGCGCGCAGACGATCTGGCCGCCCGGCTCGCACCGGGAGCCGGCCGCCTTGACGATCAGCGCGTACGACAGGCACAGGCTGAGCAGCAGCGCGCAGGACAGAATCACGATGATCACCGTGCTCGGCGGGACCGACCGGCTCGGCTCGCACGGCGGGGGTGGTACGTCCGGCGAGGCGGGGAACTGGGGGACCGCGACAAGCTGGGGCCTGTCAGAAGGCATGTCTCTCCAAACACGGTGTAGCGAAGGCTCGCTGCGACCGCCCTCGCGGGCGGAGACGGCGAAACCGGTCGGTGCTCGACCTGGTGCCGCCCGCCCGGGGTGGATGTGGCATGGGCACACGACTGCCCGGGGCATTGGGCGGCTGCGGGGGTACGCATACGCCTCGCGACGAGCGAGGTGCGTCACCTCATCCGATCACCGGCGCCCATGCGCGGGCCACCCCACCCGCACCGAAAGATCCATTTCTTTCGGTGGGCCACCGAAGGTGGCCGATGTCCTGGCTGAGTACGGTGGACGGACCACAGGGTCTGCGACGGCAGACCGGACGAAGGAGCAGCAGCAGCGTGATACCCACACTTCTCGGCCGCGAACGCGAACGGGACACGCTGTACGAACTGCTGGTGCGGCCGGGCGGAGCGAGTGTCCTGCTGCGCGGGGGATTCGGCAGCGGCAAGTCGGGGCTGCTCACGGACCTCGGTGAGCGGGCCCGCGCGGCCGGGTTCGCCGTATTGAGCGCATGCTGCGAGCCTGCTGCGGGCCACCGTCCCGAGGGCACCCCGCCGCGCACGATGTGCTCGCTGGTGCCGGACGGAGGCGCTGAGCCGGCCACGGCACTGGTGCGCTGGCTGGCCGCGGGCGCCACAGCACCGCCCACGGACGAGACACTCGCCGCCGCCCGGTCCGCACCGGCGCAGCGCGTGCTGGTGCTGGTCGATGACCTGCAGTGGGCCGATGCGGCGTCCCTGCGGGAGCTGCGGAACATCGCGCGGGCCGTGGGTTCGCATCCGGTGACGGTCGTTTGCTCGATGGGGCCCGGCGAGTCGGTCGACGAGCCGGCACTCGGTGCTGTGCTGCGCCTCCTCGACCACCATGTCCAGCTCTCGCCTCTCGACGAATCCACGGTTGCCCGCCAAGCGGCCGGGATTCTCGGCACGTCCGAGAACAACGGAGCCGCAGCCGAAGTCCTGTCCCCGCTGCTGACGGCGGCGGCAGGAAACCAGTACTTGATCCGCACGCTGCTGGCAGCCGTGCACGGTCGACTCCGCTGTGAGGACGGTCAACCGGACAGCACCCGGAGCAGTGCGCTGGCCGCTGCGCTGAAACCGCTCCTCGCGGACATCGGAGTGGTGGTCCGAGCGGCATTGCGCAGGATCGGTCCCGATGCCGAACGGGTCGCCGCCGTTCTCGCTTCGCTGGGGGGCGCTCAACCCCCGGAGCTGATAGCCCATGCCGGTGCGATGGACCGGCACACGGTCGAGGACGCCCTCCACGCGCTGGCTCAGGCCGAACTCCTGCAGCACGCCGGGGTACGGGTCCGGCTGCATCCGCCCCTGCTCGTGGCCGGCCTGGCACAGGGGGTCTCGCCCACCTGCCGCAAGGAGCACCATGCCCGCGTGGCCCGGCTGCTGCTCAGTTGGGGGGCGTCCGCCGAGCAGGTGGCACCACACCTGGTCCATGGGCCGACCGGCATGGAGGGTGCCCCGGCCGTCCTGCGGCGTGCGGCCCAGGCCGCGCTCGACCGCGGCGCGCCCGACGAGGCGGTGATCTATCTGCGGCGCACCCTGAGCGAGGCTCTCGACGAGCAGGAGCGCAATGAGGTTCTGACCCTGATCGGCGCTGCCCGGCTCGACTCCGATGTACCGGCCGCCGTACCGGAACTGCGCAGCAGCCTGCGGCTCGACGCGGCACCGTCGGCGCTGGCTCACTCCGCGCGCAGCCTGACCGGTGCGCTGTTCGCCATGGACCGCTACGGGGAAGCCCTGACGATGCTGGAGGGGACGATCCAGCGGCTGCGTGCCGTGGACGCTCAGTCCGCGCTTCGGCTGGAGCTGGACTATCTGCTCGTCAGCCTCGGTGAGGCGGCGTCGGCGGTGCGTACGCGGCCGCGTCTGCTGGAGTTGCGTCTCCAGGACGCCGAGGATGCCGCGGGGCGCAGAGCGCTGGCGGCGCTGCTCAGCTTCCGTGGAGCCGCGCTCGGCGAGGGCGCCGACGACGTCGTCGCATGGGCCCGGCTCGGGCTGAGCAGGGGCATGGCGCCGATGGGCGACGAGTCCATCGTGTACCCCTGCGCCGCCCTGGCGCTGGGCGCCGCGGGCAGGCCGGACCTGACGTTCGAGTACGCCGACGCGGCCGTGGCGGAAACGCAGGCGAGGGCCTCCGCGCTGCCGTACGCGCAGGCCCTCAGCACACGGGCGAACGCTCATTGCCGGCGTGGGGCGTTCACGGACGCACAGACGGACGCGAAGCACGCGCTGGCCGTGTTCCGGGAGATCGGCGTCGACCGACGGGAGAGCCACAGCGTCTTCACGGTGGCGACCTTGGCGGAGGTCTTCATCCGACAGGGTCAGGCGCAGGACGCCGAGGCGCTCTTGGACGACAGCGACCTGGCCGGTCCGCTCCGGTTCCACACGATCTACGACTACCCGCTGCTCGTCAGAGGCTGGGTGCACGCGGCACAGAACCGCCTCGAGCGGGCGCTGGCGGACTTCCTGCACCTCGGTGAGCGTCTGACCGCCCGTGGAATGCCGGGCCCGGGGCTCTACCCGTGGCGGTCCGAGGCCGCACTGGTGCACCTGCTCCTGGGCGACCGGGAGTCCGCTCTCGCGCTGGCCGATCAGGAGTTGCGGCTGGCGCGGGCCTGGGGGGTCGCGGAGATGACGGCAGTGGCGCTGCGTGGCCGGGCCCTGGTGGTGGGCGGTCAGGAGGGCCTTGAACTGCTCGACGAGGCGGCGCTGTTGATCGGCGGCAACCCCGCGCGGTTCCGCCATGCGCAGATCCAGGCGGACCGGGGGACGCTGGCCGTACGGTACGGGCGGCCGGAGGACGCGCGCGCCGCGCTCCAGGAGGCGGTCAGCGTGGCCCACGACTGCGGCGCCGAGCCGATCGCGGCGCAGGCACGGGCCGGGCTGCGGGAGCTCGGCGACCGGCCCCGGACCCCGACGTTCCGGGGAAGGGAGGCACTGACCCCCGCGCAGCGCCAGGTGGCGGAGCTCGCCGCGCAGGGGATGACCAACGCCGAGATCGCCGCCCACCTGTTCGTGGGCCTGCGCACGGTGGAGATGCATCTGTCGAAGGTCTACGCGAAGCTCAACGTGAGTGGCCGTCATGGCCTCGAGCAGGCCCTGCGCTGACTTGGGCGAAGCACCCCGGCGATGGTGCGGCAGGGTGCGCCGGGAGGGTGGCGCTTCCGGCCGCACGCCCTCACGGCAGACGAGGGGTCATGGCCGCCGTGCGGCGGGGCCGGCGCCCTCGGTATGCGCCGATGGGCAGGTCAGCGCCCGGGACACGGCTTCCGCCATGGCCTGCTCACCTCGTGTGGTCGGGTGTGCAGCCGCGGCCGGGTCCGCCGGGGCAAGGTTCTCGATCCACCGCAGGCCGGCCGGGCGGCACATGTCGTGCCCGATCGTCGGGGTGTAGGTGTCGACGTAGACGGCCCTGCCCTGCTCCGCGCGGCGGGCGAGCATGGCGTTGAGCGCCTTGGTCGTGTCCCTGAGATATGCGAAGTCCCCTGCGGCGAAGGGAACCGCGGGACTGGTGCAGCCCGTCCCGTCGTCCGGGAAGATCGACGGATAGCCGACGAGGAGGACCTTGGCGTGCGGGGAGCGTCGGTGAATGGTGTCGAGGACCGCGTCGACCTTCGGAGCAGTGGCGGCGATGCCCTCCTCGAGGCGGTCCCCTCCGCCGGTGGTGTAATGGCTGCGGCACGGCGCGCCCGACGGATCGTCACGGCTCAGGAGCGCACAGCTCTTCAGCACCGCGGAGAACCCGACCCCGTCGTTGCCACCGATGCTGACGGTCACCAGGTCGGTGCCGCGGGTCAGTGCGTCGTACTGTGCGCGGCGTCCGTCCCTGCTGACCGCCAGTTCGACCGTGGTCGCCCCGGCGCAGGTGACGTCCGTGAGGCGGGCGTTCTGCTTGCCGGCCACGAGGGACGGGTAGTTGCGGTTGGAACGGCCGCATGCGGGGTCGGTCTGGTCGGGGACTCCCGGCGCGGAGGCGTAGGAGTCGCCGAGGGCGACATAGTCCCGGCCGGCGGCCGGTGCGCAGGTCGCCGATGCGACGGAGGCCGGCCCGACAGCGACGAGGCAGGCCAGCGCCACGGCGCCGAGACGGCGCGCAGTGACGATGGACCTCTTCACCGGGCCGGTGCAGCCGGCAGGCTCACGGCGAATGTCGGGGCGCCGTCGCGCCGTTGGGTCAGGGGTTCCGGCAGCATGCTGTCCGGCACGGGGATCGTGGAGCACTTGGTGTGAACCTCGCACAGGTGTGAGGGAAGATGGTGCGCGGCTTGGATCAGGCCGACACCGTCAGCAGGGCAAGCGGCCCCGGGAACAACAGGAACAGGCGGTCAGCGCAGTTGTCGTCTCGGTTGCGCCGACACCGGATCGGGCAGGCCGTCGTACATCCAGGACATGGCCACCATCGCCGAGGCCACGGCACACGGCTCGGAGCACAGTTCCCAGTCGCAATCGCAGACAGTGGCGTCCCAAGGCGGGAGCGGAGCTTCCAGGTTGGGGAAGGGCCAGGTGAACGGTCGCGTTCGGGTCACGGGAGTCTCCAGGTGTGGACCAGGCCGACGAGACCGCTGCCAACCGCACGAGCCGCGGCTGTTGTTGACTCGGGCCGTCCGCGTTCGCGGACGACCCGAGTCAATCCACAACGAAAGTGATCGGAATCCTTCCGGAGAACCAGCTTCGGGACAACGAAAGACACCTGCGGTTGTGTGCGTCCGACACAGCTGCTGAGCAGGGCGACGGCCGCATCCGCAGCGTACGGCGGCCGCTCGCCTCGGTCAGGAAGGGATGGCGGGAGGAGTGAGCCCCGCGGTGTGGGCAAGGATCGCGGCCTGGACGCGATTGCCGCATCCGAGCAGGCGCAGGATACGGCTGACGTGCACCTTGATCTGCGACTCGGACAGTTGCATGCGGGCGCCTATTTCGGCGTTCGAGAGCCCCTGCGCTAGCAGGGCCAGGATCGTCTGCTGCTCCTGCGGCAGGGGCTTGAGACGTTCCCGGGCGTCTACGGCCTCGCGCGGGACAGTGAACTGTTCCATGAGCATCCGGGTCATGGAGGGAGAGATGATCGCCTCGCCGCGGGCGACGACCTTGATGGCGTCGATGAGTTCGTGAGGACGGACGTCCTTGAGGAGAAAGCCGTCGACTCCGGCCTTGAGCGCCGAGTAGAGGTACTCGTCCCGGGAGTACGAGGTGAGGACGACGATGCGGGGCGGCTGGGCCAGGCGCCGCAGGGCCAGGGCGGCCGAGAGCCCGTCCATGGCCGGCATCTGCACATCGGTGAGGACCACGTCGGGCTGGTGGGAGAGCGCGGCGGCGACTGCCTGCTCGCCGTCGGGAACGGCTGCCACCACGGTGATGGCGTCGTCCGTCTCCAGGATGAGCCGCAGGCTCTCCCTGGTCAGCTCCTCGTCGTCGGCGATGACTACCCTGATCATGGTGTTCTACCTTCGCCGGCGTGCAGGAGGACCACCCACGGGCTCTGGTTGCCGTCCGGCGGCGGCAGGGTCGAGGGGTGCAGACCGAGCGCCCTGGGGCCGACGGGAGTCAGCGCTGGCACACTGGCCGAGGCAGTGACTGATTGTCAATGCGACCAGCGCCCGAAGGCTGCGCTCCTCCGGCGAGTCAGCCATCGCGACCGCGCCGTCCACCGCCGACCAGTGCGGTCACGGCCGCGATCAGCACCGCGGCCAGCGAAATCCAACCACCGACATCCTGCGCTACGCCCTTGCCCCGATGATCCCACCACGGCTCGGCGACGCCCGGAGCGGGCGTGCCCCCGTCCCCCGCACGCGGAAGCTCATGCCCCGAGGTCCCGATGCTTCCTTTACGGGGACCCGCGGCCACGGACCTGTCGCCGACCGGACCGTGGCCATCGTCGTACGTGGCAAGGGCCATGAGGGCGTCGGCGCGGCCTGGTGAGACGGCGTACGAGACCGGGGCGCTGTACGCCGATGCCTTGTTCGCGCCACCGGTCATCAGCGCTGCGCTCGCCAGCGCCGCCGTCATGGCGGCAGTTGCCATTCTCCTACGCACGGGCGGCACCGCTTAACACCCCGAGCGGAACCAGTGGCCGTGCCCGGCGATGGCGTCGTGCCGGTCGGCTGCTCATCTCGTGACACCCCCCTCAGCATGGAAATGCGCAGGAACTTCACAGGGCGGTGTCGAGTCAAAGGCGAACGCCGGTTATCGGCATCCTCCGCAAGGATGAGCAGAGGTTCGTTTGCGGGTGTCAGGCGGCACGGGCGATCGCAGAACCTGCGATGTCCCTGAGGCTGTCGGCCACCTCCCGGGGAATCGGCGCGGCATCCAGCGCGCTCAGCGCTTCGTCCCTGAGCGCACCGATGCGCGCCTCGACCGCTGCCCGCGCGCCGGTCTCCTCCAGCAGGCGCCGTGCCTCGGCCTGGCCCGCCGCTTCGATGCTGCCGGATCCCAGCAACTCCCTCAGGCTCGCGGCCTGTTCGGCGTCGCCGATGGACACGGCCAGTGCCGCAAGAAGGGTGCACTTGCCGTCACGCAGGTCATCACTGTGCGATTTGCCCGTCTGCCCCGGGTCGCCGAAGACACCGAGCAGGTCGTCCCGCAGTTGGAAGGCGATCCCCAGGGGGACGGCGAACTCACTCAGCGAGTGCAACAGCGCCTCATCGGCGTCCGCCAGGACGGCGCCGAGCCGCAGCGGAGCTTCGACGGTGTAGCGGGCGGTCTTGTAGTGGGCGATGAAGAGGGCTTCCTCGGCGCGGAAAGAGCCCCGGTGCGCGGCGAGAAGGTCCTGGTACTGACCGTAGACAGTGGCGGTGCGCATCGCGTCGAGCTCCTCGTAGCCGCGCCGTTGCTGACCGGGAGTCATGTCGGCGCTGCGGAAGAGTTCGTCGGACCAGCTGAAGGCGAGGTTGCCCAGCAGGATCGCGGCGTTGACGCCCAGCCGGTCACCTGACCGGCCGTCACGGCCGCCGCCCCCGCTGCTCTGCGCCAGGACACGATGAGCGGTCGGCAGACCACGGCGCACCTCGCTGTCGTCCATCACGTCGTCGATCAGCAGCGCGCAGGCGTGGAACAGCTCCAGCGACGCCGCGGTCCGGAGCACGAAGTCAGGCAGCTTGCGGCGGCCCGCGGCGTGCCAGCCCGTGACACACAGCAGGGAACGCAGGCGCTTTCCGCCGCGCAGGGCATACCCGGTGAGCACCGGCCACAGTTCTTCCGGCAGGGCGGGTTCGCCGTCCCGGCCGGCTGCCCGTTCGGCCAGGAAGACCCGCAGTCTGTGCTCCACCTCGGAGCGCACCAGCAGCGCGGGAGCGGGGACGACGGTTTCTACCGGGGTCGACACGATGAGATCCTTCATGAATTCGGTCAGCACGACGCACGTCCACGCCACGGGGGGCCGGGGACGGGGTTACGCCGAGGGGAACCCCTGTATGCCACCACAGACCGACAGCCACGCCGGGCAGATACCGGCCCCAGTCCTCAAACCGTTCGGTGCCGAAAGGGCCCCGTAGGCCGGGACTGAACGCCGTTTCCGGGATGTGCGGCCGCTCAGGACCGGTCCGCGGAAAACGTCGTGCAGTTGGGGCCGTAGACCCTCCCGTCCAGATGGTTCGGCGTCAACGTGTCGTAGGAGCCCTGGAGATCGACCGTCAGATAGTTCGGCGGCTGGTTGATCCACTGTGTGGCCCTCAGCGTCAGCACCCCGTTCTCGACGGTACCCGTCATCGCGAACGAGCCGCGGGGTACCTGCGGGTTGGAGGGCGCCGGATAGAACGAGAACACCGCGTCGGCGGTGCCGTCGTCGTGGTCCTCGATGGTGAGCACGAGACCGGTGATGCCCTGGTTGCACACATAGCTGCCGTTCCAGCGGCCCGACAGGTCGGTCGCGTCCGCAGGGGGTGACGAGGGAGTGTCGTCGGCCGGCGTGGTTGAGGGCGAGGTCGGGGTGTCGGCGGGCGAGGACGGGCTGTCCAGCGGGGTGGGGGTGTCGGCAGGCGAGGACGGGCTGTTCAACGGGGTCGGGCTGTCGTCGTACGGCGAGACGTACGGTGACGAGCCCGAGGACGACTCCCCCGAGTTCGAGCCGGACCCGCCACCGCCGAGCAGGGCGTCCGCCTTCCACGCCACGAGCCCGATCGCAAGCACCGCGGCGAGAGCGGAGCCGATCACGGCCACGCGCCGTCTTCGGGGGGAGCTCCTGCCGGGGCCGCCGGGCTTCCCCGGCACCGGAGCAGGCAGCATGCCGGAGATCACGGTTCCGGGCGGTGGAGTGCCTGGGGGCGCATGAGCAGGCGGCGGGGTCGCCGGAATCGGCCCGGTCATGGTGGGTGCCTGATGGGACGGAGTCGAGGGGCCCATGGGTCCCGGCGGCGGTGTCCCGAGCGGCGGATACCCTCCGACCGCAAACCCCGGCGCGTCGGGCGGAGTCGCTGTGCCCCCGGCCGGGGGCGTCTTTGGCACCGTCGCCCCGGGTCCCGTCGGGGCCTGCCTCGCTCCGCTGCCGTCCCGTGCCTCCCGCACCGCGGAGGCCACCATCGGGGGGAGCCAGGAAACGCTCGTGAACATGAGCGCCGTACGGGACGCGCCTGCCACGTCCATGAGTTCCGAGAGGAGCACATCGACGCGGGGCCGGTCCTCGGGCCGCTTGGCCAAGCAGCGCGCGACCAGCCCGCGAACCGTCCCGCGCACCGCGCTCAGGTCGGGCTCACCGTGGACGATGCGATACATCAGGCCCTGAGCCGACCCGGTACCGAAGGGACCGGAGCCCGACGCGGTGAACGCGAGGACCGCGCCCAGCGCAAACACATCGCTCGCCGGTCCGACGGGTTCGCCGGTGAGTTGCTCCGGCGACATGAATCCAGGAGTCCCGATCACCACCCCGGTACGGGTGATCGCGCTCGCCTCGGAAGCCGTCGAGATGCCGAAGTCGATGACGCGGGGACCGTCGGCGGCGAGCAGCACGTTCGACGGCTTCAGATCGCGGTGCACGAGCCCCGCCGCATGGATCGCCTCCAGCGCCTCGACGAGCCCGGCCGCCAGCGTCATCACCGGGCCCGACTGCCAGGCCCCGTACCGCGCAACTGCGGTGTCCAACGAGATGCCCGGCACATAAGCCGTGGCCAGCCACGGCGGGTCCGCCTCCGGGTCGGCGTCCACCACGCCCGCCGTGAACACGCCGTTCACCCGGCGGGCGGCGGCAACCTCTCGCGCGAATCGCTGCCGGAACTCGCGGTCCTCTGCGAGCTCGGGCCGTACGACCTTCACGGCGACCGCCCGGCCGCCCCTGGAGCGGGCCAGATAGACCCGACCCATGCCGCCTGCCCCTAGCCGGCCCACCAGCCGGTAGGGCCCGACCCAGTCGGGATCCCCCACCCCCAGCGCGCGCAACGCCTCCATAAGACCCCCCACGGTCTGCCACGTCCCCAGGCGAGGCTCACATCATGGCGTCAGCAAGCGCTTGTAAGGCTTCCGTTTTCAACAGACTCAGGAGGAATCGCGGGGACTCGGGGTTACTCGAACTGATTTGCGGCGACTCGAGGTTAGTCGAGCGGATCGTTCGCGGAGAGGTCCACTCCCCCGCCAAAGTGCCTCATTGCCTGCCCGTCTCGGCTACCGCTTCATGACGTTGTGCCCGCGGATCGCGATCCCACCGGTTTCCGCGAGCGGTACCTCCGTGCCGTTGTCCACCGTGTACGGAGTCGTCGACGGCACCGCCTACCCGGTCCGCGACACGGCCGGTCATGCGCCGTTCGGCGCGCCCTGGCCTGGACCGCATTCGGTCTGCTGCTACCGGTCGCCCTGCTGGGCTTCGTGATGCCGGCCCGCTGGATCCCCGTCTATCGTGACCGTGCTGCGGCAGGGCCGGCACCGGCCGCCGCAGCGGCTCACGGAGCCGAGGCGGCCGTCCCCGCAGAGCAGCACTTCCCACTGCCGGTGGTGCCGGCCCACGGCCTGTTCGCCGTGGTGATCCTCGTTCTGGTCCTGCTCACCGCCCTGGGCATCGGCGGCAGCTGACTCGACCGGCCGGGTCAGGCACCGGCTTCGCCCGGCGCCGACGGGAGCTTGCATCCGATACCTGGGTACAGGTTTACCGTCAGTGGTGTCCCCGGCTGCGGTGCTCGGGGCTCCGCGACAGGAGTGAGCGCGATGACCGACCTGGGATGGGTGCCCCAGTCCTGCACTCTGCCGACGACGGAGCGCCCCCTACGGGTGGCGGAGTGGGATGCGCTGTTCAGCGAGCGGCTGACGGACGTTTTCCGGCCTGAACCGTTGCTCCTGCGCCTGGAGTTGCCCGGCGGCGGCACTGTCCAGGAGCGGGTCCGCGACCTGGTCGAGCGGGAAAGCGGCTGCTGCTCGTTCTTCACCTTCACCGTGGCAGGCGAAGGCTCTCGCGTACGCCTGGACATCGCGGTGGATCAGGCGTACGCACCAGTCCTGGACGCACTCGCCGTCCGGGCCGCAGCCCTGGTGGGAAAGGCGGAACAGGCGTGAGTGAGGGTCTGCGCAGCGGTCAGGTCGCCGACGCGGCCGGTGTGAACATCCAGACCCTGCGTTATTACGAACGCCGCGGCCTGCTGGCCGAGCCCCAGCGCAGTCCCGGCGGCCACCGGCTGTACGGCGACGACGCGGTCACCGCGCTGCGCGTGATCAAGGCAGCCCAGCGCCTCGGCTTCACCTTGGATGAGGTCGCCGAGTTGCTGGAGACCGGCCGCCACCGCCACGGCCGTCCCGTCGCCGGGCTGCAAGAGCGGGCGAAGGCGAAGCTCGCCGAGGTCGACGCGAAGATCGCAGACCTGACCACCATCCGCACCGTACTGGTCGCCGCTGTCGAGGCCGGCTGCGACGACCTGACCGCGTGCGCCGGCAGTGCCTGCTGCCCCATCCCCTTCACCGACCTCGCCGAGGAGAACCGTCATGCCGGACCCTGCTGCTGACCCGCGCTCCCCCCGGACGCCGAAGGCGTTGGCGGGCCTCGCCGGGCTGGCCTGCCTGGCCTGTTGTCTGCTGCCCGTCCTGATAACGGCGGGCGTCGTAGGCGCGGGAGCCTCCGCCGTCGTGGGCTGGCTGCCCGCCCTCTCCGTCGCTCTCGCCGCGCTGGCCGGGGCCACGCGGTTGTTCGGCCGGCGCCGCCCCTCATGCTCATGCAGGTCCGCGGCCACGAGCGAACACGGATGCGGCTGCAAGGCCGACAACGACCCGCCGGAGATCACCGGTCCTGTCCGTCGGTAGGGTCGTGCCCAGGACCGGCACGCAGCGCACTGCCCTGGAGTACGCCACGCGACGAACCCCGTCGCGCCACCCTCATGCCGGACAGGGGGCGGTTTTGCGCGCCGACCGGAGCGCGTTCGTCCACCAGGCCGGCTGGTCGAGCAACGTCTTGGAGCACCGCGGACGAGCAGGCATTCGACTTCCGGCTCGGACCATCCGTCGAGAACTCCGGGCGGGTCACCGCGGAGGTCGCCCTCGCCCTGCGTGTCAGCACCCGCGACCAGGTGCTGACCGTCGCCGACCACCTGTCCGCATACGTGCGCGAGTGGACCCTGCACCACCACGACCTGATCACACATCTGCCGTCAGCCACCGAGCCACGCGCCGAGCCCCTCGCCGCGGCACGCGCAGCTTTGGAGGGGATCGACGGACCCCGTTTCCGGCCTCGCTCTCCGACAGGGACGCCAGCGGCATCCCAAAGCGACGTGAGCCGTCCGCTGGTCCTACCCGATGGGGCTTGGTCCGTTCGGCCGCCCTGGGCTGGCGTGCCGTGTCCGACCACGGTGTTGTTGAAGCGGGTGCGCACCGGCGTATGAGGCGCTGGTGGCGTAAGGCGCTCGGCTGCGGGGGACAGAGCAGAAAGACAGAGCATGGCCATATCCGGCTCCATAGCCGTCCGAGCGCGCCGTGCCGCTGCCATCGCCACGGCGGTGAGCTGCTTGGCGGTAGTGGGCACCACGCAGAATGTCACCGCAGCCGACGGACCGGTGCCGTCGGTGCCTGCTCCGCAGTTGGCGTGGAAACCCTGCGTCCGGGGCCCGGAGTTCGACTGCGCAACCGTTAAAGTACCGCTGGACTACCTCAACCCCGGTGGTCGCACCATCGACCTGTCGGTCGTCAAGCGGAAGGCGACCGACCCCGAACGGCGAATCGGCACCCTGTTCTTCAACCCCGGCGGTCCCGGCGGCCCCGGAACGGTGCAGATGCCGCAGAATTACCAGTTCTTCCCGCAGGAGATACGGGAGCGGTTCGACATCGTCAGCTGGGATCCACGCGGAGTCGGCAACAGCACCGCCGTGAACTGCTTCGCGAGTCCCAAGGAAGCCCGGGCGTGGATGTCGGGCAGGCCGGCCGGCTTCCCGGTGGGCGAGCAGCAGCGGACGGCCTGGATCGCCGCGTACAAGGATCTGTCCCGGCGCTGCCGGCAGCGCGACCCCGAGCTCCTGCGTCATGTGTCGACCGCGGACACCGCCCGCGACCTCGACCAGCTCCGCCGGGCGGTGGGCGAACCACAACTGACCTACTTGGGCATCTCCTACGGCACGTTCCTCGGCGCCACCTATGCCAACCTCTTTCCCGGCAAGGTCCGCGCCATGATTCTCGACAGCAACATCGATCCGCAGGCCTGGACGAACCACGCCTCCAACGAGGAACCCGAGCTGCCGGTGTTTCTGCGCATGGGTTCGGACCGCGGCGCGGCGGCAACCCTGGACCAGTTCCTCGCCCTGTGCGGCTCGGCCACCGTCGACGGCTGCGCCTTCTCGGCCGGCAGCCCCAGAGCGACTCGGGACAAGTTCGCCGAGCTGACGCGGCGTCTGCGGGTACATCCGGTGGGCGCGTGGACCTATGGCCGGACGATCGGTGACGTGGTGAGCGCCCTCAACGTCGTTCACCCCGGCTGGGCGGACCTCGCCGGCAAGTTGCAGGACCTGTGGCAGGGGCGCGTACCGAAGCCGTCCGCGCCCCTGCCCGCGCCGCCCGTACCGATCCCGTACTTGGGCGAGGAACAGGGTGGTGCCGTGCTCTGCTCCGACAGCCCCAATCCACACGACCCGGGTGTCTACCACGCTCTGGAGGAGGCCGCCGCCCTCCGTACGGGCGACACCGGGCGCTTCTGGACCTGGGCGGCGGAGCCGTGCGCCACCTGGCCGGCGGTGGCCGCAAACCGCTATCGCGGCCCGTGGAACAAGCCGACGGCCCACCCCGTGCTGGTGGTCGGCACCAGATACGACCCCGCCACCCCTTACGAAGCGGCGCGGGCCATGGCCGAGGACCTGGCCAACGCCCGCCTTCTCACCAACGACGGGTACGGACACACCGCCATGCTCAACCCCAGCAGCTGCGTCAACGCGTACGAGAGCCGCTACCTCATCGACGGCACCCTCCCGCCGGCCGGAGCAACGTGCCGACCGGACAGGGCCCCGTTCTCCGCACCCGAGCCACGGGGCGGCATCGCCACCGGCGGCGGAGCGCTGGCCGCCGCCGGCTCTTGATCACTCTGCTGCGGCGAGCAGCCGTGCCTCGCTCTCCTCGTACAGCCGCCGGTTCTCCTGGCTTTCGGAAGCGTTGCGCCAGTGGTCGATTCGGCTGCCCAGCCAGCCCGCCAGATAGCCGACCGGGATGGAGACCAGTCCGGTGGACTGCATGGGGAACCAGCCGAAGTCCGCGTTCGGGAAGACCGAGGTCGGCGTACCCGACACGGCCTTGGAGAAGACCATCAGCACGAGCGCGCTGGCCGCGCCCCCGTAGAGACTCGCGAGCAGGCCGGTACGCGTGAATCCCCGCCAGAACAGCGAGTAGGTCAACGCGGGGGCCACGGCGGACGCCCCGATGCAGATCGCCAGTGTGGTCAGCACGCCGACGTCCCAGTTCTGGACCAGGGTGGAGAGTGCGATGGCAACGGCTCCCACGACCAGGCTCGCCCAGCCCGCCACCGTCATCTCCGTACGCGGCGCGGCCTGTCCCCGCCGCGCCGCATGGGTGAACAGGTCGTGGGCGAGCGACGAGGCCGCGGCCAGGGTCATCCCGGCGACCGAGGAGAGCAGGGTGATGAACACCGTGCCGGCTACGGCCGCGTAGAGAATCGTCGAGCCTGCGGTGCCGGGGTCGCCGCCGAGCATCCGGGACAGCATGAGCACCGCCGTCCTGCCGTGCGGGTCGGCCGCGGTGATGTAGCGGGATCCCACCAGTGCCGCCGCGCCGGTACCCATGATGATCACGATCAGGCAGAAGGTCGTGACCGTGCCGACCGCCCACGACATGGAGCGGCGCACGGCGGGTACGTCGCGCGCGGAGTACAGGCGCATCGTGATGTGCGGCAGGCAGGCCGCGCCGAGGATCACGGTGATCTGGAGACTGGCGAAGTCCAGCCGGTCGCCGGCGGAGGTGCCCAGTTGCAGGCCCTGCCGGAGGTAGGCGGAGCCGGCGCCGCTGCCGTGCTGGGCGGCCCGGAGGACGTCGCCGGGGTTCCAGTCGAAGCGGTTCAGGACCAGGACGGCGACGACGAGGCTGGTGCCCAGCAGAATCACGATCTTGATCATCTGGATGAGCGCGGTGCCGCGCATTCCGCCGATCGCCGCGTAAATGATCATCAGGGTGCCGACGAGGACGATACAGGTCGTCCTGGCGCCCGCCGAGTGCGGGATGCCCAGGATGAAGGTGAGCAGCGACCCGGCCCCGGAGAGCTGGACGACCAGGAAGGGGAGAGTCGCCGCCAGTGTCACCACGCAGGAGGCGACACGGACGGCCCGCCCGGGCATGTTGCGGGCCAGGACGTCGCCCATGGTGAACTTGCCGGCGTTGCGCAGGGGTTCGGCCAGCAAAAACATCAGCAGCACCAGCGACATGGCGGTGCTGACCGCCAGGACATAGCCGTCGTATCCGGCGAGCGCGATGATGCCGGTGGTGCTCAGCACGGTCGCTGCGGAGATGTAGTCACCCGCGATCGCCAGGCCGTTCCTGAGGGGCGTGAGCGAGAGGTAGCCGGTGTAGAAGTTCGTCAGGTCGTCGCGGTCCGGTCCGGCCATCACACACATGAGAAGGGTGAGGGTGACCAGGGCCGTGAACAGAATCAGGACGGTGGCCTGCGTCCCGGAGCCGAAGTCGGTCATCGCGCCACCCCGGCGTTCCGGGCGGACGCGCCCGCCCGCTCCCTCACGAGCTGCGCCAACGGGTCCACGGAGCGTCGTGCGCTGCGTCCGTACCAGAGGATCGCCGCGAAGGTGACGACGAGCTGGAGGACCCCCAGGGCCATGCCCAGGCTCACCTCACCGGCGATGGAGGACCCCATCAGGTCCGGCGCGAAGCAGGACAGCATCACGTACAGCACGAAGGAGCCGAGCGCGGTCAGCGTGGAGACCCGGCGCAGCACGCGGTAGGCCGAGCGGAGGGCAACGAGGTCGGCATTCTGGCGATCGGTCTGGTGTGCGTACGGTTCCTGCCGGGGGGCTCGCCCGTACGGGTCGTACGGCAAGGCGTCGTATCCGTACGAGTCGTAGCGAGGAACGTCGCGTCCGTACGACTCCTGCCACGGATCGGGCGCGTACGACTCCTGCCGAGGGGTGTGACCATAGGACCGGCCCTGCGGCTGCGGCCATCCCGTCGGTGCTGGTGGCGGATGCCGGTGGTCGTCGGCGTATGTCATCGCATGGCCTTCCGGTGCGGCTCTGATCCGTGGGGGGCGGCAGGGAGAACAGGTGTGGCGGCGCACGTTACCGACCGGTTGGAATGCCTGATAACCCCGTTGGGCGTTACATTTTCGGCTCGATCCGGCATCCGGCTGGGCACCTGGGGGCAGGGTCACTGAGAGCGTGTGGCAAAGATCACGCACCGCCGCGTACCTACTGGTCGGTATGGTCACCAAGGAGCCGTGAGCGACAGGAGGCATGATGTCTGCGACCAACCGTCAGATCCGTCTGGCAGCGCGCCCCGTGGGCGAAGTGAAACCCGAAGACTGGGACCACTGTTCCGAGCCGGTCGAGGAACCTGGCCCGGGCCGGTTCGCGGGCCGGACGCGCGTCATCTCCTTGGACCCGGCCATGCGGGGGTGGCTGGACGACCGCCCCTCCTATCTGCCGCCCGTGGGCATCGGTGAGGTGATGCGCGCCGGATCGGTCATCGAGGTCACCGCATCCAACCACCCCGACTACCAGGTCGGCGACCATGTGGTCGGCACGTTCGGGGTCCAGGAGTACGTGGTCTCCGACGGCCGGGGCGCCATGAAGATCGACACCTCCCTCGCCCCGCCCTCCACCTATCTGGGGGCGCTGGGCATGCCCGGCATGACCGCGTATTTCGGCCTGCTGGACGTCGGGGCGCTGAAGGACGGCGAGACCGTGGTGGTGTCCGGGGCGGCCGGCGCGGTCGGAACCATCGCCGGTCAGATCGCGAAGGCCAAGGGCTGCCGGGTCGTGGGCATCGCCGGAGGGCCGGAGAAGTGCGCGCTGCTCACCGACGAGCTCGGATTCGACGCGGCGATCGACTACCGATCCGAAGACGTCAGGAAGGCACTGCGCCAGCATGCCCCCGACGGCATCGACGTCTATTTCGACAACGTCGGAGGGGAGATCCTCGACGCCGCCCTGACCCGCCTGGCGATGCACGCGCGCGTCGTGGTCTGCGGCGCGATCAGCCAGTACAACAACGCCACGCCGGTCCACGGCCCCTCCAACTACCTCTCGCTGCTGGTACGCCGCGCCCGCATGGAGGGCTTCGTCGTCTTCGACTACGCCAAGCGCTACGCGGAGGCAGCGCAGGAGATCTCCGCCCTGATCGGCGCCGGCCGCATCAAGGTCAAGGAACATGTGGTGAGGGGCGCTCTGGACGACTTCCCCGAGACGCTGCAGATGCTGTTCCGCGGCGAGAACGTCGGCAAGCTCGTGCTGGAGCTGACGTGACCGCCGACCAGAGCCCGACCGTCGCACGGCGCGAACAGGCGGACGGCGGCCCGCTCCAGGGCAAAGTGGCCATCGTCACCGGTGGTGCCAGCGGACTGGGCCGGGCCTCGGCACTGGCGCTCGCCGAGGCCGGGGCCAAGGTGGTCGTCGCCGACCTCGACGCGCGGGGCGGCCGGGAGGTGGCCGAGCTGGTCGGCGGCCAGTTCCGCGCCTGTGACGTCTCCGATCTCGACGCCAACCGCGCCCTGGTCGACTTCGCCCAGGAGCAGTACGGCGGGATCGACATCGCGTTGCTCAACGCGGGGGTGGCGACCGGATGCGGGGTCGGCGAGGACTTCGACCCGGCGCGCTACCGGCGTGCGATGGGCGCCAACCTCGACGGCGTGGTCTTCGGAACTCACGCGGTGCTGCCGGCGCTGCGGGCGCGCGGCGGAGGCTCGATCGTGGCGACCGCGTCCCTGGCGGGCCTGGCGGCGGTACCGCTCGATCCCCTGTATGCGGCCAACAAACATGCGGTCGTAGGACTCGCACGCTCCCTGGGACCGGCCCTCGCGCCGGACAACGTGCGCTTCAATGCCGTCTGTCCGGGGTTCGCCGAGTCGCGGATCATCGACCCGCTGCGCGACATGCTCTCCGAGCAGGGACTGCCGGTCATCCCGGCTCAGGCCGTGGCGGACACGGTGCTGAGGATCGTCACCGGCGACGGCACCGGGGAGTGCTGGTTCATCCAGGCCGGCCGCGAACCGGAGCCGTTCCGCTTCCGCAACGTGCCCGGCCCCGGCAAGGTCGCCGCCGGCATCTGAGGGCGCATCCGGCAGGCTCGACTGGGCGCGGGGTACTTCTGCCCCGCGCCCAGCACTGCCCCTTGGCCAATGGCTCGACCTGGAGTCGGCGAAGCGGATCCGCGGTGTCGCCGTGCCCGCGTTGGAGGCCGTTCACGGTGAACTGTGCGTCGGCACCGACCGCGTTGGTGCCGGTGCAGACTGCCGGGGAGTTCTCGGCCTCGTAGCGGGTGGTCGCGGCGGTGGTCGTGCCGTTCACGCTCGTCGCGCTCTCCGGCACCATTTCCTGCGCAATGGGACGTACGGCAACTCGTCGACCGTCACCATCCCGCAGGGCAACGACGGTACCGCCGGCGCCCGCACCACGCTGCGGCCTGGCCGGGCGAGACCCCCGTGCTGAACTTCTCGGCCCAGAGCGAGAGTTCATCGAACCGCGGGCGCCACCTGAACGCCTCGTACTGGCACGTCCACGGCATCACCGTCGAGCACGCCGGTGACAACGGGATCTACGTCGGCGGACGCCGGTATCCGGCCGCTCCCAGCGATCATCCACGGCGCGGGCGAGGGTACCCCGGCACCCTCGCCCGCGCCCGTTGCGCTTACGGAAGACCGACGCAGTGACACTGTCGGCGCGTGCCGCGCTGTAGGGGATGACCCCGCCACGGGGCACGCGGTACCCCTTCCGATCCTGACTTCCCGGAGGGGGTATCACCCACCGCGGCAGGCAGGCGCACTCCTCCCCCCGTCGCCTGCCTGCCCCGGGCTTTCACCTGCTCCGGCGCCCATGAACCTCCCACAGGACGGTCGGGTAGTCCTCGCCGTAACCGGCAACGGCTGCGTGCACCGCGTCGAGGGCCGCCTGCAGCGGATCGGCCTCGGCGGCACCCAGCACCGCGGGAACCGCCATGTGCGGCGGGGACATGCGCAAGGACGGGTCCAGCTCACCGACCCTGACCATCAGCGCGTACCGTACGGCTCCGGCGGGCAGCGGCGTCGGCGGTACGGGCGGGCTCGGCAACTTCACCATGGCGGCCGCGGGGCCCACGATCTGGGACATTGGCGCAGGTTCGCTCTCGTAAGCAGGCGGCTCGAACGGCGGGCGTTCGGGCGGGACGGCCCGGCCGACGGTTCTGCCGGGGACCCATGGGTCGGAGTCCAGGACCCGCCACACGTGGTCCGGGTCGTCGAAGGGCGGCGGCAGCGGGCGCCCCTCCGCCGGCGCTGCGAGTCCTGCGGCAACCCAGTCGAGCTCCACGAGACCGGCCACCTCGCACGCGCGGCGAGCGGGGTGTGGGTGGAGGTGGCTGTCGACGGGCGTAGTCATGCCAGTGAGCGGCGTCCGCCGAGGTCTGCTTCAGCAGGCGGTCGGGCGCGGGCGGTGCGGGCCAGAACTGGGGAAGACAGCAGTCGAGTTGGGACTGTCGTCCAGTCGGGTGCCCTGCCGTACTTCACCGTCGACCGGCCTGCGCACCGCCACCCCCATCGCGTCGAGCGACACGCTGCGTGCGGCACCCTACGACCCGGCAGTGACAGGCCCCCGCCATATCGGCCACAGGCGGGACTCCTCCAAACGGATGAGGAAGAAACCTTCCCTTCCGGAGTCTGCGCATACGGGGCCGGGTGAGAGGTAAAGGTGCGGTGATCTTGGCGTCTTTAAGGAAACGAGAACTCCGTGCGTATTCGGCACTCCATCTCCGCAGCAGTCGGTGCTCTTGCCCTCACCGCCGCCCTGGCCACACCCGCGCATGCCGCGACCGGCGACTTCAGCTACAAGTTCATCGGCCTCAACGGAAAGCCGTACCCGGCCACCCTCCACAACCCGTCGAGCGGCCAATGCCTCGACATCCCGGAGGCCGCGGACCCCGGCGCCTCCGAACCCGCCTTCGCCCCGCACAACGACACAGACGAGATTGCGGTGGTATTCACCGAGCCCGACTGCACCGGTGCCTTCTGGATCCTGCGCCCACACGGTGCGCCCGCTACGGACCGCTTGAAGCTGCGCTCGGTCGTCTTCCTCCGGTGAGCGGCATGGATCAGTGGGCGGCGCTGGGCCGCGTGTGCGGCCGGGCGGGCTCGGAGCCGGCCACGGCCGCGTTGTACAGACGCCGGATGTCGGACCCGAAGTACGAGCTGTAGGAGACGTCGGCAGTGGGCCCGCCCGTCTTCCAGCCGCCTATGCTGCCGACCACCTCACCCGTCCCGGTCCGCGAATCGAAGTTCGCCAGGAAGGGGCTGCCGCTGGTACCCGACCGGTAGTCGTCGCAGGCGATGCGGAGGTACGACCCCGGCGTGCCGTCCCTGGGTGTGAACCGCGTCGTGGAGTTGGTGCAGGTCAGCGGTTGCCGGTCCGTGCCGGGATAGCCGACGAGCCTGATCCGGGGGAACACGTAACCGCGCCCGGTGACAAGGGCGTTGCCGCCCACGACGTCCTGCACCTTCTTGCCGTCGCCGCGTGAGCCGACCTGGACGAAAGCCACGTCCCACGGTGCGCCTTTCGCGTGCCCGCGGTCGTAGTAGCGCGCATCGATCCAGACCCGGCTGCGCCCGCGGGAGTCGGTAGCGACCGGAAAGATCCCGTGCGGTCGCGGGGTGGCCGCGGTCCACTGCGGCACGAAGGCCATCGAGCCGCTCCCGGCCCTGGCGTCCAGGCAATGACCCGCGGTCAGAACGATGTTGCGGTGGGGGCTGTTGATCACACTCGCGGTGCAGAAGTAGGAGCCGCTGCCCCGCTGCACATACATCCGCCCGATCATCGCCAACCCACCGAAGTGCGAGCTCCCCGGGCCGACACCGGTCACACCGGTCACACCGGTCACACCGGCACGGCCCGTATGCACCTTCGCTACCGCATCCGGAAGCGGCTTCGCGGCGGCCATACGTTCGTCGGTCCAGAACCGCTGCGCCGACACAGCCGTCCAGCGCGGCACCGCCGGCACGGAAGGCGGCGTGCTCGATTTCGCGGCCGTGGACACTCTGGGAACGTCAGCGGCACCAGCCGTATCGACCACAGCCGCCGTTGTGATCAAGCCGATCGTCGCTCCGGCTACGGCCATGAGAAGAGCACCGCGCCGACCTGCACGGTGCTTTGACGAGCTGAGCCACTTGGTACTTCTCTTCACTCGGCGTGTTCCCTCGACAGGCGACCGGACAGGACGAGCCGACGATAGGGGACGAACGCTCGAAGATCGAATGAGTTGCCGAACCGAGGTGGGTGGTTCGGCGACGGTTCTGTCGGCCGGGGTCATACCGCCGCACGGCGCCATGACCCCGCCTACAGCCCACCGGAAGTCGGAGAAGAAGGCGTGACAATGGTCAGCGAGTCACAGTGAAGTCCGCTGCCTTGGGCACGAACACCGTGTCGCCGTCCTTCGCGGTGACGAGGACCGCGACGTGCCACGTCCCGCGCGGTGCTGCAGCGGCGTCCGTGCCGGAGACCTTGGCGGTGTACCGGCACGTGGCGGCTCCGTGCCCGGCCGCCGTGCACTTGGCGGACTCGACGGCGGACATCTCCTTCGCCGTCGGAGCCGGCTTCATGCTCCCCGGCCAGGCCAGAACCTTCACGCTCCGCACTCCCGAGTCATCCGTCACACGGGTCGTAAAGGCGAGAGAGCCGTCGTGGCCGGTGACCGGGGCGATGTATTCGGCGGAGCTGTCCTTCACCGCCGGTCCGTCCTCGGAGGCCTGCGCCACGAAGGCGTAGGCACCGGCCGCTCCCAGCACGGCAACAGCGGCGAGCGAGGAGACAATGATGCGCCTGGACATGAAACCAACCCCCGTAGTCAGGTCAACTACCTTGTGTGTGCGCCGCGTTCGCGGCGTTGACTTCATGTTCGTCCAGCGACTGACCCCACGGCATGAGCACAACTACTCATCCGAGATACTCAGGTCACGTCGTCATCGGATCCTGTCCAGAGTCACCGGCGACTGCTGGAGGCTCCAGCGGCGCGGGTCGGGTGCCGCAGGGCCGGCCGGGTCGAGACCCGTGAGGTGGGAGTGGGCGACCCTGCGGAAGCCGCCACGAGGTGACTGCGGTCGTCAGTCGCCCACCAGCAAGATCACGGTCTACCGCGGGAGTACCGTGTCGCGCTGGTACCAGGTGCCTGGCTTACCGCCGAGTTCGGCCGGGTCCGCCAGGCCGACCGGGACGAAGCCGGCCTTGGTCAGTACCTTCTGGGACGCGGCATTCTCGCGGGCGGCGGCCGCCCTGAGGGTACGCAGCCCGTGCCGCTCCGCCGCCAGCCGGCACAGCTCCCGGACGGTTGCGGTCGCCACACCGTGGCCGGCGACGTGTTGCGCGACCCGGTAGCCGACTTCCGCAGTGCCATCCTCGATGTTGACCAGGTTGAACCTGCCGAGCACCGTCATCGGTTCTGTTCGACGGGCAGTTCCAGGTGGAGTTCGTAGCCGCCGTCGGCCGTGGGGCCGGATGTGACGGAGCCGCCGAGGAGTTCGGCACGCTGGCGCAGGCCGGCGAGGCCGTGGTGGGCGCTGGGCAGGGCGAGTACGGGCCGGGTGGGGGCATCGTTGGTGATGACGGTGTGGACGGCGCCGTCCTCCTGGTGGATCTGGACGGTTGCCGAGGCACCGGGAGCGTGTTTGCGGACGTTGGTGAGGGCTTCCTGCACCGTGCGGTAGACGGCGCGCTGGACGGTGGGCGGAAGGGAGGTCGGCAGGTCTGTCTTCAGTTCTGTTTCGATGCCGCTGCTGTCGACGAGGCTCTGCAGGTCGGCCAGGGACGGCTGGGGGGTGAGCTCCGTGGGCCGGCTGCCGGAGGCGCGCAGCACGCTGACCATGTGCCGCAGTTCGTCGAGGGTCTGCACACTGAGCTGCCGGATCGTGGCTGCGGCCTTTCTGGTCTCCGCGTCCTGGCTGCCCACCTGGAGCGCTCCGGCCTGTACGGCGATCAGACTGACCTGGTGGGAGACCACGTCGTGCATCTCGCGGGCCAGTTGGGCACGTTCCTGGGCCAGGATGCTCTGGGCGGCCAGCTGCCGTTCCTGCTCGCGTGCCTCGGTGATCTCGGCGAGCCGCAGGGACAGGTCGCGTCGCGCCTGCACGAGCTGGCCCAGGAAGACGGGTGCCACCGCGGTGGCCAGTGTGTAACTGATGTGCAGGAGGGTGTCGATCCGGTCGAGTTCGGCGGCCTCCAGGGACGACCAGGGCCAGGGCAGGAAGTCGATGACCGCATACGTGAGGGCGCAGCCTGCCAGCAGGACGCGGTGGCGGCTGAGCGAGGAGAGCGTGTACAGCGCGGCGATCGTGGCGAACACCGCGTCGGAGAGCATGGCGGTGGGCAGGGTGAGGAGGAAGGTTGCCAGTGGTGCACGGCGACGGAGGGACAGGGCTCCGGCCGCGAGCAACGCGCAGGCCATGGCCAACGGCGCCTGGATGCCCACACGGGCCCACGCGTCCACCAGCGCGACCAGCACGAGGACGGCGTCCACCAGTGGAGCCGGCACCTCTCGCCCGCTCACCCTGCGTCCTCGTCCTGCGACGGCGCCAGCAGTCCCGCTCGCTCGGCGACCAGCACAGCCTGGACGCGGCTGCTGACGCGCAGTTTGCTCAGCACGGCGCTGACATGGCCCTTGACCGTGCCGGTACTCAGATGCAGCCGGTCGCCGATGTCGGTGTTGGCCAGGCCCTGGGCCATGAGAACGAGGACGGCGCGCTCGCGCTCGGTCAGCCGGGCCGTGAGGTGGACGGCGGGCTCGCGCAAGTCCTTGTCGAGGTAAGCGTCCACCACCGTGCGTGTGACCTTGGACGACAGCACGGTCCCGCCCTCGGCCAAGGCTCGCACGAGGTAGGGCAGCTGCTCCGGGTCGGTGTCCTTGAGCAGAAAGCCGGCCGCACCCGAGCGCAGGGCGGTCGCCACGTATTCGTCGGCGTCGAACGTGGTGAGCATGGCCACCACCGGGGGGTCCGGCATACGGCGCAGGTCGGCCAGGACGGTGAGCCCGTCCACGTCCGGCATCCGGATGTCCAGCAGAACGACGTCGGGATGCGACTCGCGCACCGTTCGGACGGCCTGGCCGCCGGGGACGGCTGCCACGACTTCGATGTCGTCCGCCGCGTTGAGGATGTGGGTGAAGCCCCCGCGGACCAGGGCTTCGTCGTCGACCACCAGGACCCGGATCACGTGCGCTCCGCTCGTCGCATACTCCCGTTCGATCCGTACCACGGCGAAGGCCGTTCCTCAGCCGCGCGAAGGCGATTCCCGCCGATTGGCGGCGCGGCTCCGACCGGTCGACCGGGCCGTCTCCGGCCGCTCGACGGGGTGGTTCGGGCCGCTCGACAGGGTGCCTTCGGAAACGTGCCCTGTGAGCCGGGCCGGGTCTTCGGCACACTCTGAAGACATGACCCAGAACGCATCGCCCGACGCACCAGCGGCGGTGTCACGTCCGCTCGAGACGCAGTGCCCCGCCGCCCCGGCCGTTGCGCCGTCGCCCGGGCGGCTGATCGGCATAGACCTGGCCCGCGGTCTCGCGGTCTTCGGCATGTTCTCCGCTCATGTCGGCCCGGACGTGTCGACAGGCGGACCCCTGGGGTTCCTGCTGGAGACGGCGCGGGGCCGCTCGTCCGCGCTCTTCGCGCTGCTCGCCGGGTTCTCGCTGATCATCATCACCGGACGGCCCCGCCCCCGGACCGGCCGGCCCGGCCGACAGGCGGTGGGCCGAGTCGTGATCCGCGCTGCCGTCCTCTTGGTGCTCGGATACGCCCTGACCGCCCTGGGCACCGACGTCGACGTGATCCTCAGCTTCTACGGGCTGCTCTTTCTGACCGTACTCCCGCTGTACCGGTTGCGCGCCGGAACGCTGGCGGTCATCGCCGCCGCGGGGGCACTGATCCTGCCCCAGGCGCTGCACGTGATCCGGAATTCGATCGAGGAGGGGAACTGGGCGGACGCCGTCGTCTCCTGGGACCCACTGGCCCGGCTCAGCGGAACCGACGGCATTACCGAACTGATGTTCACCGGGGCGTATCCGGTCCTCACCTGGATGCCGCTCCTGCTCGCGGGCATGGCAGTGGCCAAACTCGATCTCACCCGGCCCGGCTTCCGGTTCCGGCTCGCCCTCACCGGTGCGGCACTCGGACTCCTCGGCTACGGCGGCTCCTGGCTGGCGCTGCGTCTGGTCCCGCACGCCCTGACAGCCGTCGCGGACGCCACGGGAAGTTCGGCGGCGTCGGCATGGTGGTCCGACGCCGTGGGCGAACCCGACGGGCACGCCCCGCTCTCCTGGCTGCTGGTGGCCGCGCCGCACAGCCAGACGACCTTCTCGATACTCGGCAACACCGGTGTCGCCCTGCTGGTCGTGGTCGTATGCCTGACCGCCGCGGACCGGCTGCCGCGGCTCACGCGTCTGGCCACACCCGTCTCGGCGGTCGGCATGATGGCGCTGACGGTCTACGTCCTGCACATCGTCGCCCTCTGGTTCTTCACCGACGTCTGGTACGTGGCCACGGTCCAGGACGACACGATGGCCGCGCTTCCCGCTCTCCTCGCTTTCATCGCGGCCGCCGCCCTCCTGGCAACCGTATGGACCCGTCTGTTCCGTCGAGGCCCCTTCGAATACCTGCTCCACCTCGCCACCCGGCCTGCGCGGCACATCAAGTAACACCGCGTCATCCGGGCCAGGAACAGGCCTACTTCGTCGTATCCATCGTCGCCGGTGACGAACAACATCGGCGAAAGGACCGCCATGCCCGGCCAGCCAACGCCGCACCGAGGGCTGCACCACCGCCTCACGGAGTTGAACGTGAAGGCCGAGAGCGCCTCCCCGCCGGCGACTTCGTCTTGCGGGCGAGGCGGTAGCTGCGGCATGGCGACACCCTGGCCCGCGCTCCGTTCCCCGCGCCGTCGGCAGTTCAGGTCAAGGGCAGTTGCATGAGGGTCAGGTCCAGCCGGCGGCCGAACTTGGTGCCGACCTCCGGCATCGTTCCGACGTGGCGGAAGCCGCAGCCCTCGTGGAGGCGGATCGACGCGGTGTTGCCGGACTCGATGCCCGCGATCATCGCGTGGTGGCCGGCTTGGCGTGCGGCCGCGACGAGGGCGGTCATCAGGGCGGAGCCGACGCCGAGGCCGTGGTAGCCCTCACGGTCCCGCACCGTGATCACCGCCGCCCTGCCGGCCGCGGCAGGCGGAACCGCCCTGCTCGTCACCAGCCTCGGCACCCCACCGCTCACCGGGCTCGGACTCGCCCTCTTCGACGCCGGCTGCTTCGCCGCCCAAGCGGCCAATCAGAGCCGGATCATCGCCCTCGACCCCGGCCGCGGCGGCAGCCTCAGCAGCGTCTACCTGGTGCTGTACTTCGTCGTCGGCGCCATCGGCACCGCACTCGCGGCACCCGTGCTCGACGGTCTCGGCTGGCGGGGCGTCACCCTCATCGCCCTCATTGCCCTGCTGCTCGCCGGCCTTGTCGGGCACACCAGCACCCGGCAGCCCGCGTCGGCCCAGCGGCTCGACTGCACGTGAGTGGTGCAGCTGATCGGGTTCCCCAGCCGGGGTGAAAGGCGAGGGACATTCGGACCGTTGCGCCGGGCGCACCCATGAGGGGCGGCATAGTGACGAAGTCTCAGTACCGGACGCGCAGGAGGAAACGCATGCTCGGCACCGACTTCCGCGCCGGATCGCCCGTCTGGATCGACCTCGGCAGCCCGGACTTGGACGCGGCGACCACGTTCTACAGCGCCGTCTTCGGCTGGCGGTTCATGTCCCTCGGGCCCGAAGCGGGCGGGTACGGGCTCTTCCAGCAGGACGGGAAGACCGTCGGCGCCCTCGGGCCGCTGACCGAGGAGGGCGCCCAGTCGGCCTGGACGACGTACTTCCGCAGCGACGACATCCAGGCCACCGCCCGTGATGTGGTCGGCGGCGGCGGCAGTGTGCGCCTCGAGCCGATGAGCGTGGGAGAGGGCCAACTGGCCCAGTTCACCGATCCCCAGGGTGCGGAGTTCGCCGTGTTCGAAGCCGGGGCGGGCCTGGAGGTGACGTCCGAGGACAACACGCTGGTGTGGGTCGAGCTGCATGTCGCGGACCCGCAAGCGGCCATCCGCTTCTATCACGGGCTGTTCGGCTGGCGCTCTCAGGAGATGCAGGCGCCGGGCATGACGTACCGGGTCCTGAGCATCAGTGACGGCGACCAGGAGGAGGGGGCCTTCGGCGGCGTGGCTCCGCTTCAGGGGGAGCACGAGGTGGCGCGCTGGGTGCCGTACTTCGCCGTTGCCGACGCGGATGCCGTCGTCACCGCGGTGCAGGAGAACGGCGGGACGGTGCTCATGCCGGCCGCGGACGTGCCGGACGTCGGGCGCATCGCCTGGCTGGCGGACCCGGCCCAAGCGGTGTTCGCCGTGCTGAAGCCGAATCCGCGCCAGAGCTGACGGCCGTAGGCAACCATGACCGGTTCGGCTTCCTCCGGCAGCGCGGCCGCAGGCGAGGGCCGCTACGGAGAGGACCTGTTCCCACCGGACCACCCCCGGGAATCCGAGCGGATCGACGCCGGCGCGTTGGCCTTCGACCCCGTCACCACGCACCGTCTGCGTGCGTTGGGCGCAGGGCCGGGGAAGCGGTGCCTGGAAGTGGGTGCCGGGACCGGAACGGTGGCGCGCTGGCTGCTGGAGGAGGCAGGCGTCGAGGAAGTGGTCGCCCTGGACCGGGACACCAGCGCCCTGGCCGCCCTCGCGGGCCCGCGACTGCGCGTGGTCACCGCCGATCTCATGGACGAGAACCTGCGGCCCGGCACCTTCGACGTGATCCATGCCAGGTTCGTCCTCATGCACCTGCCCGAGCGCCGCCGGCTGATCTCACGGCTTGCGCGCTGGCTGAACCCCGGAGGCCGGCTGGTGCTCGCCGATGCCGTGGAGGTGCCGGACGTCCTGGACACCTCGTCCGCCTACCGGCGGGTCATGGACGCCATGTGGCAGGCGCTGAGGGCGACGATCGGGACGGACACCACCTCCGTACCGGCGTATCCGCACTTCCTGAGAGAGGAGGGCCTGCAGGACGTCGCCGCGGAGCTGCACTGCCCGCCGCTGGTCGCAGGCAGCCCGCCGGCTCGCTTCTGGTCCGAGACCTGGAGCCGGATGCGGCCCGCGCTGGAGGAGACCGGCCGAGTCGACGCCACCGTGATCGATGAGGCACTGGCATACCTGGCCTCGCCCCGGCTCGCCGAGCTCGGGCCGGGCATGATGATGGCCTGGGGGCAGCGGCGCTGAGGCGCCGACCCGCACGCAGGCCCAGGAGGAACCCGCAGGCGTGGCAGCTCGGAGCCCAAGGGGTGCTCGCTCGCGTCTGATATGCGGTGATAGCGTCCAGCCGGAGGCGCACATGCGTGTCTCCCCGGACGAGATGTGCGCCGTACCCGGCCCGCCAAGACGACGCACTTCGGGAGGCGTCATGTCCGGTGCGGGCGAGCTCGGTGGCCGGAAGTTCAGCGCGGAGCCGCTGGGTGTGGCCTGGATCCACGGGTCGCCGTCGGCCAAGCACAACACCGATCCCGATCTTCAGGTGCACTGGTACGACGAGCACACGGTGGTGCTGCGGCAGAACAAGGCGATCGACTACGAGGCCCCGTTTCTGTATCTGCTGTTCGGAGAGAGCCAGGCGGTCCTGATCGACACCGGTGCCACGGCGTCGCCGGACTTCTTTCCGGTGCGCCGGACCGTCGATGATCTCGTCGGGACGTGGCTGGCTCGAAATCCGCGCGATGGCTATCGGCTGCTCGTCCTCCACACGCACTCGCACGGCGATCATGTCGCGGGCGACGGCCAGTTCCTCGACCGGCCGGACACGCTGGTGGTCGGTGCCGATCGGCATGCGGCATGGGCATTCCTCGGCTTCGCGGAGAACCCGGAAACGGTGAGGCCGCTCGATCTCGGGGGGCGGGTCCTGGAGGCGCTCGCGACACCCGGCCATGACGCCGCGGCGATCACCTTCTACGACCCGTGGACCGGGTTCCTGCTGACCGGAGACACCGTCTACCGCGGCCGGTTGTACATCGAGGACTGGCCGGCGTTCTCGCGGACGATCGACCGGCTGATCGCATTCGCCGGCCGCCGTCCGGTCACGCATGTCCTGGGCTGCCACATCGAGATGACGCGCCGGCCTGGCGTCGACTATCCGATCCGGACCACCTATCAGCCGGAGGAACCCCCGCTGGAGATGACTCCCGACCACCTCCACGCCGTGCGCGCCGCCCTGGACGAGGTCGGGCCCGAGCCCGCCCGGCGGGCCTTCGCGGACTTCATCCTCTGGCCCAAGGGCTGACGGCCGGTCACGCCCGGCGGGCCCGCTATCCGACGCGTTCCCAGCCGCGGCGCGGCGCCCGGGCGCCCAGGCCGATGTCACGGCTGCGGTAGACGATGTAGGGGCGGGTGAGGTAGCCCGGGGGTGGACATGCCATGGGCATTGACGAGCTTCACCGTGGTCAGCGCGCTGATCGCGGTGAAGCTCGTCAATGCCCATGCCGAAGATCCCGATGGCGAACCCTCGTCGCTCGGGCGGGAACCAGGCGTTGACGAGGGGCACCCCGACGGCGAAGGCGGTGCCGCCGATACCGAGGAGGAACCCGCCCACCAGCAGGGCCGCCAGCGAGGAGTGGCCCGCGAGCCCGAGGTAGAGGACGGGGACGATGCTGGCCGCGGAGACCAGCGGGAACATCACCCGTCCGCCGAACCGGTCGGTGAGCGCGCCGACCGGAATGCGGCCCAGCGAGCCGACCACGACCGGCACCGCCACCAGCAGCGACTGCTCGAAGGAGGACAGGCCCAGGGAGTCCTTGAATCGGGGGCCGAGCGGGCTCAGCAGCGCCCACGCCCAGAAGTTGACGGCGAAGCCGACCGTGGCCAGTGCCAGCATCAGCCAGGACCGACCGGGAACCGGTGCCGGCCCTGCCTCCTGCTGAGTCGGTGCCTGCGGCATCCTGTCTGCTCCTTCGTTCTCACCGGGCCGCCACACCTCACCCGGCCGAGTGAGCCCATGCCCTCAGGGCCGTGCGGGTGCACGCGGGGTCCGGCCGCCCTCCGGGCCGTATCCGAAGCGGATCAGCAGCTGCGGACTGCAGCGCCGCTCAGGTCCATTGCGCATCGCCCACCGCAGATCCGGCCACTCCAGGGCCTGGTGCAGCATCGACGTGCGCACCCCGTGCGCGGTGGCCACCAGCAGCACACACTGCAGCGCCTGACCCGCGCGAAGCCAGTCCACGCGCCGGTCCCGCGCCGTGCACAGCAGGGCCACCTGGGCGTGACGCTCGAAGCGGAGCCCGGGCAGGCGCCGGGACCGCTGGGTGCCGACGAAGTCCCGCATGGGCATCCGCCCGGCCGAGTCCTGTGGCCCCAGCGCGGTCACCGGAATGCCGTACGGGCCTTCACCCGGCGCCGTGATCCAGGCCCTGGTCTCGGCCGCACGCCCCGCGTCGGCATGGTTGCGCGCCTCTCCCGCCGCGGTCAGGTGCAGCAGCCGCCGGGTCCCGGCGAAGTCCGGTACCCGCAGCTTCGCCCCTTCGAGCCGGGCGGCCTCGGCCATCTGCGCCACGATGGGCTCCGGCACCGGACGCCCGGTGAACGGCATCCGGCTCGTGTGCCGCCGCGCGATGGCCTCGTACAGATCAAGCTCCCGCCACTGCTCGGTCGGGAAGGGGTCGGAGCGGCAGGGCCACACGGCGGCCAGCAGCCCGGGGTCGGACGGGTCCGGCAGCAGCCGCACCATCGCTTGCAGACCCAGGTGATCCACGGCGACGCGCAGGTTGAACAGCGCGGCGCCGACCGACAGATACTGGGCGCGGAACTCCGGATCGGTCAGCGAGAGCGACTTCTGCGGCACGGCGCGGACCTGCAACACCCGGGTGACAGGGTCCAGTCGGAACCGCCAGGGCTGGGTGTTGTGGATCGACGGCGCCGCTGTCGCGGCCGCCAACAGCGTCTCCAGAGCGGTGGCATCGATCTCCGATATGCCTGGTGCGTGCATGCGCTTCTCCTGACGACCGCCGGGGTGGGGGCCGGTTCGGTACGGCCCGCGCCGAGCCCCTGGTCCGGCCGGCCGCCCGGGAGTCAGGGCAGACACGGCGGGCGGCCGGACGGCGACCGAACCGGTACGAGCGCCGCGCCGCCGGCTCTGGACGGAAAAGCCGAACGGGTGAGCGCCCGTTGGATCCGTACACGTGATCCTCCGGTTCGGTCGCTCCCAGCGTGGCCGAACGTCCGGCACGGCACCCACTGCCGGACGGGCCCCGTTCAAGGGCCACAAGGCTCTGATACGGGCGGGTTTCGGGGCCCGGCCGGTCTCCCGGTCCGGGACCTTCGGCCCAGGCGGTCAAGGAGTACGGCGGTGACGGGCGGCGACTGCAGCGGGCCGCTGCCCGACCGCCGTCCGGTCGCACGACGACACCGGCCTGCCTCATCGGGCAGGCCGGTGTCGTCCAGGGGTTGGCTGCGCCGCCCCCGTCCGGCAACGGGGGTCGGCCGTGGAGCGCACCGCGCCGCTGTCAGTCCTCGGCGTGCGCCAGCCACAGGTCGGGGCCGAACACCTCGTAGCGGATGTGGTGCGCGGGGATGCCGGCCTGGAGCAGTTGGCCGCGGACGGCGCGCATGAAGGGCAGCGAGCCGCACAGGTACACGTCGGCGCCGGCGGGCAGCTGGAGCTCGTCGAGGATCATCAGCCCGGTGCGGGCACCGGCTTCCCCGACTGCGTTCTCGGCGGCCTCCTCGTACCAGAACTCCGCGCGCGCGTTGGGCAGTTGCTCCACCAGGCGGCGGGTGTCGGCGCGCAGGGCGTGGTCCTTCGGGGAGCGGTCGGCGTGCAGTACCCAGACCTGCCGGGACGAGTCGGTGGCGGCGAGGTGTTCGAGCATGCCGACCATCGGGGTGCAGCCGATACCGGCGGAGACCAGCAGCAGTGGGGCGTCAGCGTCGTCGAGGACCACGTCGCCGAACGGCTCCGACAGGGTCAGCTCGTCGCCGGCCTTCACGGTGCGGTGCAGCTGGTTGGAGACCTCGCCCTCGGGAGCCTCGGCCACACTCGCCACGCGCTTGACCGTGATGCGCCGCAGCTGCCCGTCGGTGGCTCCGGAGAGGCTGTACTGGCGCAACTGGTGGATGCCGTCGGGCATTTCGACACGCACGCTGACGTACTGGCCCGCGCGGGAGGGCGGTACGGGCGACCCGTCTGCCGGGCGCAGCAGGAAGGAGACGACGTCCGGGGTCTCCTCACGGCGCTCGACGACGGTCCACTGCCGCCAGGGGTGCCGCGGGTCGACGTCGGCCTCCTGGTAGAGGCGGGCCTCCTGGGCTATGAGCGCGCCGGCCATCAGCCAGTACACCTCGTCCCAGGCCCCGACGACCTCGGGGGTGACCGCCTCGCCGAGGACCTCGGCGATGGCACCGAACAGGTACTTGTGGACGATCGTGTACTGGTCCTCGGTCACACCGAGCGCGGCGTGCTTGTGCGCGATCCGGGACAGCAGGGCGTCCGGGCGGGCGTCGGGGTCGGCGAGGAGCGCCTGGGCGAAGGCGGCGATGGACCCGGCCAGAGCCTGCCGCTGTTCGCCGTTGGCCTGGTTGCCCCGGTTGAACATCCCGTCCAGCAGCTGGGGCTGCTCGCCGAACATCGTGGCGTAGAAGCGCGTCGTGATCTCGTCGAGGGCGCCGCCCACGGCGGGCAGAGTGGCGCGGACGACAGCGGCGGACTCGGGCGAAAGCATGGCTCTCCTCGGAAATACAGACGTGCGCGGGCGGGCGCTCACGCATCACAGCTGCAATCCATTAAGCGGCGGTCCGGGCCCGCTCACGGGCTTGCGGACCCGATCAGGGCCGAACGGCTCCGCAGGTCAGGACGCTTGGGCCCGGCAATGCGGCCCCATGAGGGCCGGATGGCCCTAGCGCACCAGCCGACGGTCCCGGTCGCGATCGTGGCGCACCACGGTTCCGCGGCAGGAAAGGCTCCCCCTGTCCGGGAAGGCACTGCCTAGGCGATGTCGAGGACGTCCTGGACGGGACGGCGGGGTGTGGCGGAGCCGTGCGGTCCGTAGCCGAGGCGCAGCACCATCTGCACGTGGCCCGTGCCCGACACCGGATCGCGGGCCAGCAGGCGCAGTTCCCGGCTCTCCAGCGCGTGAGAGGTCAGGGCGGTGGCCAGACCGGCCAGGGTGGCTCGCAGGAGGACGCGCTCCAGCGCCTGCCCGGCCAGCAGCCAGTCGGCAGACGTGTCGGTGTGTGTGCTCAGCAGCGCCAGATGGGGGTTCCGTTCGAAGGCGGCGCTCCCGCGCTCGGCCACGGCCCGGCGCCCGGCGAAATCGCGCAGCGGCGCCCGGCCGCTCGACGGCCGCGGCCCGAACGCGTACTCGGGCACTCCGTCGGTGGCTGTTTCCGCTTCCGGGCCGATCCGGGTCCAGCGCTCCAGGTCCTCGCGGCCCCCGGGATCCAAGGTGTCGCGGCTCTCCGCGTCACGGACGAGATCCAGCAGGGAGTCGATGTGCCAGGGCCCGGGGAAGAGCAGTTCGGCACCCTCCCGGGCGGCCGCCGCCCGCAGCCCGGCCTGCACGTCGTCGGGGATGTCCTTCTCGTCGAAGGGATGGCGGCTGGTGTGCCGTTGCATGATCGCCGGATGCAGTGGCCGAAGGTCGTCCTCGTCCGGGGCCGCCGCGCCGGGATCGTCCAGGTGCACGGAAGCCAGCAGCACTGGATCCGCGGGGTCGGGCAACAGTAGGACCTGCGGGGTGAACCCGGCGTGCACGGCGGAGACACGCAGATTGAACAGCGCCGCCCCGCATCCGATGTGCAGTGCCCGGTTGCCCGGATCGGACCGGTGCATGGCCCGGTCGAGGTCCGCACGCAGCAGCAGGAGACGCTCGTCGGTCACGAAGCAAAAGCTCCACGGCTGAGCGTTGTGCATGGACGGGGCGGCCGTGGCCTCCCCGACCAGCGTGGACACCGTCTGCACGTCGAGCGGTCGCATGGCCCTTGCAGCCTCCTCGCCCGTCGGCGGTCCGGTTCGGCAGGCACCCGGGACGGTCGCATTCAGGGTCGGGCACGGTCCTCGTTCCGGTCCCCGGCCCGGTTCCTCCCGCGCCGGGGCAGCCGGTCCCAGTATCCGCCGAAAGGCATCGGCCCGCCCCCACGAGCGGCAGCGAGCAAAGGGTGATCCTGGCTAGGGCTCCCCCACCGGCGCGTGCCACACCAGTGTCGTACCGCCGCCGGCCCGGTCGGTCAGCTCCATGTCCCCGCCCAGCTGCCGGGCCCGTTCCGTCATGTTGCGCAGGCCGCTGCGGCGGCCGTGGGGAGGGATGCCCACGCCGTTGTCGGAGACCGTCAGCCGTATCTGCCTGCCGTCGGTCTCCAGCGCCACCTCGGTCTTGGAGGCGTGGGCGTGGCGCGCGACGTTCGTCAGCGCCTCGGAGAGCACCGCCATCACCTGGTCGGCGGTCTCCCGGGGCACATCGGTGTCCAGCAGGCCCTCCATCCGCAGGCTGGGCGCGAACCCTAGCAGCGGCGCGGCCTCGCCCACCGCGCGTACCGACCGCGCCCGCAGACCGGGACCGGAGGCGCTGTCCTGCGCCCGCAGACCGAAGATCGTGGACCTGATGATCTTGATCGTCTCGTCCAGGTCGTCCACCGCCCGCAGCACCCGGCCCGACGCCTCCGCGTGCTCGATGAAACGCCCGGCGCTCTGGAGCGTCATTCCGGTGGCGAACAGCCGCTGGATCGCCAGATCGTGCAGGTCCCGGGCGATCCGGTCACGTTCCTCGAGCACGGCGATCTGCTCGGAGTCCTTGCGTCGCTCGGCCAGCTCCATGGCGACGGCGGCCTGCGCGGCGAAGCCCCGCAGCGGCTCCGTCTCCGCCTCGGAGAACGGGGGCCTGCCCGCGGCCCGGACGAGCAGGACGACACCTCGTACGCCCTCGCCGGAGCCGATGGGGACGGCCACGGCGGGGCCGAGTCCGTAGAACCGCGGGGGGCCCGACGAGACGCGCTCGTCGCGGCACACGTCGGCGCTGGTGATGGGGGCGCCGCTGGAGAACGCCCGGCCGATCAGGCTGTCGTCCATGGGCAGCACCAGACCGCGGTGGGCCTCCGCCTCCTCGCCGATCGCCAGTTCCACGGTGAGCGCGTCGGTGTCCGCCATCGGTACGGCTACCACGGCCAGGGACGCCGAGGTGATCTCCCCCGCCCGCTCGGCGATCAGTCTGAGGACCTCGCCTCTCTCGATGCCGGACATCAGCCCGTGGGTGATCTCGGTACTCGCGCGCAGCCAGCGCTCGCGCAGCCGTGACTCCTCGTACAGGCGGGCGTTGTCGATCGCCACGCCGGCCGCCACGGCCAGTGTGGACAGGACCGACTCGTCCTCCTCGTCGAACTGCGCGCCGCCCCGCTTCTCGGTGAGGTACAGGTTGCCGAAGACGTGGCCGCGTACCCGGATCGGGACGCCGAGGAAGGTGTTCATCGGCGGGTGGTGGGGCGGAAAGCCGTACGACGCCGGGTGCTCGGAGAGATTGGCCAGCCGCAGCGGTTCGGGGTGCCGGATCAGCTCGCCCAGAATGCCGTGCCCCTGCGGGAAGGGACCGATGGCGGCGATCTGCTCGTCGCTCACGCCGACCGTGAGGAAGTCCGACAGCAGCTTTCCGTCCGGCCCGATCACGCCCAGCGCCGCGTACTCCGCGTCGACCAGGACCGCCGCGGCCTCCACGATGCTGCGCAGCGCCTGCTCCAGGTCCAGCTCCCGGCCGACCGAGAGGACCGCCTCAAGGAGGCTGTGCACCCGGTCCCGGGTGCCGCGGGCGGCGTCCAGGCGGGCCTGCAGCTCCTCCAGGAGCTCGTCCAGCCGCAGCTGCGGCAGCCGCATGCGCGCCTCGCGAGCGTCGTCGGAGCTTCCCACCGTTGTCCTCCGTACCTGGTCACGGTGCCGACACCGATCCTTCTGAACATCTGCCACGGTATCGGGCCGGGGACGGATGGCGGCACGGAGGATCGGCTTACGCGTCCACGCACCCGGGGACGCCCGCGAAGCGGGGCCGGACGCGGCCAGCCCAGGGCCGAACGGCCCTGGCACGACCCGCACGCAGGCCATTTCACTGGTCTGATCGAGGTCCCTGAACCCGGACACCGGACGATCAGCGGACACCGGCCGCACATGAGTACGTGCCGAACCCCTCCCTACGGACACACGCCATGCCTATCCAGAACGCCGAGCCGGCCCTTGCGGAGCCGCGCCGGAGCGCAGAACTCGACAGTGCCGAAGCCCTACGGCTGCTGGGCAGCGTGCCCATGGGCAGGATCGTCTTCACCCGGAGCGCGCTGCCGACCATCCGCCCGGTCAATCACATCCTCGACGACGGTCAGATCGTCATCCGCACCCACGAGGGCGCGGCCCTGACCTCGCACACCCGCCACAACGGCAGCCGGGGCGTCGTCGTCGCCTACGAGGCCGACATGATCGACCCGGACACACATGTGGGCTGGAGCGTGGTGGTCACCGGTTTCGCCGAGCTGGTCACGGACGAACAAGACCTGGCGCGCTACCGGGAGATGCTTCGCCCCTGGGTGAGGCAGACCATGGACCAGGCCGTGCGCATCCGGCCCGATCTGGTGTGCGGCATCCGGGTCACCGAGGCGTGAGTGACTCTCTCGGCCGAGTGACTTCCCCGGCCGGCTTCCTCACCGGCGCACACGAACGACGGCGCACATGAACGACGCCCGGGCCGTGGCGGATGCCGCGGGCCGGGCCTCGTCTGCGTCCTGCGTCGGTTGTCAGCGGTTCGGTGCCTGCGTGAGACCGCCGCCGCGGAGCCGTACCGCGTCCACCATCTCCCACTGCTCGGTGTCCAGGACTGCCAGGGCGGCGGGGAAGACGCCGTCCTGCTCCTTGAGGATGTGCTCACGCAGCAGGGCGAGCATCTCCATCAGCCGCTCCGGCCAGCCCGGATCGGCCGGGACCTCCTCCTCCGACTCCGCCAGCACCGCCTCGATACGGCGGTGCTCGGCTTCCAGTACGGCGATCTGGCCGGGAAACTCCTCGGCCATGGCGGGGAAGAGCGCGCCTTCCTCGACCGCCGTGTGCGGGGCGAGCACTGCGGCGATGTCCCGAGCCCGCTCCGCCATGCGCGTCACGTCACCGTCACGCCGGGCGTCGTGCACGTCGCCGATCAGGTTCACGACGGTCTCGTGCTCACGGGTCAGTTCGTCGATGGCTGCCAGTGACTGGCATCCGCAGTACTCGCACATCGTGTTGTGCCTTCGGGTTCGTCCGTGTTCTACGGAGCTGGATTCAGTGCGACTGTGCGGTCGCCGGGCGGCGCGAGACGGCCTGGCGCACGCCCGTCGCGGTGAAGGCCAGGGCGGCGGTGGCGACGACTCCGAGGAGGCTCAGGCCAATGGCGTACGAGCCGTAGGCACCGTAGAGCGAGCCCATCACCAGCGGCGGCAGGAAGCCGCCCAGACCGCCCGCGGCGCCCACGACGCCGGTGACCGAGCCGACCATGTTCGACGGAGCCAGCAGCCCCACCAGCGCGAACACCGCGCCGCTGCCGGCACCGAGCGCGGCGGCCATGGTCAGGAAGGCGGCCGTGCCCACCGGGGCCAGCGACGGCGTCATCGCCTGCACAAAGGCACCGACGAGCACCAGGCCCAGCGCCCCCGTCAGCACCCGCACGGCACCGATACGGTCCGACAGCCAGCCGCCCACCGGCCGCATCGCGACCGCCAGCAGCACGAACCCGGCCATCCGGTTGGCGGCGTCGGCCTGGGCCAGTCCGTAGCCGGTCTTCAGGTAGGTCGGCAGGTAGACGGAGAAGGCGACGTAGCCGCCGAAGGCCACCGCGTACAGGGCTGAGGCCTGCCAGGTGATGCTCAGCTTGAAGGTCGCGGCCAGACGGTCGGCCAGCGGCTCGGTCGGCACCGTGCGACCCGGCGCCTCCCGCAGCAGCAGCGCGGCGATCACCGCGTACACCGCCAGCACGCCCGCGGTGATCAGGAACGGGTTCGCCATGCCGTGCGCGTCCACCAGCTTCACGGTCGTCAGGGCGCTGATCGCGGTACCGCCCATGCCCGCGCCGAAGATGCCGATCGCCGTGCCCCGCCGCTCTGCGGGGAACCAGGCGCTGACCAGGGGCACACCCACGGCGAAGGCGGTGCCGCCGATGCCGAGGAAGAAGCCGCCCAACAGCAGCGTCGCCAGCGAGTCGTGTCCGGCAAGACCGAGGTACAGCACCGGCACGATGGTGGCGGCCGACACGAGCGGGAACATCACCCGACCACCGAACCGGTCGGTGAGTGCGCCCACCGGGATCCGGCCCAGCGATCCGACCACCACTGGCACCGCGACCAACAGCGACTGCTGGAACGAGGAGAGGCCGAGGGAGTCCTTGAACCGCGGGCCCAGCGGGCTGAGCAGCGCCCACGCCCAGAAGTTCACGGCGAAACCGACCGTGGCCAGCGCCAGCATCAGCCACGCCTGGCGCGGAACGGACGCCGTCCCGCTGTCCTTGTTCTGCGATGCCTGCAGCATTCTGCCTGCTCCTCTTGCTCACAGGGTCCGGCCCGGCTGATCCGGTCCGGATCGGGGGCCGCGTTCCGCGCGTACCGCCCGCAATCAGATTCGGTGACGGCACCCCTGCACGGGGTGGGCCATCAGTCCCTACCGGCCCGCCGAGCGGGCCACGCCACCAGGGCCGTTCTGGGGCCCGTTGGGACCTCCGGCCGACAGGGCGGGACGGGGCCACCGCGGTGCTCTCCGGCCGTGGTGACGAGAGAAGCCGGGGTACGCCACGGTGGCGTACCCCGGCTTCTCTCGTCCGGTCAGCCGGCGGGCAGAGCGGTGGCCAGCAGCACGACCCCGAGCGAGCCGACGAGGGAGACGACGGCGAGTGCCTTGGCCAGTTCGGCGCGGCCCTTGGCATGGGCCCAGCCGTGTGCGGCCGCCGCGAGCATCACCGCGACGAACAGGGCCAGTTTGGCCGCGAGGGTGCGCCCGTAGCCGGGCTCGCCCAGAGCTGCCCAGGTCACGCCCTTGTGCCAGGCGAGGACCCAGCCCGTGCCCAGTTGCAGCGGCAGGAACGCCGCTCCGGTGAGGATCCCGAAGCGGCGGCCGGCCGCCGCGCTGAACCGGGCGAATGCCTCCGTGTCGAGCAGCCGGCGGCCCAGCGGCAGAACCACCAGGGACAGGGCCAGCTGTCCGCCCACCCACACCACCGCACCGATGACGTGGGTGAAACGCACCAGGCTCCACAGGCCGACGGCGCCCATCACGGTGTCACCTCGATCATGCCGTGCGCACCGGCGTCGGCGTGGCGCATGTCGTGGTCGACGAAGGAGTAGTGACCGGCTTCGGTGAACGTGCTCTCCACGAAGCCGCCCTGGGCCGCGGACAGCTCGAGCACCTGAGCCCCGCCGGGCTGCTTCGGCGTCAGCAGGTACGCGCCCTCCTTGTAGACGGTGTCGAAGACGGTGCCGACGATGTGGAAGGCGATCCCGTCACTGGGCCCGGCGGCCACCACCCAGAAGCGGGCCCGCTCCCCGGCCTTCATCCTCAGGGGTGCCTTGGCGTACTGGGCGGCGATGCCGTTGAACACCCAGGCGTCCGGGGTGTCGTTGCGCATCTTGTCGACCTGGGCCGTGCTGCCGGGCGTGCCGAGGTAGAGCTCGGAGGAGACCAGGGCGTACTCGTGGTCGACCTCGGGCAGTCCGGGCGGGTCGATGATCACGGCACCGTACATGCCGTTGCCCATGTGCTGGAGCATGGGTGCGGTGCTGCAGTGGTACAGCCAGGCACCGGCCCGTGCGGCGCGGAACCGGTAGACCAGCCGCTCCCCCGGGTCGATGGTCCGCATGGGCTTGTCGGGGGCGAGGGCTCCGGCGTGGAAGTCGATGCCGTGGCCCATGCCGGTGTCGTCGTTGACGAGCGTGATCTCGAAGACGTCGCCGATCCTGCCGTGCAGGGTGGGGCCGGGGGCGGTGCCGCCGAAGGTCCACATCTGCTGCTTGACGCCGGGCGCGACCTCGACGGTGCGGTGGGCGGCGTGCAGTTCGACCTTGTGGACGTTCGCGCTGCCGGCGGCCGGCAGGTCGGCCGAGCGGGGTGTCCAGCCCGTCGAGAAGCCCTTGGCCAGGTCGAGTCCGCCGCCGGCGGAGTCCATGGAGTGCCCGCCGTGGTCCATGTTCATGGCGGAACCGGACGACGGGGTGTTCTGGTCGCCGGCCGCGCCCGTGCCCGGCTTCACGACGATGTCCATCTGCATACCGGCGGCACGGTGGCCGGGCACGGTGCACCACACCTGCAGGTCGTCGGTGACCTTCCCCATGTCGAGGGTGTGGCTCTGACCATAAGACAGCAGCGGGGTCGCGCGGCCGTTCTCGGCCTTGAGGTCATGGCGCTGGGCGTCGTTGTTGGTGACCTTCAGACGCAGGGAGGTCCCCTTGGCGACCTCGATCCGGTTCGGGCTCAGACTCATGCCCCTGATCGAGACGCTGACGGTGCGGGACCCGGCGCTCGAGCTGGATCCGCCACCGGTTGTGTCGGGTGAAGTTCCGGTGTCCCGGCCGCCGTTCGCCACGAGCACCGCCAGCACGGTGATCACCACTCCGGCCGCGGTACCCAGCAGCGCGGGCCGCCGGGAGGAGGTCGCCGTCGTCTGTTCCGGTCCGGAACCGGCTGTCGCCGGGTCCTGCCCGGTGCGACGGCTGTGGGCCAGCACGAGCACGACCAGGACCAGGAACGCGGCCGCGGACACACCGGCCAGGCTCAGGCCCACGAAGGCGCAGGGTCCGGGCAGCGGAAGCGCCGCCGGCGCCACGCCGGCGTTGAGCGCCACGAGCCGCGGCAGCCATCCCCGTTCCAGCACCGCCCGCACGGCCGCCCGGTCCTTGGGGCCGCGGCTGAGCACCACGGGCAGCAGATAGGTCAGGGCGCCGATCAGGACCTGTGCGACGAAGCCGATGAGCAGCACCGGCACCAGGTCCTCCAGCACCGTCTGGACCGCCGTGACCGACCGGGCGGCCAGCATGACCAGATCGATGGTCACGGAGATCAGCAGCCAGCAGGTGGCGGCCGCCAGCATCCAGGCCGCCGCCGCGGAAACGGGGCGATTGCGTCGTACGGTTCGGGCGAAGAGCCCCGCCGCCAGCGCGGCCCCGCACGCGTATACGGCAAAGCCGGCCGCGGCCGGCCGGCGCCACTGCAGGGCCAGTCCGACGGCGGCCGCCGACAGACCGCTGCCGGTGAGCCACAGCACCCAGCGCGACACCCGGGTGGTGAGTTCCTTCATCCGTACGCCCAGCACGGTGGGCCACAGCATGAACAGGGTCCCCAGGACGGGGAGTCCGATCCAGCCGAGCAGCGTGACATGGATGTGGGCCAGGCGGAGCCCGGCGTAATGGGCGGCGCCCGCGTGACCGGTGGCCAGCAGACCGCCCAGCACGGCCCCGGCGATCAGGGCCGCGGTCGCTATGCGGTAGTAGCCGACGACCGGCTTGAGCCGGCCGCCGAGGGCGCCCCGGCCCATCCGTATGAGCACCACCAGGTGTGCGGTGGCGACGGCGACCAGCAGCAGACCGCCGAGGCCGGTCAGTACGGGCAGGTCCGCCCATACGCCCACGAGGATGCCGGTGACGGCCACGTTGGCTCCGGCCAGGCGGGCGTCGCTCCACCGCTCGTCGGGGATCCGCGCGTGCAGCAGCGCGACGGCGAAGTGCTCGCTCCAGATCAGGATGGCGGTGGTCGCGCCGCCCAGCAGGAAGAGATGCACCGCCAGCCAGCGGGCCACCGGAAGCGACTGCTGGGCGGCGGCCGCCAGCAGGGCCGGCGCGAACCAGGCGACGACGAGCAGGTGGGCGCGCAGATGGCGGACGCGCAGGCCGGACTCCCCGAATCTGCTCGGGTACTTGGCAGGCCCGCTCGGGCCGCCGGTCTGTGCGGGGCCGCGCCCGATGGTGATCATGCTGTTCCGCCGGGGGTGTCGGGCAGGAGCTCGGCAAGCTCCCGCTGGTAGGGGAAGGAACCGGGGCGGTAACCGCACCAGGGCTCCTCGGCGTAGGGATCGCCTGTGACGCCGTAGGCGCGCGAGCGGGATCCGCCGCACACCCGGCGGAACTCGCAGCTGCCGCACCGGCCGGCCAGCCGGTCGGCGTCCCGCAGGCCGGTGAAGAGGTCGGAGTTCCGGTAGATCTCGGTCAGCGGCGTCTCCCGCACGCTCCCGGCGCCCAACGGCAGGAATCCGCTGGGATGAACGGTGCCGGTGTGCGAGACGAAGACGAATCCGCGGCCGGCGTTGACGTCTAGCGGCGGCCTTCGAGTGCGCCGCTCGCCCGCGTCGAGCCCGAGTTCGACGACCCGCTCGCGCAGCTGACGGTAGAGCGGCCCGAGCCCGAGTACGGCCACATGGTCCTCCCCTGCGTCCTCGATGATCCGGCGCTGCAGGGCGACCCGGCGGAAGTGGTGGGCCTCGGTGGTCTTGGCAGGCACGGTCAGCCCGACGTCGTACACGAAGTTGAGGACGTCCTCGGTCTCGGCGGGGGTCAACGCGCCCAGCGACCTGCCCCGGCCGGTGGGCACCAGGAAGAAGGCACTCCACAGCATCGCTCCGTGCCGGTGGACCAGCCGGACGATGTCGGGCAGGTCGTGCCGGGTGACCGTGGTGTTGATCTGCACCTTCATGCCGAGGGCGCGCGCGGTGTCCCAGGCGTTCAGTGTCCAGCCGTAGACGCCCTCCACGCCGCGGAAGCCGTCGTGCAGTGCGGCCGTGGAGCCGTCCAGACTCAAGGAGAGTCCCTTCGCGCCCGCCTCGTGGACGGCCCGGAGCCGGTCCGGGGTGAGGGTCGGGGTGCCGGAGGGCGAGACGGCGACCGGCAGACCGATCTGCCGTCCGTACCCGATCAGTTCCAGCAGGTCGGGCCGCTGGAAGGGGTCCCCGCCGGTGATGACGAACAGCGGCGCGGGATGACCGAAGGCGGCCACCTGCCGCATCAGGTCCTGTGCGGCCACGGTGTCCAGCTCGCGCGGGTCCCGGTCGGGTACGGCCTCGGCGCGGCAGTGCAGGCAGGCCAGCGGGCAGGCCCGGGTGGTCTCCCAGATCACGATGAACGGCCGCTCCGCCGCGTCCTGGTGCTGATGGCGCAGCACGCGGGGGGCGCTCATCGTGCCACCCCCGGGTGTGCGTTCGCCCGACGGCCGGGTCTGCCCGGCCAGGGGCGCCCGCTCGTGCAAGGGCCGGTTCCGGCCGCCCGGCCGCGGTGGCAGTCGCGGTGGGCGGCCGGCCGGTGACCGGACCGATGGGTACGCCCCGCCCGTCGCGGAGCTGCCCGGGGGGACTGTCCGGGCGGGCGCCCGATGCGGTCGTACACGTCAAACCTCCGGTTCGGTCGACGCAAGCATGTCCCTGCGCCCGCTGCCGGCGCCTGGGCCGGCGGTCCCTGCGGCGCGGACCTTCGGTCCCTGGCCAGAGCGGGTTTCTCGGGTCTGTCAGTCCCCGGGGCAGGGCCATTCGGCCCACGTGCCGGGCACCCCCCACCGCCTAGCGTTCGCAACCATGGAGAACGACGAGATCACCCGCCCTGCCAAGCAGCGTGCCGGAGAAAAATGGCCGCTGGCGGCCCGGCGGCTGCTCACGCGCCGTGAGGTGTCGGCGGACGGTCGCGCGGTGTTCGGCGAGGGCGACCCGCAGTGGGAGAGCTTCTACCGGGACCGCTGGGCGCACGACAAGGTGGTGCGCTCCACGCACGGGGTGAACTGCACCGGCTCGTGTTCGTGGATGGTGTACGTCAAGGACGGCATCATCACGTGGGAGCACCAGGCCACCGACTACCCGTCGATCGGTACCGACTGCCCCGAGTACGAGCCGCGCGGCTGCCCGCGCGGGGCGTCCTTCTCCTGGTACACGTACTCCCCCAGCAGGGTCCGCTACCCGTATGTGCGCGGCACGCTGCTGAAGATGTGGCGGGAGGCCCGGCGCCGGCTCGGCGACCCGGTGGCGGCCTGGGCGGAGATCACCGGCGACCCGGCGAAGGCGCGCGCGTACAAGCGGGCCCGCGGCAAGGGCGGCCTGGTGCGCGCCGACTGGGACGAGGTGGCCGAGCTGGTCGCCGCCGCGCAGGTGCACACCGTCAAGGAGTACGGCCCGGACCGGGTGGCGGGCTTCTCCCCGATCCCGGCGATGTCCATGGCGTCGTTCGCGGCGGGTGCCCGGTTCATGTCCCTGCTCGGCGGCACGCTGCTCTCGTTCTACGACTGGTACGCGGACCTGCCGGTCGCCTCTCCGCAGGTCTTCGGTGACCAGACCGACGTGCCGGAGTCCGCGGACTGGTGGAACGCGGGCTATCTGATCATGTGGGGCTCCAACATCCCGGTCACCCGCACGCCCGACGCGCACTTCCTGACCGAGACCCGCTACAACGGCACGAAGGTGGTCACGGTCAGCCCCGACTACGCGGACAACGTGAAGTTCGCCGACGAGTGGCTGGCCCCGCACCCGGGCACGGACGGGGCGCTGGCGATGGCGATGGGCCACGTCATCCTGCGCGAGTTCCTCGTCGACCGCCAGGTGCCCTACTTCCAGGACTACTTGAGGAAGTTCACCGACGCCCCCTTCCTGGTCACGCTGCGCGAGCGCGACGGCGGCTTCGTCCCGGACGGCTTCCTGACGGCCGCCGACCTCGGGGAGGCGAGCGAGCACGCGGAGTCCAAGACCGTCCTGGTGGACAGCGCGAGCGGCGAGCCGGTCGTCCCGAACGGCTCGCTCGGCTTCCGCTGGGGGGAGGAGGGCAAGGGCCGCTGGAACCTCGACCTGGGCGACACCGTGCCCGAGCTGAGCCTGCTGGAGCGGGCCGGCGACTCGGTCTCCGTGGCCCTGCCCCGCTTCGACGAGGGCGCCACCGAGGGCGGCTCCTTCATGGTGCGCGGGGTGCCGGTGCGCCGGATCGGCGGCCGCCTCGTCACCACTGTGTTCGACCTGATGCTCGCCCAGTACGGAGTCGAGCGCCCCGGTCTGCCGGGCACCTGGCCGTCCTCGTACGACGACGTGAGCCAGCCCTACACCCCCGCCTGGCAGGAGTCGATCACCTCGGTGCCGGCCGAGCAGGCGGCCCGGATCGCCCGCGAGTTCGCCCGCAACGCCGAACGCACCAACGGACGCTCCATGATCGCTCTCGGTGCGGGGACCAACCACTGGTTCCACTCCGACACGATCTACCGGGCCTTCCTGGCCCTGACGACGATGACCGGCTGCCAAGGTGTCAACGGCGGCGGCTGGGCGCACTACGTCGGCCAGGAGAAGGTCCGCCCGGTCACCGGGCAGCAGCACCTGTCGTTCGCCTTCGACTGGCAGCGGCCCACCCGGCACATGGCGGGCACCTCGTACTGGTACCTCAACACCGACCAGTGGCGCTACGAGGCCTTCGGGCCGGACGAGCTGGCCTCGCCACTCGGTGAGGGCCGGTTCAAGGACAAGGGCTTCGCCGACTGTCTCGCGCAGGCGATACGCATGGGCTGGACGCCCGGTCACCCCGGCTTCAACCGCAACCCGCTGGATCTGACGGACGAGGCGGCGGCGCGGGGACGCGAGGTCGGCGAGCACATCGTCGAGGAACTGAAGTCCGGGCGGCTGCGGTTCGCCGCCGAGGACCCGGACGACCCGGCCAACTTCCCCCGTGTCCTGACCGTGTGGCGGGCGAACCTGCTGGGCTCCTCCGGCAAGGGCAACGAGTACTTCCTGCGCCACCTGCTGGGCACGGACGCGGCGGTCCGCTCCGAGGAGACCCCGCCCGGGGCCCGCCCGAAGGAGGTGGTGTGGCACGAGGAGGCCCCCGAGGGCAAGCTGGACCTGATGGTCGCGGTGGACTTCCGGATGACCTCCACCGGCCTGCTCGCCGACGTCGTCCTCCCGGCCGCGACCTGGTACGAGAAGGACGACCTGTCCAGCACGGACATGCACCCCTTCGTGCACGCCTTCACGCCGGCCATCGCCCCGCCCTGGCAGGCCCGCACCGACTACGACACGTTCCTCACCATCGCCGACAGGTTCAGCGAGCTCGCCGCCGACCACCTCGGCACCCGCACCGACGTCCTCGCCGTGCCGCTGCTGCACGACACGCCCGACGAACTCGCCCAGCCCGGCGGCGTCGTGCGGGACTGGAAGACGGGCGAGTGCGAGCCGGTTCCGGGGCGCACCATGCCGAAGCTGGTCGTCATCGAGCGGGACTACACGGCGATCGCCCAGAAGATGCGCGCCGTCGGCCCGCTCCTGGACACCCTGGGCACCACCACCAAGGGCGTCACCGTCCACCCGGACCAGGAGATCGAGGAGCTGCGCCACCGCAACGGCACCGTCCGCGACGGGATCGCCGCCGGACGCCCCTCCCTGGCCACCGCCAGCGACATGTGCGAGGCGATCCTCGCCCTGTCCGGCACGACCAACGGACGGCTCGCCACGGAAGGCTTCCGCGCGCTGGAGCGGCAGACCGGCAGCGAGGGGCTGGTGGAGCTCGCCTCCGAGCGTGAGGCGGAGCGGATCACCTTCGCCGACACCCGCACCCAGCCGCGCGCCGTGATGACGTCGTACGAGTGGTCGGGCTCGGAGACCGGCGGGCGCCGCTACTCTCCGTTCGTCATCAACGTCGAGCACAAGAAGCCCTGGCACACCCTCACCGGGCGCCAGCACTTCTTCGTCCAGCACGACTGGATGGCCGAGCTCGGCGAGCAACTGCCGGTGTACCGACCGCCGTTGAACACGCCCCGGCACTACGGCGACGAGCACCTGCGCGAGGACGGCCGGGCCGAGGTCACGGTCCGCTATCTGACCCCGCACTCCAAGTGGTCCATCCACTCGAACTACCAGGACAACGCCCACATGCTGGCCCTGTCCCGCGGCGGCCCGGTGATCTGGATGTCCACCGGCGACGCCGAGAAGATCGGCGTCAAGGACAACGACTGGATCGAGGCGTACAACCGCAACGGCGTGGTCGCCGCCCGGGCCGTGGTCACCCACCGCATGCCCGAGGGCACGGTGTACATGTACCACGCCCAGGACCGCAACGTGAACGTGCCGAAGACCGAGGTCAGCAAGAAGCGCGGCGGTATCCACAACTCCCTGACCAGGCTGCTGCTCAAGCCCACCCATCTCGCGGGCGGCTACGCGCAGTTCACCTACGCCTTCAACTACTACGGCCCGACCGGAAACCAGCGCGACGAGGTCACGGTCATCCGCCGTCGCTCGCAGGATGTGGAGTACTGAGATGCCCCGTGCCGGAGTCCCCATCGGACGGGTGATGGCGCAAGTCGCCATGGTGATGAACCTCGACAAGTGCATCGGCTGCCACACCTGCTCGGTCACCTGCAAGCAGACGTGGACCAACCGGACCGGCGTCGAGTACGCCTGGTTCAACAACGTCGAGACCAAGCCCGGCGTCGGCTACCCCCGCCGCTACGAGGACCAGGAGCAGTGGAAGGGCGGCTGGATGCTCGACAAGCGCGGCCGGCTGGTGCTGCGCTCCGGCGGCCGGGTCAAGCGCCTGCTGTCGCTGTTCTCCAACCCCGACCTGCCGTCCATCGAGGACTACTACGAGCCGGTCACCTACGACTACGACAACCTCGTCAACGCCCCCGCGGGCCAGGACATGCCCGTCGCCCGCCCCCGCTCCGTCCTCACCGGCAAGCCCACCGCGATCACCTGGGGCGCCAACTGGGAGGACGGCCTGGGCGGTGCGCCCGAACACGCCGGAGCCGACCCCAACCTGACCGGGGAATGGGCGGAGAAGGTCAAGTTCGAGTTCGAGCAGACCTTCCTCTTCCACCTGCCCCGGCTGTGCGAGCACTGCCTCAACCCGGCCTGTGTCTCCGCCTGCCCCTCGGGCGCGATGTACAAGCGGGTGGAGGACGGCATCGTCCTGGTCGACCAGGACCGCTGCCGCGGCTGGCGCATGTGCGTGACCGCGTGCCCGTACAAGAAGGTGTACGTCAACCACGCCACCGGCAAGGCCGAGAAGTGCACCTTCTGCTTCCCGCGCATCGAGGCCGGGCAGCCCACCGTCTGCTCCGAGACCTGCGTGGGACGACTGCGCTACCTGGGACTGGTGCTGTACGACGCCGACCGCGTCGGTGAGGCCGCGGCCACCCCGGACGAGAAGGACCTGCTGGACGCCCAGCGCAACGTCTTCCTCGACCCGTCCGACCCCGAAGTGATCGCCGCGGCACGCAGGTCCGGAATCCCCGAGGACTGGCTGGACGCCGCCCGTCGCTCCCCGGTGTACGCGCTGATCTCGACGTACAAGGTGGCGCTGCCACTGCACCCGGAGTACCGCACACTGCCGATGGTCTGGTATGTGCCTCCGCTGTCCCCGGTGCTGGACGCCGTGGACGCGGCAGGCGGCAACCAGGACGACCCCGACCACGTCTTCGCCGCCGTCACCCGGCTGCGCATCCCGCTGGAGTACCTGGCCGAGCTGTTCACCGCCGGGGACACCGACGTCGTCGCGGGCGTGCTGATGAAGCTCACCGCGCTGCGCTCGTACATGCGCGAACGCATCCTCGGCGAGACCGGCGACGAGAGCGCGCTGAAGGCCGTGGGCCTGACCGTCCGCGAGGCGGAGGACATGCACCGGCTGCTCGCGGTCGCCAAGTACAAGGACCGGTACGTCATCCCCGCCGCGCACAAGGAGGACGCCGCGGCGCTGTCCGCGATGGAGAACCGCTGCCCGGTGGAGTCCTCCGGCGACCCCCAGCCCGCGGACGGCCGCCGCGTCATGCTCGGCATCCCCACCCTGCGCCGCCGCAACCCCGACGCCCCCGCCGGAGGCCACCCGTGAGCCCGCTGCCCACCACCGTCCCCGCGATCGTGCGCACCCGTATCCGCGCGGCCACCCGCCGCCGTGCCCCGCTCACCCCCCGCGAGGCGGAGGACCGTGCCCTGCTACTGCGGCTGATGTCCCTGCTGCTGCAGTACCCGGACGCCGAACTGGTCGCCGCCCGGCCGGTCGTCGCCGCCACCGTGGCCGCGCTGGCGCCCTCACCGGCCGCCACCGAACTGGCCGCCTTCACGGCCTGGTTCACCGCGCAGGAACCCGACGCGCTGGAACGCCACTACGTCGAGACGTTCGACCTGCGCCGCAAGAGCAGCCTCTACCTCACCTACTACCTGCACGGCGACACCCGCCGGCGCGGCATGGCCCTGCTCGCCCTGGCCCAGCGCTATCGCGCCGCCGGCTGGGACACCGACGGCGGGGAACTGCCCGACCACCTGCCGGTCGCCCTGGAGTTCGCCGCGCTCTGCGGGCCGGGCCCCGGCGAGGCCCCGCTGCGCCAGCACCGGCGCGGCCTGGAGCTGATGCACCGGGCGTTGGCCGACATGGATTCCCCCTACCGGCATGTCCTGGCCGCCCTGCTCAGCCTCCTGCCGCCGGCCACCGAAGCCGACCTGAAGGCCGTGGCCGAGCTGGCCGCCCAGGGACCGCCGGGCGAGGACGTCGGCCTCGACCCGTACGGCAGCGGGGAGTTCGCCCCGCCCGGCACCTTCGTCCCGCCCGAGCAGGCCCCGCCGACCCTCATGCCGCCCTTGTCCTCCCCGGAAGGCCTCCGATGAGCACCGCCGCCTCCCTCGCCACCACCAGCGGCGCCGACCTGCTGCTGTGGGTCGCGTTCCCCTGCATCTGCCTGGCCGTGTTCGTCGTCGGGCACATCTGGCGCTACCGGCAGGACCAGTTCGGCTGGACCTCCCGCACCAGCCAGCTCCTCGAACACCGCTGGCTGCGCTGGGGCAGCCCGCTGTTCCACCTGGGCGCCTTCATGGTCATCGGCGGACACGTGGTGGGCCTGGCGGTCCCCGCCTCCTGGACCGAGTCCGTGGGCATCAGCGAGCACCAGTACCACACCACGGCCGTGTGGGCCGGCTCGGTGGCGGGCGTCGCCATGGCCACGGGGCTCGGCATGCTGTGCGCCCGGCGGCTGCTGTCCCGCCGGATCCGCCTCGGCACCGACCGCAGCGACAAGCTCCTCTTCCCGCTGCTGTCCGCAACGGTACTGCTCGGCATCTCCGCGACCGCCGCGCACAACGTCTTCGGCCCGGGCTACGACTACCGGGAGACCATCTCCGTCTGGTTCCGCGGCATCTTCACCCTGCAGCCCCGGCCCGAGGCGATCACCGGCGCCCCGCTGCTGTTCCAGCTGCACGCCCTGACCGCCTGCCTGCTCTTCGCGGCCTGGCCGTTCACCCGCCTCGTCCACGTGTGGAGCGTGCCGATCGGCTACCTGGCCCGCCCGTACCTGGTCTACCGCCGCCGGACGAACACCCCCGTGGCGACACCCATGACACGGCAGAGCACCCGGCGAGCGGCATGAGCCCGGCCCCTGGGGGCGCACGGGCAGTACTGAGAACGGAGCACACTCGATGGAGCAATGGATCGACGCGGTCAAGGACGAGCTGGGCATCGACCTGAAGGTCGACAGGGCCGTTCTTCTCGATCTCGCACGGGACACCGCGCACGGCGTCGCCCGGCCCGCCGCGCCGCTGACCGCCTTCCTGGTGGGCTACGCGGCAGGCCTGGAGGGTGGCGGCCCCCAGGCCGTGGCCGAGGCCGCCCGTCGTGCCGCGGAACTGGCCGCACGATGGACCGCCGAGACCGACCGCCGTCCGGGTGCCGGCGGCTGAGCACCATGAACCGTCTCGTATCCCTCACTCTCGACGGCGGGTTGCGGCAGGAGGAACGTCCCCGCGTTCCCCACTCCCCGCGCCCGGGGGTGCCGCGCTGCACGCCGCCTCGACCCTGGCGCGCCATCCGCAGCACAAGGACGCCCTGATCGTCGTCGTTCTGCCCGACACGGGCGAGCGCTATCTGAGCACTGCGCTCTTCGAGGACCAGTAGCGGACTCCAGGACACAGGCATCGACCAGCCGGACACCCCCACGTCACATGCGAGGAAGAACACCGATGACATACACGAACCGCGGAGCCGACGCTCTGCTCAAGGCAATGGGTGCGGCCATGCTGGCCGCCGGACCCGTGATGCTGTGGCGCAGCCGCAGCGGCAGGCACGAGATCCGCACCGAACTCACGGCCCAGAAGATCACTTTTCCGGAGCGCGGACTGCCCTCCCACCTGGCGCCGTTCGCCGGCCGTCCCGTCGAGACCGGACCGGAGGCGCGGGCCTTCGCCGACATGATCAAGGGGAACCTGGCCCGTGCGACGAACGGCCGCACCTACTCCGAGATCACCGCGGAACTGCACGCCACCGGGGACGACGAGAAGCTGGCCACGCTCCGGCAGACCGCTTTCATGGGTGAGACGTTGCGCGCCTCGCTGATGTCCGCCTACCAGGCCTGGCAACTGACGTCACTGGTCACCGGCCTCGGCGCGCTGCTGACCGGGGTGGGCGCGGCCCTCGTCGTCTCTCCTCACGGGGGCTCGCGTACCGGGGCTGTCGCGGCGCTCCCCGCGCTGAAGCACGGCATCCGAGCCCACTGAAACGAGCAGCCGGGTGCGGCAGGCCGCACCCGGCAACGCATTCACCACCTGTCAGAGGTGGCTGAGCCGCAACCGCCAGGCTTCGGGGCCCCGCTGCAGATACTCCACCGCGAAGAGCCCGGGGCTGCGCTGCTCGATCTGTGCCAACAGGGCAATCGGGTCGTGCGGCGCGACCAGAACCATGGCCTGGCCTGCCGGGACGGCCTCGAGAGCGCCGAACACGGTGGCGTGGCGCAGGGCGTGCGGGATGCCTCAGACGTCGAGTACGGGTTCGGCCGCTTCCTCGCCGCCACAGGCACACCCGCAGCCACTGGTCTCTTCGGTCTTGTCCTCGGTCTTCGTTTCTCCTGCCTTCTCTGTTTCGTCGGCGTCAGGGGCGCCGCCACCGTTCGTCGGGGTATGAGCGATCCGGTGGTGGAGTCTCTCGAGCAGCCGGGCCAGGCGGACGCCGGGTGCCGCGGCGAGCAGCGGCAGCACAAGGCCGTTCTGCTTCGCCACGTGCTCCTCGAAGACCACCTGCAGAGCGCGGGCGTCTGCCGCGGCACCGGCCGTAGTGGGCGCACCGCGCAGGGCGTCGACCAGCGAGGCCAGGCAGCGGTGTTCACCGATGAGGCCCTCGACGAGCAAGCGCGTGTCGGGCAAACGGCGGGCCACGGGGTACAACGTGGCCTCCTCGGCAGCCGCGTACGGCAGGAGTTCACGATCGCAGAAGGCCACGAGGCCTGCGCGGAAGCGTTCGGCGGCACGCTCGTCGCGGCCGACGGCGGTGAGCAACAGCGTCACACGTCCGGCCAGTTCTCCTGCCATCCGGGCGTAGCGCGCCTCGGCGCTGTGGAGAGCCTCGGCGTCCTCCGGGGCCGATGCGAAGGTGAGGGCACTCATTCAGGTCTCTCCAGCGGTTCAAGGCCGGAAGATACGGCCGGTTCTGGTCGGGGCGGCTGTTCCGCCACGCCCCCGGAGCGGTCGGCGCACCGGGCGGCCTGGGCATGGTGAGCGCCGTCACCGGGGCCGTGGCGGAACACCGTCCGGCGGCTGCAGAACGGTGGCCGGACGGTGACCGGCCCGGGGGCACCACGCGCCGACTGCGGCCCTGAACACGAGAAGACGGGGCCGAGCAGCCGGAACGCGACGGTCCGTGTCGCCTCCCGACCGGTCTCGGACCAGCCTTTCGCGCCGCATGCGTCAGGGCATGGGCCGTGCGTCCCCGTCCACACCGCCCACCGGTCCACAATCCCGACGCCGGACAGGGCCGAACAGCCCCACGCAAAGGGCCGTCCGGCCCAAGCGGCACGGGCGACCGCGCCACGCGAGGCGCAGTCCCCTCGACGCCCACAGGAATCGGGCCGGAAGGGCCGCCCGACCGGGGACGTTCGGCCCCAGTCCCCGGTCGCGGGCAGCACCTAGCGTTCCCGACCATGGAGAACGATCACAACGCTCGACAGGGACAGTCGCGCGTGACGGAGGACAGGCCGCCGCCGGCCGCCCTCACACCGCTCACCCGCACGAAGGCCCGCGCCGACGAACGGACCCGCGACCAGGGCCACCCGGTGCGTCGCCCCGCGAGCCCTGCGCCGCTGCCGCGCACCCGCGCCGCATGACGCCGCCGTACACCGCCGGGGCCGGCAGGCGCATCGGCTGGCTGATGGCGCTGACCGGAATCATCGGCTGGCTCGCCTCCCTCCGCCTGGCCATCGACGACTGGCTCGTTCTCAAGGACCCCAGCTACCAGCCGACGTGCAACATCAGCCCGGTCGTCGGCTGCGGCAGCGCCATGGCGAGCAGGCAGGGCAATCTGTTCGGCTTCCCCAACATGCTGCTCGGCCTGGGCGCCTTCGCCGCCGTCGCCTCGCTCGGCGTCGCGGTGCTGGCAGGGGCGCGCCTGCACCGGCTGCTGTGGCTCGCCCTCAACGCGGGAACGCTCATCGGAATCGGATTCACTCACTGGCTGATCTTCCAGTCGCTGTTCGAGCTGAACCGGCTGTGCCCCTACTGCGCCGTCGTCTGGGTCATCACCATCGCGCTGTTCTGGTACGTCACGCTGCACAACCTCGAGCACGGCGTCATCCCGGTGCCGGCGCGCGGCCGCAGCCTGCTGAACCTGGTGCTGGAGACCCACTGGATGCTGTTGGCGGCCTGGTACGGCCTGATCGTCGTGCTGGTCCTCACCCGCTTCTGGTCGTACTGGAGCAGCCTGCTGTGACCGGGCCGTTCGGTCCGCCCGGTTCGGGACGTTCGGCCCACACGCACCCCGCCGCCCCGGAGTTAGCGTCGCCTTAGTAACTCCCGAGAAAGTGCAGGTAGAGAGCGAGGCACGCATGGCGACCACGGACCCCCGAAGGACACGACGACCATCCGACGGCGCAAGGAGGGAGCGGACACGACGGATGGCCCGTTCCGCGAGGCGAGCGAGCAGCTGACCGCCTACTACGTGATCGACTGTGCCAGTGCGGAACGGGCACGTGCGATCGCCGAACGTGTCCTTGACTTCCACGTCGTAGCGGTCGAAGTCCGGGCCGATCCACGATGCGTTCGGCATGGGCGACACCTGAGGCGGGTCTGCTGGTCATCGGCAAGAGCTCGATCCCGCTTCAGGTGTCTCGTCCCACGTCTCCGCAAGAGCCTCGGTCAGCTGCCGACGTAGGCCGCGAGGTGCTCGCCCGTGAGGGTGGAGCGGGCAGCGATGAGGTCGGCAGGGGTACCCTCGAAGACGATCTTGCCGCCGTCGTGGCCGGCGCCCGGGCCGAGGTCGATGATCCAGTCGGCGTGTGCCATGACCGCTTGGTGGTGCTCGATGACGATGACGGACTTGCCGGAGTCGACGAGCCGGTCGAGCAGACCCAGCAACTGCTCGACGTCGGCGAGGTGGAGGCCCGTGGTCGGCTCGTCGAGGATGTAGACGCCGCCCTTGTCGGCCATGTGGGTGGCCAGCTTGAGCCGCTGTCGCTCGCCGCCGGACAGCGTGGTGAGCGGCTGGCCGAGGGTGAGGTAGCCGAGGCCGACGTCGGCGAGCCGCTCGAGTATCTTGTGCGCGGCCGGCGTGCGTGCCTCACCTGCGCCGAAGAACTCCTCGGCCTCGCTCACCGGCATCGCGAGCACCTCGCTGATGTCGCGGCCGCCGAGGTGGTACTCAAGTACCGACGCCTCGAACCGCTTCCCCTCGCACTCCTCGCAGGTGGTGGCGACACCGGCCATCATCGCCAGGTCGGTGTAGATGACGCCGGCGCCGTTGCAAGTGGGGCAGGCGCCCTCGGAGTTGGCGCTGAACAGCGCCGGCTTCACCCCGTTGACCTTGGCGAACGCCTTGCGGATCGGGTCGAGCAGCCCGGTGTAGGTCGCCGGGTTGCTGCGCCTTGAGCCGCGGATCGCGCCCTGGTCGACCGACACCACACCCTCGTCGGCGGGGATCGAGCCGTGCACCAGCGAGCTCTTGCCGGAGCCGGCGACGCCGGTGATGACGGTCAGCACACCGAGCGGGATGTCCACGTCGACGTCGCGCAGGTTGTTCGTCGTCGCGCCACGGATCTCCAGCGTGCCGGTCGGCTTGCGCACCGTCTCCTTGACGGCGGCCCGGTCGTCGAGATGGCGGCCGGTGATGGTGCGGGCGGCCCGCAGCCCCTCGATGGTGCCCTCGAAGCACACGGTGCCGCCCGCCGTGCCCGCGCCGGGGCCGAGGTCGACGACATGGTCGGCGATCGCGATCATCTCCGGCTTGTGCTCCACGACGAGCACGGTGTTGCCCTTGTCGCGCAGCCGCAGCAGCAGGTTGTTCATCCGCTGGATGTCATGCGGGTGCAGGCCGATCGTGGGCTCGTCGAAGACGTACGTGGTGTCGGTGAGCGAGGAGCCGAGGTGGCGGATCATCTTGGTGCGCTGCGCCTCGCCGCCGGACAGCGTGCCCGAGGGCCGGTCCAGCGAGAGGTAGCCGAGACCGATCTCCACGAACGAGTCGAGGGTCTCCCCCAGCGCCGACAGCAGCGGCCCGACCGACGGTTCGTCGAGCCCGCGGACCCATTCGGCGAGGTCGCTGATCTGCATCGCGCACGCGTCGGCGATGCTGGTCCCGTTGATCTTCGACGACCGGGCCGCCTCACTGAGCCGGGTGCCGTCGCAGTCCGGGCAGACGGTGAACGTCATCGCCCGCTCGACGAACGCGCGGACGTGCGGCTGCAGCGCGTCGACATCCTTCGACAGCATCGACTTCTGGATCTTCGGGATGAGGCCCTCGTAGGTCAGGTTGATGCCCTCGACCTTGATCTTGGTCGGCTCCTTGTGGAGGAGGTCGTGCAGCTCCTTCTTGGTGTACTTGCGGATCGGCTTGTCCGGGTCGAAGAAGCCGCAGCCCTTGAAGATGCGGCCGTACCAGCCGTCCATGCTGTAGCCGGGGACAGTGAGCGCGCCCTCGTTGAGCGACTTGCTGTCGTCGTACAGCTGGGTCAGGTCGATGTCGGTGACCGTGCCCCGGCCCTCGCAGCGCGGACACATGCCGCCGGTGATGCTGAAGCTGCGGCGCTCCTTGACGGCCTTGCCGCCGCGTTCGACCGTGACCGCCCCAGCCCCGCTTATCGAGGCGACGTTGAAGGAGTACGCCTTGGGCGAGCCGATGTGCGGCTTGCCCAGCCGGCTGAAGAGGATGCGCAGCATGGCGTTGGCGTCGGTGGCGGTGCCGACGGTGGACCGCGGGTCGGTGCCCATCCGCTGCTGGTCGACGATGATCGCGGTCGTGAGCCCGTCGAGGACGTCGACCTCGGGCCGGGCCAGCGTGGGCATGAAGCCCTGGACGAAGGCGCTGTACGTCTCATTGATCAGCCGCTGCGACTCCGCGGCGATGGTGTCGAACACCAGCGAGCTCTTGCCCGAGCCGGAGACGCCGGTGAACACGGTCAGCCGGCGCTTCGGGATCTCGATGCTGACGTCCTTGAGGTTGTTCTCGCGCGCGCCGTGCACGCGGATCAGATCGTGGCTGTCGGCAACGTGCAGCGCAGGCGACCGCGTGTCCGTCGTCTTGTCCATGCTTATCGTCTCTCCATCTGTTTCGCGGGCCGCGTTCGCGGTCTCCGTCGGCGTCGCCTGGCTCGATCTGACCAGCCACGAGCGGTAGGTCTTGTTCCCCTGTGTCGGCACGGTCGCGGCAACGCTACGCCGTCCACCCGATCGACGGTGCCGGTGGTGCAGACCGAGATCGCCCCCCGGCGCGGCCGGCCTCGTGAAACGCGACGTGCATGACGGTCACGCTAGCCGCGGCTCCGTGGCCCGCGCTTCTTCATTCCTGACCGGTCCGGTCGCCTGTTCGGCCACGCGGGAGGGCATCACGTAGTCGTACGGCGACTCGCCGTAGGCGCGATCTGAACCGGTCACTCAGGAGCGCAGTTCCGGTCGATCCGGTCGCCGACACGACGCGGCCGCGCGAGGCCACACCCCATCGCGGCGCGATGTCCACTTCACCCCGATAGGATACGTTTTGTGATCAGGTCAGGACGGCCGCGGCACCGCCGCCCTCCCTACGGTGGCCGACGCGAAACGGTACTGCTGTCACCGGTGCTTCTCACCGCCCTGATCACCGGCCTGGCCTTCGCCACCCCGAGGGAGATCGCCTTCAGCCGCCTGCTGCCGGCGGCGCCCGCCCTCGCCGCCGCGATGTGGCCCGTCCTCCCCACGATCCTCCTGGGAGCGTTCTGCCTGGCGGTCATGATCGGGCTCAGCATGGTCTACTCCGACCTCGGAACGCCGTACACGGCTGCCGCGATCATCGCCGTGACCTTGGCGGCCGCGTATGCGAGCCATCTCCGTCTCCAGCGGGAGGAGATGCTCTTCCAGGTGCGCCTCGTCGCCGACGCGGCCCAAAAGGTGCTGCTGCGCCCCCTGCCGTCCCGCATCCAGGACGTCGAAATCGAGTCGCTGTATCTGGCGGCCGCGGAGCACGCCCGGATCGGCGGCGACTTCTATGAGGCGGCCGACACCATGTACGGGGTCCGGCTGCTCATCGGTGACGTGCGCGGCAAGGGCCTACAGGCGGTGGGGGCGGCCTCGGCGGTGATCAACTGCTTCAGGGAGAACGCGTACGACCAGCCCGATCTGAAGGCCATCATCCATCGCCTGGAAACCAGCATCACCCGCTACAGCGTCGCGTCCCTGTCCCCGGATCAGCCGGAGCACTTCGCCACCGCTCTGCTCGCCGAGATCCCTTACGACGGCGGGCAGATCAGAATTCTGAACTGCGGGCACCCACCACCACTGCTGGTGCGGCGCGGGGAGGTCCGGGTCGTTGAGCCCACCACCCCCTCGCCGCCCCTCAACCTGGCCAATCTTCTCGGCGACCACTACAGCATCGACACCATCACCTTCGCCTCGGGCGACCAGCTGCTGCTCTACACCGACGGCGTGTCGGAGGCCCGCGACCGCACCGGGAAGTTCTTCCCGCTGGCGGACTGGATGCGCCGGCTCGGACCGGCGCCGCCCCGTGAGCTGCTGCGCCGGCTTCACGAGGACCTGGTCCACTACAGCGGTGGAAGGCTCGAGGACGACATCGCGGCCCTCGCCGTACGCTCCAGCTGTCCTGGGACTCACCACCCTCCGCTCGAGGCCTAGCGAAAGTGGATCAAGTCGTGGTGGCGCTAGTAGCCGCTGCCCGGGCTGGAACTCCCGCCGCCACCGCTACTGCCGCCGCTGCCTCCGCCGACGGTGATCTCCGCCTTCATGCCCATGTCCTTGTGCCCGTCCACCGGGCAGTACAGCTCATAGGAGCCGTTCTTCAGCTTGACCTTGAGCTGGGCCGACTGGCCCGGCTGAAGGCCGTGCGGCAGCCCCACTTCGCTGCCCTGACCCTCGACCTCCAGGGAGTGCACGACGTGCCCGGCGTTCTTGGCGACGAACGTGTAGTCACCGGCCTTGAACGTCTTCACCGACAGGGCCAGGTGGTACTCGGTCATCTGCACCGTCACCGTCGTGGACCCCGCTTTGGCGTTCCGTGTCGGGCTGGACGTGGCCCCTGTTCCCCCACTGCCCGAGCCCGAGTTCCCACACGCGGAAAGTGCGGCGGCCAGCGCCACCGCGCACGCCCCTGCCGCCGCTCCGCTCCGGTTCAACCTTCCAGCCACGGTCGGCCCTCCTCCCGCGTTCCGGTCGGGCCGTATCCCTCACTGACGTCCCTGACCGACATCCCTCATGGACATCCCTCATGACAGATACGCGGCAGGGGCCGTGATGGATTGCGAGGTGGTGAGGCACGGGGATTCCGCTCGGTTCCTGCGGGACCTCCAGGCCTAACACATCGGATCTATCCCGGTCACGACGCCACGGAAGTAGCCCATCTCTCCGGTGCATCAAAAGAGATAGCTCCGATGAATCACGGAGTCGCCTGGAGGCAACAGCTCCGCCGGGTGTTCCATCTGGCCGACGCCATCAGTCCGCGGGCCGCGTTCACGACGCCGTGACCGCCGCAGAGCAGCCGCTGCCGGCAGGCGGACAGCACGTCACCACGTGGCGGGAGCGGGCGGGGGCCGGACGCGGACGCTGTACGTGCACGCCGCGCACTGCTGTCCGCAGACCACGTCCCTGGACCGCGCTCTGATCCATGGTTCCCACCACCTTGAACCCGACACGATCACCGAAGCCGGCTCCGCCGCTCTTCCAGTCACCCTGCACGAAGGCGAGTCGGCCCTGATCACAGCCAAGGACGACCGGCCCGACCTGTCCGTCATGCCCGTATGTCCGAACGGGGACGCGCCCCGGCCGAGCACACCCGACCTAACCTGTCAAGCCATTTTCATCGGTTAGACTTCGGTCGGGCTCATATACCCGTCACGCGAGGCCACTACCAGCGCACCCGCGACGGCGCGGCCGCCGACGACTCATGATCACGGAATCGCGGTGCGACCGGTACACGAACTAAGATCGGCCCGAGCGCACAGTTCACTGCGCCATGCGGGGGCCGGCCCGGCCGGACACCCCACAGGAGGTCCGCAATGCCGACGCTTCTGTCCGTCAACGTAGGAACGCCCAGGGACGTCTCCTGGCAGGGAAGGACCGTCCGTACCGGAGCCTGGAAGTCCCCCGTGGACGGCCCCCGGATGGCGCGGCGGCTGAACATCGACGGAGACGGCCAGGGAGATCTGGCCGGACACGGCGGCGAAATCCGTGCCGTGCTCGTCTACCAGGTGCAGTCCTACCAGTACTGGCAGAAACAACTCGGCCGCGACGACCTCACCTTCGGGATGTTCGGGGAGAACCTCACCGTCGACGGCCTGCCCGATGACGAGGTGTGCATCGGCGACCGATACCGCATCGGCGAAGCCGAGTTCGAGGTCACCCAGCCGCGCGTGACCTGCTACCGCGTCGGCCTGCGCCTGGGCGAACCCACCATGGCCTCCCTGCTGGTCGCCCACCACCGCCCCGGCTTCTACCTGCGTGTCCTGACCGAGGGACGCGTCCAGGCCGGCGACGAGATCACCCTGACCCGCAGGGATCCCGAGGAACTCAGCGTCGCCGACACCGACGCGCTGCTCTATCTCCCCGGCTGCGACCCCGCCAAGCTACGCAAAGCACTGAACATCCCTGCCCTCAGCCCCGGTTGGCAGCAGTCCTTCCGTGAACTCGCCGCCGCGCAGCCGCCCACGCAGGAACCGGGATGGCCGGCCGAACGCGCCGGCGCCCAGCAGGCCGGGCAAGCGCCGGGATGGCCGGGCTTCAAGCCACTGCGTGTCGCCCGCATCGTCCACGAGACCCCGACCGTCTCGTCGATCTACCTCGACGCCGCCGACGGCGCACCGCTGCCCGAGGCCCGCCCGGGCCAGTACCTCTCCGTCCGCCTCGCCATCGGTGATGCCGCCCCCACAGTGCGCAGCTACTCCCTGTCCTCGGCGCCCACGGCCGACAGCTACCGCATCAGCGTCAAGCACGAGCCGCACGGGCAAGTCAGCGCCTACATTCATGCCACGCTCCGCCTCGGGGACCTCGTGGACATAGCCAGCCCCCGCGGGACGTTCGTCCTGGAAGACGGCACCCGTCCGGTCGTCCTCATCTCCGCGGGGATCGGCGCCACTCCCGTCCTGGCCATGCTCCACCGGCTCGCCGCCACCGGAGATCCACGCCCCGTCTGGTGGATCCACACTGCCCATGACCGCGCCCACCACGCATTCGCGGACGAGACCCACGCGCTGCTGGCGCAACTTCCCCACGCCCACGAGCACATCTACTACAGCGCCGGAGCCGCCCCCGGTCTCGACGAGCCCCACGTCACCCAAGGGCGTCCGACCGCCCGGTCACTCGCGGCCATGGACATTCCCGTCGACGCCGACGCCTACCTCTGCGGACCCCCCGCCTTCATGGACGACCTGGGAGGCTTTCTGCGCGATCACGGCCTGAGCCCCGAGCGGATCCATACGGAACAGTTCAGCGCCCTGCCCGCCATCAATCCCGGCGTGACACCCGCCGCCGCGGTACGGCCGCACCAACCCCCCGGTCCACCGGGCACCGGACCCGTCATCACCTTCGCCCGCAGCGGCATCACGACCCCGTGGTCCCCGGCTCACGCCTCACTCCTCGATCTGGCCGAAGCCTGTGACATCCCCACCCGCTGGTCCTGCCGCACCGGCGTCTGCCACACCTGTGTCACCCACCTTCTGTCGGGCGACGTCACCTACACCACCCCACCCCTCGAACTCCCCGAGGCCGGCTCAGTCCTCGTCTGCTGCAGCGAGCCGACCACCGAAGTCGTCCTCGATCTCTAGCCGGCCGGCAGCCGCACCCGCCGGCCGGACGGTCAGCGGAAGGCCGGATGTCCCGTCAGTGCCTGGCCGAGCGCCAGTGTGTGCATCTCGCCGGTGCCTTCGTAGGTGAGGACGGACTCCAGGTTGTTCATGTGCCGGATCACCGGGTACTCCAGCGAGATGCCGTTGGCGCCGAGAATCGTGCGGGCGGTGCGGCAGATCTCGATGGCCTCACGCACATTGTTGAGCTTGCCGAAGCTGATCTGTGCGGGCTGGACTCCGGGCCCGTCCTTGAGGTGCGCCAGGTGCAGGGCCGTGAGCGTGGCCTTGTGCAGTTCCAGGGCCATGTCGACGAGCTTCTGCTGGGTGAGCTGAAAGGCGGCGAGCGGCTTTCCGAACTGCTCACGCTGAGCCGCGTATCGGGCTGCCGCCTGCCAGGCCGAACGCGCCGCGCCCGTGACGCCCCCCACGATCCCGTAGCGCGCCTCGTTCAGACACGTCAGCGGCGCGGACAGACCACGCGCCCCGGGCAGCAGTGCGCTCGCGGGCAACCGCACACCGTCCAGGACCAGTTCACTCGTGACGCTCGCCCGCAGCGACAACTTGTGCTTGATCTCGGGCGCGGAGAAGCCGGGCGTCGCGGTGGGCACGACGAAGCCGCGGATGCCGTCGTCGGTGCGCGCCCACACGATCGCGACGTCGGCCACCGACCCGTTGGTGATCCACATCTTGCGGCCGTCGAGGATCCAGTCGCCGCCGTCGCGGCGGGCCCGGGTCCGCAGGGACGACGGGTCCGAGCCGTGGTCGGGCTCGGTCAGACCGAAGCAGCCGACGGCTTCGCCGGCGGCCATCCGCGGCAGCCACTCCGTCTTCTGTTCCTCGCTCCCGAACCGGTGAACGGCGAACATCGCGAGGGACCCCTGCACGGAGACGAACGACCGCAGCCCCGAGTCGCAGGCCTCCAGTTCTCGGCACGCGACGCCGTATGCAAGGGCGGACATGCCCGCGCAGCCGTACCCCTCCAGATGCATACCGAGCAGCCCGAGCTTGCCCAAACCCCGGGCCAGTTCCGGCAGGTCGCCAAGCTCGCCGCGCTCGAACCAGTCGGCGATGTACGGCTCGATCCGGTCGGCACAGTACTGACGGACGGTGTCGCGTACGTCCCGTTCCTCGTCGCCCAGGAGGGCTTCCAGACCGAGCGGGTCGGCGGGGTCCAGGGATGGGAAGGGCATGATCAGTCCTCTTGGGTCCGGTGCGGAGTGTGGTCGAGCAGACGGGCGATCTGCGCCTCGTCGTAGCCGAGTTCGGCCAGTACGTCGTGGCTGTGCCGGCCCAGCGTGGGCGGCGCGGACCGTACGGGCGGGCGCTCGCCGCGGAAGTTCACCGGGAAGGCGACCTGTTGGAGCGGGCCGACTTCGGGGTGGTCCGCCTTCTGGACGATGCCGAGCGCCTCGGTCTGCGGGCAGTCGTAGACCTCGTCGAGGGTGCGGATAGGGGTGACGGGTACGCCCGCGTCCTTGAGCAGTTCGCACCAGTGGGCGACGGTGGCGCCGGTCAGGACCGCGTTGAGCTCGGTGTTGAGGGTGCGGCGGTTGTCGACACGGTCGCGGTTGGCGGCGAACCGCGGGTCGTCGGCCCATTCGGGGTGGCCGAGGGCCTCGCACAGCTTGCGGAACTGGACGTCGTTGCCGACCGCGATCACGAAGTGCCCGTCGGAGGCCGGATACGCCTGGTACGGCACGAGGCTCGGATGCCCGGAGCCGAGGCGGGCGGGCCGCTCGCCGGTGGCGAAGTATCCGGTGGCCCAGTTGACGTGCAGGGCGAGCAGCGACTCGTACAGCGAGGTCGTGACGTACTGCCCGCGTCCCGTCCGCTCGCGCTCCACGAGCGCCGAGGTGACACCGATGGTCCCGAAGAGCGCGGCGCCGAGATCGCCCATCGCGTATCCGGCGCGCACGGGCGGTCCGTCCGGCTCGCCGGTCAGGGACATCAGGCCGGCGGCGGCCTGCGCCACCATGTCGTAGCCGGGTTCGTCGCGCAGTGGTCCGCTCTCGCCGAAGGCGGAGATGTGCAGCACGACCAGGCGCGGGTAGCGCTCGCTGAGTTCGCGGTAGTCGAAGCTGCGGGCCAGCGAGCTGCCGGGGCGGAAGTTCTCGACGACGACGTCCGCGGTGGCGATCAGCCGGTGCACGGCCTCCTGGCCTTCGGGGGACTTGAGGTCGAGGGTGACGGAGCGCTTGTTGCGGTTGGCGGCCAGGAAGTACGTGGCGTCGGGGCCCTGGAAAGGCGGGCCCCAACTGCGGGTCGGATCACCGCCGTCGGGGTGTTCGACCTTGATGACGTCGGCGCCCAGGTCGGCGAGGGACATCGTGACGTAGGGTCCGGCCAGGATCTTCGACAGATCGACCACACGCATGCCGGACAGCGGCTCAGGCATCTGCGACCTCCTTGGCGCCGGTGAGCGGTACCTGTCCACCGTCGGCCAGTTCGGCGAGACGGTCCAGGGCGGGTCGGGGCAGCGCGCCCGGGTCGTCGAGCAGTGCGCGGTAGGTGTGGGCGACGAGCAGCTTGCGGGCATTGCCGGTGGCCCACCACTCGTAGTCGCCCTGTTCCAGGAGCAGTGTCGCCATGACGGCTCGGCTCAGCTCGTCCGCGTACCGTCCGATGCGCATCTCCTGTTCGTCCTCGGGGAGTTCGAGGACCCTGTCGCCCTTGGTGCGCAGGGTCTGCCACAGGTCGCCGAGCCGCGTGCCGTAGGTGTCGGCGAGGGCGTGGTGGGCGTCGGTCCGGCGCATGCAGCGCAGCACGTCGAGCGCGATGACGTTCGACGACCCCTCCCAGATGGAGCCGAGGTGGGCGTCGCGCAGCAGCCTGGGGTCCACCCAGTCCTCGATGTAGCCGTTGCCGCCGCGGATCTCCATCGTCTCGCCGGTGACGGTGCGGGCGCGCTTGCACAGGGTGTACTTGGCCAGCGGAGTGAGGATCCGCACCAGCTCACGGGCGGCGCCGTCCCCGGCGTCCGCGGCGTCCAGGCGGGCGGCGGCCTCGAGTACGAAGCCGAGCGCGGCCTCGGCGTCGAGCAGCAGAGGCAGCAAGGTGGCCCGCATCAGCGGCTGTTCGAACAGCGGGCGCCCGAAGACCTCACGTCGGCGGGTGTGCTGCACAGCTTCGCGTACCGCGCGGCGCATGAGCGCGGTGGCCCGCATGGCGTTGGACAACCGGGAGACGTTGAGCATCTCGGCCATCTGCGCGAAACCGCGGGTGAGTTCACCGACCGGGGTCGCATACGCGTCCTCCAGGGTCACCTCGCCGCTGGGGATGGACCGTGAGCCGAGTTTGTCCTTGAGCCGGTCGATACGGATCGCGTTGCGGGAGCCGTCCGGGCGCAGCCGCGGCACCAGGAACATTCCGAGCCCTCGGGTGCCCTCGCCCTGTCCCGGGACACGCGCCAGGGTGAGGACGACGTCCGCGCCCGGGTTGGACGCGAACCACTTGGCGCCGTTCAGCGTCCAGTGCGTGCCGTGGTCGGTGGCGACGGTCGCCGTCAGGCCGACATCCGTACCGCCCTGCCGTTCGGTCATGAACATCGCCCCGGTGGCGCGCCGTTCGGGGTCGGCGGACGTGAGCGCCGTGATCTCGGCGGCGTAACGCTCGGGGTCGAACAGACGCAGGACGCGGGCGGCCGAGTCGGTCATGGACAGCGGGCAGGCCATGCCGAACTCGGACTGCACATAGAGGTACGACAGTGCGTACTTGACGGTGTGTGGGGTCTTCGTGGGCCAGCCGTGGACGCCGGGGCGGTGGGACATGGCGGCGAGACCGAAGCGTTCGTAGGCGATCTCGGCCAGCCGGTCGTGCGCCGGGTGGAAGTCGATCTCGTCGATACGCTCACCGTCCGGGTCGTACGGGCGCAGCCGGGGCGGGTTGGCGTCGGCGAGCCTGGCCTGCTCGTCGATCTCGCCGGCCGCGAGCGCACCGAGCTCGACGAGCAGCGGTTCGATACGGGACCGGTCTTCGGGGGCGAGGACCCGGTCCAGCAGCGGGCGCAGGGCCGGGTCCTGTTCGGCGAAGTTCATCGCGGTGGTTTCTCCTGGAGAGAAGAGCCTGCTCGGGTGAAGGGAGCGGAGCGGCCTGCTCAGGCGGCGGATGCGGCGGGTTCGGGGGTCGGAGCCGGGACCGTCTGACCGGTGCGGGCGAGCAGCGGAATCACACCCACGAGCGTGATCACGACGTAGCCGAGTCCGAGAGCGACGACGGACCAGATGGAGCCGGTGGCGGTGAGCAGGTACTGGGAGACGATCGGGGCCGTCCCCGCGAAGAGCGCGGTGCACACCTGGTACGAGAGGGACATGCCCGTGTAGCGGACCTCGACGGGGTAGACGCGGGCGAGGATCCCGGCGAGAGCCGCGTAATACATGGCGTGCGGGAAGGTGGCCAGGCCCATGCCGAGTACGGCGAGCCAGAAGTTCCCGGTGCCGACGAGCACGAACATCAGTGGCAGGAGCACGAATTCGGGCAGCAGCATCCACAGCACGGCCTTGCGCACCGGCCACTTCTCGGCGACGACCGCGCCGAAGGGCTGCACCAGCACCTGGACGACCAGGGCCAGGGAGATGACGGTGAGGAAGGTGGACTTGTCGAAGCCCAGATCGGTCGTTGCCCAGGACAGCGCGAAGGTCGTCTTGACGTAGGTGATCGCGACTCCGGCCGTGCCGGCGAGCACACCCAGCAGGACGAGCAGCGGGTAGGTGGAGACGACGTCCTTGATGGGGAGCTTGGAGGTCTGTTTCCGCTCCAGGACGGCGGCCATCTCGGGGGTCTCGGCGAGCCGCAGTCGGATGACCAGACCGACGGCGACGAGGACGGCGGAGGCGAGGAAGGGGACACGCCAGCCCCAGGACTCGAAGGCGGCGTCGGGGAGTTGGGCGATGCCGAGGAAGGCGAGCGTGGCGAGGAGATTGCCGACCGGGGATCCCTGCTGGGCGAAGGCTCCATAGAGCAACTTCCGCTTGGGCGGGGCGAATTCGGTGGCGATGAGCACGGCGCCGCCCCACTCGCCGCCCATGGCGATGCCCTGCATCAACCGCAGCAGCACCAGCAGGATCGGGGCGGCGGCGCCTATCTGCGCGTATCCGGGGAGCAGTCCGACGCAGAAGGTGGCGCCGCCCATCATGACCAGGGTGACGACGAGGGCCGTCTTACGGCCGTGGCGGTCACCGAAGTGTCCGAAGATCAGGCCGCCGATGGGGCGGGCGAGGAAGCCGATCCAGAAGGTGGCGAAGGCGGCGAGGGTGCCGACGGCGGGCGAGGCATCGGCGAAGAAGACCTTGCCGAGGACCAGCGCGGCGGCCGATCCGTAGATGTAGAAGTCGAACCATTCGATGGTGGTGCCGATGAAGGCGCTGACACCGGCACGGCGCGCCTCGCGCGTGGAGGGCAGAGCGGTTGAGGTTCTGGCGGCGGGGGTTCTGGGGGCGGGGGTGTCTTGCTGCATGACGAGCGTCCTCTCGTAGCGGCAGATCCCGCCGTGAGGAAGGGACGGAGCGGCCGTCCTGTGTCCTTGGCGGGATGCAGGCCACTGTGCACCCCGGGATTAGGACATGTCCAAGACCAAAAGCTCACTCCGCTGAGATGTCATCCGTCATAATCCCGCGGGGTGGGCAGCACCCGCTCCGCGACGTGAAGCACCGCCTCGAGCGCCGCCGAGGGATTGCCCGTCCGCCACCCGAGGGCGATCGGCAGCACCGGCACGTCGTCCCCGGCCAGCGGCCGGAACACCACGTGCTCCAACCGGATGGCACGCGCCGACTCGACCACGACCGCGAGTCCGACGCCGGCACCCACGAGGGCCAGCAGGTTGTACGAGTCGGGGGCCTCCTGGACGATCCGCGGCGCGAACCCGGCTTCATGACAGGCCTGCACCATGGCTTCGCGCACCGCGGAGCCGCGCGAGACGGGGAAGGTCACGAACGGCTCGTGCGCCAGGTCGGCGAACGTGACGTCAGGGCGCTGCGCGAGCGGATGGCTGTCCGGCAGGGCGAGCATCAGCCGCTCCATCTGGACCACCCGGGTGCTGATCCCGCGCCGCACCGGCAGGGCCACGAAACCCACGTCCAGCGAGCCGTCCGCGATCCGGCCGAGGGCCTCACCGGTGTACGTCTGGCCCTCCAGGACCAGCTCGATGCCGGGCAACTCGGAGGTGACCGCCCGGGTGAGCAGGGGCAGCGCCGAATAGCTGCTCGCGCCCGCGAATCCGATCGTGACCCGGCCCACCTCGCCCAGATGCGCGGCCTGCACAGTGCGGCGCACCGCTGACGCCTCGGCCAGCAGATGCCTGGCCGGCTCCAGCAGCGCCTGCCCGGCGGCGGTGAGCCGCACGGAACGGGTGGTGCGATCGAAGAGCTTCACACCGAGGTCGCGTTCGAGCAGCCGGATCTGCTGGCTGAGCGGCGACTGGGCGATGTGCAGCCGCTCGGCGGCGCGCCCGAAGTGCAGTTCCTCGGCGACGGCGACGAATCCGGAAAGGTGACGTAGCTCCACGCCACAGACAATGCCAGGGGCCGGGCTGCTCAGTCCCTCTCGGGCAAAGAATCTTCTCGGCGCGCAGGGTTCCGAGCAGCCCATGTGAGCGCGCTACCGCCGACCGCCGCGGGCCGGTTGGGCATCGACACGCGAAGCGCCTCACCCGACACGCCCACCTGCCATGGCCGTCTCGTGACGGGAGCGCCAGAGGGCCGTCAAGCTGAGGCGGTGGGGAGGGGCTGTTCGGTCCAGATGGACTTGCCGGTGCGGGTGTGGCGGGTGCCCCAGCGCTGGCAGAGTGCGGCGATGAGCTGAAGGCCGCGGCCGCCCTCGTCGGTGGCCGAGGTGTGGCGGATGTGCGGCGTGGTCAGGCTGGCGTCGGAGACCTCACAGATCAGTGCGCGGCTGCGGAGCATGCGCAGCCGCATGGGGCCGCAGGCATGCCGGACGACGTTCCCGACCAGCTCGCTGACCAGGAGCTCGGTGGTCATCATCAGGTCCTCATCGGTCAGGTTCCAGTCGGTGAGTTGAGCGCGGACCAGCTCGCGGGCCTGGCCCGCCGCCACCGGGTCCTCCGGCAACGGCCACTCGGCGACGTTCTCCGCGTCCAGCGGGTGGGTGCGGACCAGCAGCAGGGCGGCGTCGTCTACCAGCTCGCCGTGTGCGGGGAGGAGAGCGGAGGTGAGGGTGGCGCAGAGGTCGTCCAGGCCGGACGCGTCCGCCGGTGAGGTCGGCGTGGCGTTCACGGACTCGAAGAGGAGCTCGGCAAGGCGGTTCATGCCGGTGGTGACGTCCCTGTCCTTGCTCTCGACCAGGCCGTCGCTGTAGAGGGCGAGCAGGCTGTCGGCGGGCAGTAGGGCCTCGCGGGTTTCGAAGGGCGGAGCGGCCACCCCCAGTGGCGGGTCAGGGGTCATGGACAGGAAGGTGACGGTGCCATCGGGGTGGGCCACCGCAGGGGGCGGCTGACCGGCGCTGGCGTACGACAGAAGCCGGGTCACCGGGTCGTAGATGCCGTACAGGCAGGTTACGAACACATCGGTGCCCAGCTCGCCGACGATGTCGTTGAGGTGGTCGAGGATTTCGTCCGGCGGCAGCTCCAGCTCCGAGAGGGTGCGGACGGCCGTACGGAGCCTGCCCATGGTGGCGGCCTCGGCCATGCCGTGACCCATGACGTCGCCGATCACGAACGCCACCCGGGCCGCGGAGAGCGGGATCACGTCGTACCAGTCGCCGCCGACGTCGGCCCCCTGCTTGGCCGGCTGGTAGCGCGCCGCCGCCGTCACCTCGGGCAGCTCGGGCAGTTCCTGCGGCAGCAGGCCGCGCTGGAGGGTACGGGCCCGGGTCGTCGCCTCGTCGTACAGCCCGGCCCGCTCCAGGGCCTGCGCGATCAGTCCGCTGAGCGCGGTCAGCAGCGTTCGTTCGTCATCGTCCAGCACCCGCGGTCGGCCGAAGCAGATCACCGCCGCGCCGATCCCGCGCCCCGACACCGCCAGCGGCAAAAAAGCCCACGCCTCGGTGCCGCCTTCCCTGATCAGGACGTCGGTCCCCGGGTAACGCTTCAGGAACTCCTCCGGGGACGAGATGTAGAGCGGGGTACGGGATTGCAGGGCGTCCCTCACCGGGTTCGTGGTGTCCTTCGCTGCCCACTGCCCGTCCAGCAGTCGGGTGAAGCGCTCCGAATGTCCCCGGGAGCCGACCACGGTCAGCCGGTCGCCGACCACGCCGGCCATGATGAGTCCGGTGGCCCCGAGGGGTGTCATCACGCCGTCGGCCACCGCCGCCATCACGTCCTGGGCCGTGACAGCCTCGGCCAGCTCCCGCGTGATCCGCTGCACCAGGGCCGCGCGCTCCGCGGCCGCGCGCTCCGCGGCGGCCCGCTCGGCCTCCCGCAGATGCCGCTCGGTGGTGTCGGTGATGTAGAGCGTGAGGCCTTCCGGCACCGGCACCAGCCGCAGGTGGTACCAGGACGTCCCGTCCGGCCCCGGTACGTCGAATCCGGCCGGCTGGCCCCCGGCCACCGTGGCCCGGCACCGTTCCTCCAGCCCCGGCACGGCACGTACGGCGGGAATGTCCCAGATCAGGGCCCCGGCCACATCTCCCGCGCCGCCGAGGAGCCGCTCGGCGGCCTGATTGAGGAATCCGATGCGCCAGTCCGTGTCCAGGGCGACGAAGCCGTCGCTCATGTGTTGCAGCGCCCGCCCCACCGACTCGGCAGCGGCATGCGTTTCGCTGCTGTCCCGCAGGGTGCCGGTCACCTTCACCGGCGCCCCCTCCTCGTCCGTGATCGTCCGGGCACAGGCCTCGATCCAGAGGTATGTGCCGTCCTGGCGCCGGATCCGGTACTCGTTCTGGAAGCCGCCGCGCATCTGGATACCCGTGTCGAAGCCGGCCACCGCCCCGGGCAGGTCGTCCGGGTGGATCAGCTCTGCCCACGCCTCGATGCCGCCGCTCATCACCTCCGGATCGATTCCGGCCAGCACCTCCTCGACGGGCAGGTCGGCGGTCAGCTCGCCGGTGCGCAGGTCCCAGGTGTACGTGATGGCGGGCACCCGTTCCGCGTCCCACGGTGCGGCGGCCTCCCGCGGTCCTGGGCCGTTCTCCAGCGCGCGCAGCAGGGTGGGGGACGGATTGAGGATTCCGGACGACCTGAGCCTCCCGGACATCCACGCCGCCACCTCGTTCAGAAACGCGTGCTCCGCCGCGCCGGGCTCGGCGCCCGGGGCGAAGAGGACGGAGAGCGCGCCGCGTCGCCAGCCACCGCTCGGAATGGGGACGGACAGGTGACCGATGCCGACGGGCAGTCGGGAAGGCCACAGGGCCGCGGGGTCCCGGCCCGGCACCGGGTCGGGCGGGGCCAGGTCGGGTTGCCAGGTGACGGTGTCGCTGTGGGCGGCCCTGCTGGGCGGCGCCGTGCCCCGAACCGGGATGATCAGCCAGGGCCGGGTCATCGCCTCCGGCAGGCCACTGTCGGCGACCAGGTAGAGGATGCCGCTCATGCCGCCGCCCGGGAGATGCACCATGCCGCCCAGGCCGTGCACCTCGGCTACCGCCTGCTGGAGCCCGGTCAGCAGCACCTCGACATCGCGCCGGTCCTCGTCCACGGCATCGAGCAGCAGCATCCGCATACGGTGCCGTTCCACGGGCCGTGCGCTCTGCATGGTCCCCAGGCCCTGCGGTTGGTGCAGTGGGTGGGGGACGTGGGGTATGGACGGGCCGGTGTGGTCCGCATCGCCGCTTCTGGTACTCACCACTACCGACCCTCGCCTCCGCTCACTTCTTGGGGGACCCGCTCGGACACATGCGATCGGATGTGGACCAGCAGCGATCTACATCCGTGGAATCCATCCTAACCGGAACAACTTAGGTGATTTCCTCTGCCCTGGGGAGCCCCTTCGCACCCGATCAACCGTGCGTGGCGTCAGCTCACTCCTCGTTACCGCTGGGGCTGGTCTCGAGGATCTTCTTCAGGGTGGCCAGTTCGGTGTCGACGAGGTTGATCTGGTCCCTGAAGAACTCAAGGGTGAAGCCGGGCGGCTGATAGAAGGTCATCATGAATTCGGCGCCGTCACCGTTGGGCACCACGCGGGCCGGGACCCGCCAGGAGGCAGTGTCGTCGACGTAGTCGTGGTCGAGGATTCCCAGTTCGGCGTCGGCCCGCAGGCGCAGCTTGGCCGGCCCCGCGGGGGTGGACATCTGCCACCAGTCGGACTCGGTGGTGGGCTCGATGGACTGGATGTTGACCACGGCCCACCTGGACCAGTTCGCGGGGTCGGCCAGGAATGCGTACACCTCGGCGACCGGGCGGTCGATGCTGACGGTCTTGGTGACGGCGGGGGCGATGCTCATGGTGTGCCTTCTAGGGGGTGTCGCGCTCGGATGCGGGGTGAGCCTCGCCCACCAGGCGCCGTATCCACGTCTCCAGCTGCCGCCGCTGGTCCGCGTCGAGCGAGCCGAAGTAGTGGGCGTCGTTACGGTCGGCAATTTCGGCCAGGACCGGCACGAGAGCCTGGCCCTGGTCGGTCAGGACGAGCCGGACGGTCCTCCGGGAGGCGGGGTCCGGCTCGCGGCGGACCAGCTCCTTGGCCACGAGGCGGTCGACCAGCCTGGAGACGGCTCCGGGGTCGATGTCCATGTGGGCGGCCACCGCTTTCGTGGCGTCATGGCCATGGAAAACGCTGACCATCACACCCCACTGGGAAACAGTGACGTCGTACCGGCCCAGCTCCGCCTCGAACCGGCTGTGCACCTCGTCGGACAGGCGGCGAAGCCAGTACCCGAGGTGGTCGTGGAGTCCGCTTGCCTTGCTCACGAATTCATAATTATTGCCGCGGCAACAATTGTCAAGGCAATCTACTCCTCTCACCGGACGGGGATCTGAGTACGCATGCGGTGGCGCATCTCGGGCAGCGTGCAGCTGGTGCAACGCCGGGCAACAAGAGGTCCAGCTCAGCCTCCGACGGCTGTCGGCGCAGCCGACCGCACCGGGGCTCTGTCACTACTGAAACAGACACATCCGATCAGCCGACCAACCCATCAAAGAGACACGGCCCAGCGGCAGTCATGCCGTAGGGATGTCGTCCATGCGCTCGCCCTCTGCCTGGGACGGCTCGGTCCTGGGGACGTCCGGGTGCTGCTCCATGGCCGACCGCTCTGTGGGCTCCTCGCGCTCCCCTTCGGCCTGGGAGGGGGTGTGGGAGTACAGCCAGGCGTCGTAATCCGAGGCTCCGGTTTTCATGGCGGGCCTCCCTCGGTCGCTCGTGTTCCATGGTCCTCCCCGGATCGCAGCGGCGCCAGGTCGGCCCAGGGCGCGTCCGCGTACGGGCACCGGTCCCCACAGCAGTGGGCGCCCGGCCGCGCCACCGGAGCACGCACACGACCCGGTGGACCGTAGGGTGCGGGCATGACCTCGCAGGCGTACCTCTCCGAACTGTTCTCGCTGGACGACCGGATCGCAGTGGTGAGCGGCGGTAGCTCCGGCATCGGCCGAGCCATCGCGGGGGCCCTCGCACGCGCGGGCGCGAGTGTCGTGGTCGTGGCCCGCAAGGAGCCGGAACTGACGGCAACCGTAAGCGAGTTGGCGGCCCACGGCTGCCGAGCGGCCTGGGTGAGCGCCGACCTGAGCACTCGAGACGGTGTGCGTGCGGCGGCCGAGGAGGCGGCAGAGGCGTTCGGGGAGCCCGACATCCTCGTCAATTCCGCCGGGGTCAACCTGCGCCCTCCCATGGGAGAACTGGGCGAAGAGGTGTGGGACACCACCATGGCGGTGAACCTCGAGGCGCCCTACCTGCTGGGACAGCGGTTCGGGCCCGGCATGGCCGAGCGCGGCTTCGGACGCATCATCCACATCACCTCGCAGCAGGCTCATCGGGCGTTCGTCCAGAGCGGCGCCTACGGCGTCTCCAAAGGCGCGTTGGAGTCGTTGGCCCGCTCCCAGGCCGAGGCGTGGTCGCCGTACGGCGTCACCTGCAACACGCTCGTACCAGGCTTCGTCATGACGCCACTCAACGCACGGCTGTCATCCGACCCCGAGAGGGTGGCGGCGCTCGCCGCACGCACGATGATCGGGCGCAACGGCCTGGCCGAGGACTTCGCGGGCGCGGCGGTGTTCCTGGCGAGCCGCGCCTCCTCCTATGTCACAGGGCAGGCGATCTTCGTCGACGGCGGGTTCTCCGTTCACTGAGCCGAGCCGGTCCGGGGAGAGGCACCCTGACCACCTTGGAGCGCTACCCGTCGGAAGTCCCGCCCCACACCTTCCTCGACCAGCCCCAAATGCGCCCAGATGAGCACCCCTGAGTTTCGTCATTGACATTATGCAGGTAGATACCTGCATAATGAGTTGTGAGCCACGAAGCGACGGCAATGGACTCGGTCTTCAAAGCGCTGGCCGATCCCACCCGACGACTGCTGCTCGACCGTCTGCGTGAGCACAACGGCCAGACGCTGCGCGAGCTTTGCGAGCGCTTGGACATGGCGCGCCAGTCGGCGACACAGCATCTCGACCTTCTTGAGCGGGCCAACCTCGTGACTGTCGTGCGACGTGGGCGGGAGCGACTGCACTACCTGAACCCGACACCCATCCACGAGATCGAGGAGCGCTGGATATCGGGGTTCGACAAGCCCCGCCTACAAGCGATCAGTGCCATCAAGCACCAGGCAGAGGAGCACGCCATGACCGATGAACCCACGTCCGTGCCGGCATACGTCTACGTCACCTACATCCGCGCCGCCGCGGAGCAGGTGTGGCAGGCCCTGACCGATGCCGACCTGACCGCGCGCTACTGGGGACACGCCAATGTGTCGGACTGGCAGCCGGGCTCGCCCTGGGAGCACCGACGCGTCGACGGATCAGGCGCCGTCGACGTCGTCGGCCGGGTACTGGAAGTCGAGCCTCCGACGCGCCTGGTCATCACCTTCGAGGACTCCCCCGACGCCGAACAGCCGAGGGAACCGTCGGTCGTCACCTTCCTTGTCGAACCGCACCAGGACATCGTCCGCCTCACCGTGACCCACGAGAACCTCCCCAACTTGGATATGTACAAAGGCATTTCGCAGGGATGGCCGGCCGTGTTGGCGAACCTCAAGTCGCTCCTCGAGACCGGCGACGTCCTCCCGCAGGCACCTTGGGAGATGCATCGCGCGCACACCTGAGACGGCGGTCGCCACGTCCCTTCCCCTGCTCACGCCGCACATCACGGCAGAACGAAGGAGTCACGATGGACATCACCCCGCTCCGGGACGCCTACCGCGCGCTGCTGGATGCCGCCGCCACTGTGGCTGACGCCGCCGACCCGAGCCCCGTCCCGCCGGTCGGCGAGTGGAACGCCGACCAGATTCTGGCGCACGTCGCCATCATCAATGCCGCCACCATCGCCACCGTCTCCGCCGTGGCTTCGGGAGCGCACACGACGTACGACAACCGCATCGCGCTCGACACCTGGACCATCCAACGCGTCATCGCGCGTGCCGGCGGCAATGCGGGGCTCCGGGACCGCATCCGCGTCCAAGGAGACGCCCTCTGCGTGCTCGGCGGGCCAATGCTGAGCGAGGCCGAACTCGACACGCTCGTGCCCACCCTGCTGCTGTCCGACGACACCCTCATGGTCGATCAGCCCATGCCGCTGAGGGACCTCATCACGGGCCTCGCGGAAGTGGAACTGCCCGGTCACACGAAGCAGCTCCTGTCCCTCCTGCCGGACGGGGCCGGGGCCGAAACCACGGCGTGACAGCCCGGCCGGCCATGGGGTCGCACACATGTCGCGGTGCGTGGATGAGCACGACTGCCGCCATGCTCGTCCACGCACCGCGGGAACTGCCTATGACCGGGCGAAACGGCGCTGGATGTCCGGCCGCGTCCGCAGCCGCTCCGGGTAACCCGGCCCCATCCGCGGGGAGGTGTCCTCGGAGCGCATCGGCTCACCACATGCCGAACAGACCGTCTCGGCGTGGGCGTCATGGCCGCACACCTCATGGTGGAGGGTGACGGGCACACCCTCATCCCCCGCGAGCCACTTGTCGCCCCACCGCGTCATCGCGGCCAGGACGGGGAAGAAGTCCCGCCCCTTCTCCGTCAGCAGATACTCATGACGGGGCGGCTCGCTCTCATAGAGCCGCTTGTCCAGCAGACCCTCGTCGACCAGGCGCCGCAGCCGGTCCGCCAGGGTGTTGCGGGCGATGCCCAGCTCCTGCTGGAACTCGTCGAAGCGACGGATGCCGTAGAACGCCTCCCGCAGGACGAGGGCGGTCCAGGCGTCGCCGATCACGTCGACCGTGCGGGCGATGGAACACGGCCAGTTCGCGAACGACGGGCGCGCGGGGCTCACGACTCTCCGCTCACTTCGCGGACCAGCTCGATCGCCCGTCCCAGCGTGTCAAGTTTGGCTTCCATGGTCTCCCCGGCCGGATAGAGGCGTACGGTGTCCACACCCGCGTCGCGCCACACACGCAACCGCTGCCGCACCATACCCTCGGTGCCGATGAGCGTGGTGGCCAGCACCATGTCATCGGTGACCAGGTCGGCCGCACCCTCCCGGTCGCCCGCCTGCCAGCGTTCACGCACCTCGGCGGCCGCCTTGGACCAGCCCTGGCGGCTGTAGGCCCGGTTGTAGAAGTTCGTCGACGCCGATCCCATCCCACCGAGGCTGAAGGCCAGTTCCTTCTTGCGGTCGGCGACCATGGCGCCGAGCGCCTCCTCGTCCGGCGCGAAGGCGACCTCGGCGCCCTGGCAGACATCGAAGTCGGCACGGGTGCGGTTGCTGCGGGCCAACCCCTCGTCCAGCGGGGCGAAGTAGGCATCCCCAGCGCCTTCCGGTACGAAGCTGGTGCCGAGCCAACCGTCGGCGACCGTTCCGGTGAGCCGGAGCATGGCAGGTGACAGGGCGGCCAGGTAGACGGGGACCGGGTGCTCGGCCCGCATGGACAGGCGCATGGGCCTGGCTTCCCCGCCGGGCATCGGAATACGGAACTCCTCGCCCGAGTAGGAGATCTTGCCGCCCGCCACCACCTGGCGGACGATCTCCACGGTCTCGCGGACTCGCACCAAGGGGCGGGCGAACGGCACGCCGTGCAGGCCCTCCATCACCTGGGGACCGGAGGGGCCGAGTCCCAGCAGGAAACGTCCGCCGGAGAGATTGGAGAGGGTGATCGCCGCCTGCGCAAGCGCTACCGGCGTACGCGTGCCGACCTGCATCACGGCGGAGCCGAGCAGCATCCGCTCGGTGCGGGCCGCGTAGAACCCGAGGGCCGAGGGGGCGTCCGAGCCCCACGCCTCGGCCACCCAGCACACATCCATGCCCAGCTTCTCGGCCTCGACCACGAAGTCCGCCTGCCGGCTCCAGGAGTCGAAGCTCGACGCCTCGACCGTCGTCGCGGTCCGCATCACGACTCCGCCAGCTTCTTGATGTGCTCCAGGGTCACGCCGATGTTCCGCTCGAACTCGCGCATACGGACGAACACGATCTTCTGCTCCTTGTCCGGCATCGCGTCGATCGCGAACGACAGGCCCGAACGCCCAGGGCCCATCTGCATCCACTGCGTCAGTGACGTCCCGCCGTTCTCGGGCTCGAGCCGGAATCGCCAGACCGCACCGGGCTCGTCCGGATCCTGCACCGCCCAGGCGAACACTTTCGGGGGTTCGCACTCGATGACGGTGGAGGTGGTCTCCCACTCGCCGAACGACTCGTGCCTGCTAAGGCCCACGAACCGGGCGCCGACGGCCGGCCGGCCCACGCCGCCCAGCCACTCCACCGACTGCAGCTCCTTGCTCATGCCCGGCATCAAGGTCACGTCCGACACCAGCTCCCACACCCGCTCAGGGGCGGCGTCGATCCAGGTCTTCACCTCGACGTTCGGCTTGTCCGCGTACCGCGCACCCGTCCACTCCATCGTGAGCCGGCCTCCTCGTCTTCAGGGGCTCCGAGACCAGAGTTTCGTAACAAGACTTTCCACGTCAATACCTAGGCTCACATGTACAGTGGCATCTCACACCCCATGTCCGCCCAGTTCGGACAATCGGCCCACCACAGACCCCCGGCAGGAGCACGCGGGGCGACGCCGGATTGATGCGTGGCAGATACACGCGTCTCGCCGTACGAGCAAGTAATACGCGCTGACACGTGAAACGGATAACGATCTCGGTGCATACCTTGCGGAACCGCTCCTCCCATCTAGCCTCCGTGCATGGCATTCCTCTCAAGTCGTCGCAGAAGGGCACGCCTCGCGCCCGAGCTCGATGACGCTGCCCTCAGCAAGCTGCTCAAGTCCCTCCAGGCGACAATGAGCACGGGCACGATCGCGACGACGGATCTCTGCACGGCTCAGCTATCACGTCTCCTGGACACAGGCACGGAGGACTGGGACCGCCGCACGCACCAGATGTCCGTCCTGGCGTACCGCCTGTCGGAATCACACGTACCCCGGGCCTGGGCCACACGTGAGCCGCGCAACGTGAACGCGCTCGTACTGCACGCATGGGCGCAGCTCATACGCGGACGCTCGCAGGGGCACCTGGAGGACGCGGCCACTGTCGCCGACTGCTGTCTGCGGGCTGCCGAACTCGCCCCGGCGGACCCCACCCCCTGGGTGGTCCTGCTGGGTCTGGCACGGCTGCAGCGCCTCAATCAGTCAGAGGTCTTCGGCCTGTGGAACGAAGTGCTGACGCGTGACCGCTGGAATCGCGAGGCGTACCTGAACATGCTGGCCTATCTGGGTCCGGAGGAAATGGGGTCGCGCATCCAGGTACTGGACTTCGTCGACGCCGTCCGCGCCCGCACTCCCGAGAACGCGCCCTGCGCGGCGACGGAGCTCACCGCCCAGGTCATGCAGTACCAGTCCGTCCTCACCCTGGGCGGGGTCGAGGCGCTGATGGCACGCAAGCACTGGGCCCACGCACCGGCCGCCCAGGCCCTCGACCGTGCGGCCCAGACGTGGGCCCAGCCGGGGTTCTTCCAGCACGCCGCCGCCCTTGCCGACCTCAACCTGCTCGCGTACGCGCTGATGGCCGCCGAGCGGCGTATCCAGGCCCGTCCGGTCTTCGAGGCGATCAACGGCACGGTCACCGCCTGGCCCTGGCGCGTCGGCGGCGATCCCGTCTCCGAGTTCGAGAAGGCGCGGAACAGGTCCACGGCCGGCATGTGACCGGGACCGGCCGGACCATGTCGACCGCGAACTGACCGGCGCGCGTGCTGGGCGCACAGGGTTGAGACGTGCCCGTGCCGTGCCTCTGCACGCTCTTCGCCACGGATGTCTCCCGCGGGACGATTCCGGGGCCACCACGATGGGCGGCAGCGGCCGTGCACGGCGCGCTGTCGGGCCGTCGGCCGGTGTGCGGGCTGGTCGTCACATGGTGCGGACAAGGAGCGGAACATGGCTGTGGTGATGTCCATGAGCTGGGCCGGGGTGACCCCTGAGCAGTACGACACGGTGCGCGACGCGGTGGGCTGGGAGGAGACCGCCCCAGCGGGCGCGCAGGTACACGTGGCCTGGTTCGACGCCCAGGGGCTCCACGTGGTCGATGTCTGGGATTCGGAGGAGGTCTTCCAGACCTTCTTCACCGAACGCCTGGCCCCGGCAGTCGAGAAGGCCGGCATCGCCGGCGAGCCCGAGAGCGAGTTCTGTCCGCTGCACCGGCGCTTCATCACCCCTGGAGTCAGCGGCGCCGAGTGAACCGGCCGCGGGGCGCTTCGCGTGCAGGAGGACCTGGAGTCATCGGCTCCGGGTCCTTCGGCCGTCCCCTGACGACAGAGCCCCGGTACCGCCGGTGTCGCCTTCCTGCTCGCATCTCATCCGGATGTCCGAGCGGGACGGCTTCGCGCCTCATGCGATCGTCATTACCGGTCCACCCGTCGGCCGCGCGTGGGCGATCCCGGTCGCCCTGGAGCAGATACATCGGCTACCAGGGACCGGCATGACCGTGCCCAGGTTCAGGCCCTTGACGTCGTCGACCGTCTCGTACGTCCGGCCGCTGCGGCCGGCCGTCGCCGGTGGCGAGTAGTAGGGCGGATCGGTGAACAGTCCCTGCTTGTGCCGGTCGGCGGACCAGGCCACGCCGCCGATGGCTCGCCTGCCTTGCCGGCCGGCCGGGAGCCGGCACGTCTCCTGCTGAAGAGTGACGAGGCTCCGGGGCGCTTGGCTACGGGGCGTCCTGGTGGACGCGCTACGACCCTTCGGGCTTTCCCGGTACGCACCGCCACGCGAGGACCGCGGCGGTCAGGTAGGCACACGCGCCGATGGCCATGCTGGTGCGCAGTCCGGCGCCGTAGTCGGCGCCGGTCGCGAGCAGGCTGCCGCCGAGTGCCACACCGGTGGCGCTGCCGATCTGGCGGGTGGTGTTGAACAGGGCGGAGGCGGCCCCCGCGTAGGCCGGGGGTGCGGCACCCATCACGGTGGCGGTCGAGCCGGTGAGAGCGAAGGAGGTGCCGAAACCCGCGGCCATCATCGGAGCCACCAGCAGCGGGTAGGGCGGATCGGATCCCGCCGCGGCCCAGCCGGCCAGGCCGAGGCCAGCCAGGAGCATGCCGGAGGTCACCAGTGGACGATCGCCGGTGCGACGGGACAGTCGCCCCGACAGGACGGAGGCGAACATCGTCATCGCCACCGCCGGGAACAGTGCCGCCCCCGTGGCCAGGGCGCTGAAGCCGCGCTGGTGCTGGAACTCCAGGCTGGCGGTGAACACCATGCCGTAGAAACCGAAGTTGAACAGCAGACCGATGACGGCTCCACCGCTCATCGCACGCGAACGCAGCAGGCTCAGCGGAAGGGCGGGAGACCGGGCCAGCCGCTCACGCAGCACGAACGCCACGGCGGCCAGCGCGGCGAGTCCCCATCCGGCGAGAACCGCGGGATCGGACCAGCCGCGCCTTCCGGCCTCGTTGAGCGCGGCGGTCAGCAGCGCGACGGCGGCCACCACCGCACACTGCGCCGGCCAGTCCAGCGCCCGGTCGGCCTGCCGGGGTGAGCGCGTCACGTGCCTCAGCGTCAGCATCAGGCACGCGACGCCGACGGGCAGGTTGATGAGGAAGACCCACCGCCAACCGGCTGTGGTGACCAGCAGCCCGCCCAGCAACGGCCCGGCGGAAGCGGCGATGCCCGCCATCGAGCCCCACAGCCCGAAGGCCCGCGAGCGTGCGGCCGGCGCCGGGTAGGCCTGCTGGAGGAGAGCCAGTGAGCCGGGCACGATCAGCGCCGCGCCGAGCCCCTCCACCAGCCGGGCAACGACCAGGAAGGGAGCATTGGGTGCGAATGCGCAGGCGGCCGAGGACACGGTGAACAGCGCAACACCCGAGCAGAACACCCGGCGGTTGCCCAGGCGGTCGCCCAGCGCGCCACCGGTCATCAGGAAGCCCGCGAAGACGAGCGTGTATCCATCGGTGATCCACTGGATGCCGGTGAGCGAGGCCGACAGGTCGCGGCCCACCACCGGCACGGCGACGTTGATGATGGTCACGTCCAGGATCACCATGAAATACCCGGCGCACACCGCGAGCAGTGGTGCCAATGCGTCCCCAGCTCCATCCCGTCCACATAGCATCCGCGCGAAAGCCACACTAAGGGACATAGCGCGCACATTGTGGCTACGAGTCCACGACCGCGACCCGAAAAGAAATTCGATACGCCTGCGCGGGCGTAGGGAAAGTTACGACAGGATGCGTGAAGAAATTCTGGCGATTTCCGGTTTCGGGTTTGGGTCGTGGGTATAGCGTTTCACACGCGAGTCCTGAATCGGGGGCTCTCGAACCAGGGGGATGATCGAATTGGCGCTTCAATTCGGTGGTAATGCGGCCCAGGCGGTGGCGGCAGCGGCAGTTCCGGCCGCGGCGGCCGCCGCACCGGTTGTCGTGGCGACGGCACCCGTGTGGGTTCCGGTCGCCGCCGCGGCCGCCGTGACAACCGCAGCGGCAGCGGGGGTGGCTGCACTGATCAAGAAGGCGACAAAGTAGCGACTGCGGTCGCTCACTCCTTCCGAGGCCGTGGGCCCGCCGATTCAGGCGGTGGGCCCACGGCTGGTTTTCATTTGACATCCATGCTGGATTCCACGGCCGCAATGAGTGATTCGACGGCACCTTTCGGAACCCCTGAGAAGTGCAGCTCACTGTCTTGGAATACTTCGGGAAGTGACAACGCACTTCCCCTTTTGAGCGCGGAGGCCATGGCTTCGTGGTGCACCGTCGCAGCCAGGATCTGCGCGAGGGTGCGGGTGGCTTCGAGAAGGGGCTCACTCTGCGGTGAGTGCTCGGCGGCCATGCGCCGCCAGGCGGCAATTCCCAGACTCAGTGCGGACGCCGTGTCGTGGTCACGGTGGCGGAGGTAGGCGAGGTTGAGTTGCTCGCCGGCCAGGTCGACGGTCGGATCGCCCGCAGTGCGGTCGAGCAGCGCGATCAGCGCCTCCTGGAGTTCACGCGCCTTCGCCCAGTGGTTGAGTTGGCTGTGAAGGATCACCGCGACGCGCAACACGTCCAGGCTCTCCGGGCTGTCCGGTCCGTACAGCGCCCGGCCGACGTCCCACAGGTCCGTGAAGAGCTCGGCGGCGGTGCCTGCGTTGCCGAGCTGACCGGCCAGGCGTGCGCACCTCTTCAGCAGCTGAAGAGCCAGGTAGTGGCCGGTGGGCAGCACCTGACGCGCCATGTCCAGTGCCGGAGTGGCGATGTCCGCGGCGTCCTGGAAGCGACCCAGGCATTCGTAGGAGTCGGCGAGGTTGTTGGCGGCGAGCAACGTGAGGAAGTGATCGTCCCCGTAGGCGCCGCGCCGACTGGAGAGGACCTCCTCCTGAAGTGTGACCGCGTCCTCGAACCGGTGGGCTCGGCCGAGCATCGCCGCGAGGTCGCTGCGCGTCCTGAGCACGTCGTGATGATCGGCCCCGAGCAGCGCACACTGACCCGACAGGGCGGCTCCGGCCATCTCGACGGCCTCCTCGGTTCGACCGAGATCGCCGTGGACATGGGCGAGTTCGGCGAGCGCCTGCAGCGTGACGCGGTGGGTCGGGCCCAGATGGGACCGGCACGCCTCCAGCGTCCGCTCCCCCAGCGCCGCGGCCTCCTCCAGCCGCTCGGCCGCACGCGTGGCATCCACCAGGACGACGTCCAGCCGGACCACCGCCTCGGGTGTCACTGCGCCCGTACCGGCCAGGTCACGCGCCTGGCGCAGCATTTCCACCGCGGCGGCCGGCAGCCCGCGCAGGATGAGGTACTCCCCCAGCCGCGCGCTCAGCACCAACGCCTCGCTCAGATCGATGCCATGGCGCAGAGCACGGTCGGCCACGGTCGCGGCGTGCGGCAGCAACCCCGCACACGCCTCCCACTGCGAGGGGTCTTCCAGGTCCTCGGCCAGCGCGGCGGCCATGACAGCCAAGGACGCCGACGCGTATCCGGCCCAGGCCTCCGGGCTGAGGGCGGCACGGACGACGCGCTGGGTCACACTGTGCACGGCAAGCGGTCTGGGCGCCCGGCGCCGGGAGGCGTGGCTGAACGCCGGGTCGGGTGCGGGCTGTTCGGCGAGCTGGGCAAGGGACGAGTCGTCGAGCGCCGCGGCGGCGGCGACCCGGTGGACCGGCTTAGACAGCAGATCCGCCAACGGCTTGGGCAACGCGGCGGTGGGCCGCAGCAGATGGAGCGGCACCGGCTCCTCGGCGAAGAAGGCGCACAGCTCCAACAGGTGCACCGCCGACGGCGCGCGTTCCTCGACCCGGCTCTTCACCTCGCGCCAGCCGACGCCGACAGCACTTCCGTAGCCAGGGACCACCAGGCCGTCCCGCTCCTCGCCGCTCATCAGGCCCGAGGCATCGTCGTCGAGCATGGTCAGGTACTCGTCGCCTGCGAAGAGTCCGCGCTCGATCAGACTTGCGGCCTGGGCCAGCACGATCGGCGCGTACCCGGTTGCCTCGGCAATCCGCGCGGCCAGCCCGCCGCCGAGGTGCCCACCGGCCTTCCCCACCAGGTACCGCTCCGCGTCGGCGGGTGGCAGCGCGGGGACGTCCAGTACACCGCACCGCTCCTGCCAGCCCCGAAACCACGACGTGATGATCACATGCCCCTCGGCGCGCCAGGGAATGAAGCCGTCCAGCGCCTGGACGTCCACGGCGCCGTCGAGGATCAGCAGCCAGCGGTCACGGACAGCGAGGTGGTCACGCACCCGCCAGGCGTCTTCGTCGACCCGCTCGCTGCGCGGCAGTCCCAACCGCCCGGCGAGCTCCGCCAGATGCGTCATTGCCGTCACCGGATCACGCGCCGGAATCAGGGCGATGACGTCGTAGTCCTGGCGATACTCCTGCGCATATCGCAACGCGATCTGCGTCTTGCCGAAGCCGCGCGGCCCGACAAGCGCCTGGACGTTGCCCTCCGACGAGCCGGACGCCGCAGACAGACGGGTTCGGAGCTCGTTGAGTATCTCGCCGCGACCCACGAAGTGGGCGTCGACCCGCCGACCGTGCAGTTGCTCGATGGCCACCCACGGCGGACCACCGGCCTGCCCGGCGTTGCCCTCTCCTGCCGACGAGGCCCTCACCGGCGGCAGGTCACCAACGTGCGCCGGCAGGCCGACAAGAGCTTGCAGATGGCGTAACGCCTCGGTGGTGTCGAGCGTCGCGTACCAACTCTCGACCAGGCTGCCGGTCAGGGCGCCCGGCCCCTCCGCCAGGTGGTGCTCACCGACGATCCCGACGAGGGCGCCGCCGCTGAACACGGCCGCTCCGGACATGCCCTCCCAGGGCGAATGCTTCTCGTCCCGGTCGGACGGCGACGAGTGGAGGGTGAACTCAAGCCTGCCCTCGCGTCGGTTGGACAGCATGGAGACCTCGCCGCGGGCGTGATGGGAGTCCCTGAACGAAGACGCTCCGCTGCCCGGGCCCGGCTGCCGATGGGCCCGCATCTTGAATCGAGGAAAGCCCACAGCCTCGCACGGCACGACGTCCTGCTGCCCCATGCGCCCGTAGCGCACCGGTGCCACCGCTGTCGCAGCGCCGGCGAACCTCAGCACGGCGACATCGGCCGCCGTACTCGACCAGACCAGCTCGGCTGCCACATCCTCGGTCACACCGACATGGGGAATCAGCCGAACCATGATGGAGGCGGCGCCACGCAGCACATGCTCCGCGGTCAACACCAGGCCTGTCCTGACCAGATAACCCGAACCGCGCATCCCGCCACCGCCTGTGACCGCGGTGACCACCTGGACCGCACGAGAAGGGTCCAGCCCGTGGGAGGGCCCGATCACTCTTCACCAGGGGCCGCTCGACCCGACACCAGGGGGCTGCGGTCCGTGCCCGCCAGCTGCGGCTGCAAGGTCAACCGCACCAACTGTGTCCCCGCCCGGCGCGCGGAAGCCTCTGCCCCGGCCTCCGCCACCCAGAAGCGCACCTTCGCTCCCGTGGTCGCCGACTTCTCCAACTGGACGGAAACCTCGAGTTCGATGGGTCCCAATTCGAAGCGGAGCGACTCACCGTCACCAGCGCGGATCGCCGACTGCAGCTCTTCGCGCAGATCTCTGATGACGTCGGCCAAATCGATCATGTTCATCCCCCGTGACCAGCACCCCCCGCATTGGGGTCACGACTGTACGGAGCACCGCAGAACCGCTCAACCCACTCGGCGAAATAGCCTGAATTCAGGGCGGACACACCCCGAAAGAGGCGGGCCCCACGGTGAGGATGCCGTCGGAGAGCGGACGGCAGCGGACACCCCCGCCGCCGCGCAACGCCCGCTGTGCGCCCGGCCCCAGCGTGGTGTTCATCCATGCGCAGGGACGGGCCGCGCTCAGCACCGCCAGCACGACGGGTCCGGTGCCGCAGTCCAGGAAGACCGTGGCACCGATGTACGAGTCGATGTCCACCCCGCGCAGCAGGACGTTGCGCCGGGTGCGCCGCAGGTCCGCCTCCCGGGGGCCGTCCTGGGGCAGACGCTCTGCCGCCATGAGGGTGATCGACGCGTTGCGGTGCGCAGGACGGTTGAAGTACCGGTCACCCACGATGCCCAGCCCCTCGCGCACGTGCGCCGAGGTGACGAGTTCGTCCGGTGGGAACTCGGGAACGCCGTCTCCCGGGCGGCCCTCGAAGCGGTGCACCGACGAGACGAGCAGCTGAACGATCTCCACCTCTTGCACGTGGCGAGCCTAAAGGGTGCGACCGGCTCGAAGGGTCCGGCCGGCTCGCCGGTGTCATGGCTGCCGCAGCGCCACGTCCAGGGTGGGCCAGGCAAAGAATCCATCAAACGGGACATATGGGTTTTCTCCGCACAGACACGGCAATAACCACCGGGATGTCTACTGCACCTCTCATACGGAGCGCACTCGATCATGTACAGCTCGCCACACAACCGAGTCGCCGCTGGCAGGCGCCCGTGCGAGCCGCCGCCGCGGCCGGTCTGGCCTGGGTGGTGTGCGGCACGGCACTGGGCAGCCACAGCCCTTATCCGGCCGCGCTGGCCGCACTGCTGATCACGGAATCCTCGGCGTTCCGCTCGCTGGTGGCGGCGGCCCAGTACGCGGCGGGCTGCGCCCTGGGCATTCTCATCGCCGTCCCCGTGGGGATCCTCGTGGGACCCATTCTTCCGGCACTGTGCATCGTCGTGTTCTCGGCCATCGTCGTCGCCGGATACGACCGCCTCGGACACCACGGCGTCCATGTCCCCATCACAGCGCTGTTCGCCTTCGCCATGGCGCGCAGTCACCTGTGGGACGATCTCGCCCCGCATGTGATCGAGACCGCCGTGGGTGTGGTGATCGGTACCGCCGTCACCGTCGTGCTGTTTCCGCCGCTCCACTTCCGGCCCGCCGAACGGGCGCTGGACGATCTCCGCGACCAATTGGCGCGTGTGCTCGAACACCTCGCGCTGGCGCTGCGCGAACACCGCCGCCCACAGGAACTCCTCGGTGCGGACTGGCCCGTGCGGCTGGCCGGTGCGGTGTCCCGAGCGGACACCGAGCTGATCGCCGCACGCGAAAGCCGCCGGTGGAATCTTCGGTCGGCGGCCCGCGGCTCGGTCCGGCATCTGGACCACACCGTCCTGGACACGCTGGCGCACGTCGCCGACCGGGCACGGGACATGGGGCAGCTGCTGGAGGACGAGGCCAAGTCGCCGCGTCACGGCAGCCGGCACCGGGACGAACCCGTCACCCCGCACTTCCGGCCCAACGGGGCACGCCTGCTCGTCGGAACGGCGATGTGCGTCCGTTCCTGTCAGGGCGGCCGTGCGCACCCGATCCTTCCGGCCGCACGATGGGCGGGACGGCATCTGCACGCCGAGGCCGGCTCGAACAAGGACCGCGGACTGGCGGGCCAGTTGGAGGACATGCTCGCGTGTCTGGACCGCGACCCCGCTGACGCGCACCCGCAGCGTCCCAGTGCCCCGACGTGCTCCACGGAGGTGAACCAGCATGTCTGAGGTTCCTTCGCCGCTGCGCTCGGGCTCTGCCTCCCCGGCCGCGCGATGGGGCGCACCGCTCTGTCTGCTGGCCGTCGTCGCCGTGACCGACCTCGTGATCGGAGACCGTCTGCACGTGCTGCCCGTCATGGCCGCCGTTCCGGTACTCGCCGCGGCCCTGAACGGAGTCGGCGTGACGGCCGCGCTGGCCGGTGCCGCCACGGCGACGACCGCACTGGTGCAGCTGGTCCAGGGGCGATGGAGCACGGAAACCGGCGACGTGACGATCCTGACGCTGGTGGTGGTCTCACTGGCCGGGCTGCCGGCGTGCTCGGTACGGTGCCGGCGCGAACGCCGGTCGCGACAGGCACAGTCGGTCGCCGACACCGCACGGCAGGCCGCGCTGCGCCCCCTGCCCCGCCGTATGGGCACCGTGCACATGTGCGCCACCTACGTACCTGCGCGCTCGGAGGGCACCGGGGGCGGTGACTTCTACGAGGCCCTGCACACCCCGTACGGCGTGCGGGTCCTCGTCGGAGACATCCAGGGCAAGGGACTCTCGGCGGTGGCGGCCTCCGCGACCCTGCTCGGCAGCTTTCGCGAGGCTGCTCACGAGGAAGAATGCCTGGCCGATGTGTGCAACCGGCTCGAGACGAGCGCCACCCGGCAGATCCGCGCGCTGCGGGACGAGCCGTTCAGCGAACGCTACGCGACCGCCGTCCTCGTGGAACTCCCCCACGACGAGCCCGTGGCCCGAGTGATCCACTGCGGGCAACCGGAGCCGCTGAGGGTGCGCGGCGACAAAGTCAGCGCGCACACGCCCTCTGCGCCCGGGGCGCCCATCGGGCTCGCCCGTCTCGTCGGCGCCGAACCGGTCACCCAGACCATCGAGTTCCGTCCGGGCGACCGGCTGCTGCTCTACACCAACGGCTTCATCGAGGCCCGTGACCGCGGCGGCCGTCACCACGACCTCGGCGCCCACGCGCACGCCCGCAGTGCCGAGCCCCTGGAGGACATGGTGCGGGGCCTGCGCGGAGACCTGCTGCGGCACAGCGAGGGCGGACCGGCCGACGACGGCGCTCTCGTCGTACTGGAGCAGCACACCGGCCCGCACCGGGCGTCATACCCGTGGTCCAGGTAGTCGGGCCGAGCAGTCGTGCACGCCGGACAGGCACTATTCACTCGGGCTCGAGTTACGGTCCTTCCGCCCCGCCCCGCCCGGCGCGCCGGCTCGCCCGCCGTCAACGTCGCGGTGGCCACGGCTCGCGACCAGCGTGGCCCGCCTCGCGCAGCCCACACCACGCAGACACACCCTCCAACGGCCAGCACCAGGACGCCACCAGGACGAGCAGAATCATGCCGTTCCCCCTCACTGCGCTTTGGTCCCCGGAATCCTCTCGGCCCACCCGACGGACCGTCGAACCCCCTCCCGGCACGGCTGTTGCGGGTCGGCGTGAGCAGAGCGGACAGCTGGGCCGGCAAAGAGCGATCAGCGGTCCGGCGGGCGACAATGGGGGCGAAGGCTGTCCCGGCGAAGGCACGAGCGACGGGCAGCACTCAAGCACGACGACGCGGAGTGCACGAAGCACGATCATGAGGTGCCGGCCCTCCGCGGAGGTGATGCCATGCCTGCCGAACCGCCCGTTCCCGGTACCCGGGGCCGACCTGATCTCACCGACCAGACGGTGGTGGTGATCGGAGCCGGCGCGGGCATCGGGCTCGAAACCGCACGCCAGGTCCGCGCAGGCGGCGGCCAGGTGATCCTGGTCGGACGCAGTCCCGAGCGACTGCAGCGGGCCGCCGACGAGTTGAACCCTCTCGGCACCGCGACGTTCGACGCCACCGACACCGACCGCCTGCAGAGCTTCTTCCAGGAGCTGTCCGGTCCCGTCGACCATGTGATGGTCACCGCCGGCGGCCCCTTCTACATGCCCCTGGCGGAAATGGACCTCGCAGCCGCCCGACGCGCCTTCGACGAGCGCCTGGCCATCACGCTGGGGACCGCCCTCTACAGCCGTGGCAAGGTCCGGGCCGGCGGCACGCTGCTGTTCATCGGCGGCACCGGAGGCCGGCGCCCCGGTGTCGGCAAGGCTGTCGTGTCCGCCGCCACCGCCGCTCTGCCCGCCCTCATCGCCAACCTGGCGCTGGAGCTGGCACCGACCCGGGTCAACCTCATCGCCGCCGGCTTCGTCGACACGCCCCTGTCAGCCTCACTCCTGGGCGAACAACTCGAGGCCCGGCGCGAGCAGTTGCGTGCCACCCTGCCCATCCGACGGGTCGTCGGGCCGGCGGACGTCGCCGCCCTCGGCGTGCACATCATGTGCAACGGCGCGCTCACCGGCGCCACGTACGACATCGACGGCGGACAGCAGCTGCTCCCTCAGTGAGTCCCCTCGGTGCACATGGCGACGGACGAGATCCAGCTTGCCGAGCGGCTCACCGGCGGCGATCGATGCCGCCAGTCCGGTCACCCGGCCGCGGATCCGTCGTACGGCCTCTGCCACACCGAGACATGCGCTCTGCTGTCCGCCGTGAACGGCGTGGCGCTCCAGTCGGCCCACCGCTCGGTCGGCTCGAGTCCCGCGAGCCGTGCCATCAGGTCCAGCTCGGAGGGCCAGACGAACCGGTGATGGGAGTGGAAGACCTCGGCCCGGCCATCGGTGAGGCGATAGTGGTGGGAGACCAGGCGCTGGTTCACCAAGTCATAGGTGTCGAAGCCGACATGGTGCTCGCCGACGTGGAACGGCCGGGCGGTCTCCCCCGGCGGCAACCGCTGCAGATCCGGCACGCCCGACTCGATCACGAAGCGGCCACCGGGGCGCAGATGGCGCGCGGCGTTGCGGAAGCAGGCGACCTGTTCGTCCTGCGTGAGCAGATTCCCGATGGTGTTGTAGACCAGGTAGACGAGGCCGAACTCGCCCTGCACCCGCACGTCGGACATGTCCCCCAGCGTCACCGGGATGCCGTCCCCGCCGGGCTTGCGGCGCAACTCCCGCACCATGGGCTCGGACAGCTCGATCCCGGTGACGGACACGCCCCGCTCCCGCAGCGGCAGTGCGACCCGGCCCGTCCCGATCGCGAACTCCAGCGCCGGACCGCCCTCGGCACGCCGGGCGAGGAATTCGACCGTCGGCTCCAGTACCTCCGGCGCGAACATGTACGCGGACGAATTGTCGTACGTCCGGGCCACTTGCTCCGTCCATACGTCCTGTTCCATGAGGCAACACGCTGACACGCAGGCGGGTGCGCCGCCAACGAATTACGTCTTCAGCGCCCAAGTCGCCGGGCGCACCGGCCTCACAGGCTCAACGTGATGGCAGCGGCTGCGCCTCCCAAGCCGAGGGCGAACGCGGCCGCACCCCAGCCGCCCGCGCCCCACGGCAGGAACCGGTCGACGGCGAGCCGACCCGGTCCGATGGCCGCGACGGCCAGGGCGACCACGGTGATACAGACGTTGTACTCCACACCGCCGTCCGTCTCCCACAGACCGTGGGCACCGGTGACGGTCGCCATGGCGTTGATCATCACGCCGATCAGGGCGGCGGACGCCAGTGGAGTGAGCAGTCCGAGGGCCAGGCCGAGGCCACCGAGGAATTCGGACAGGCCGGCGATCGCGGCGAAGAGCTTTCCCGGGCGGAAGCCGAGGCCGGCGAACGAATGGCCGACCGCCGTAAGACCATGTCCTCCGAGGATCCCGAACAGCTTTTGCGCGCCGTGCGCGGCCATCAGCAGTCCGAAGGTCAGTCTGATGAGCAAAAGGCCCCAGTCGGCAGCGGACGACGTCCGTGCGGTGGTGACGCCTTCGTCCTCCGTGGGGCCCGACCGACGGCGCAAGATGTGCTTCACATACATGTCAATGCTCCGGTAACAACACCGGAAAGGGCGTTACCCCCAGCTCGGACGGAGGCCGAGGCACCGGTCGGCGGTGAGCCCAGCGCAGCACCGCAGGGCGCGGACCGCCCCTGCCGATCCTTCCGCAGCGGCCATGATCATGCATCTGGGCGCGTGCGGGGCCGTACCGTTTCACGGGTCCCGGATCCGGTCTGGCGGTAGCCTGCTCATGAGGGCAGCCATGGCCGATGAGGTGTACATCCGGCTCCTCGGCGGCTTCGCCGTGGCGGTCGAGGGCCGTCCGGTCGCCGCCGGGGCGTGGCGGCTGCGCAAGGCCCGGAGCCTGCTGAAGCTGCTGTGCCTGTCACCGGGCCACCAGATCCACCGGGAGCGGCTCTACGACCTGCTGTGGCCGGACCTCGACGGGACGGCCGCGTCGAACAATCTGCACCAAGTGCTGTACGCCGTGCGGCGCGCACTGGCCGGCACGGGGGCGCCGGGAGACGTCGTCGTGCTCCGCGACGACATGGTGCTGCTGGGCCCCGACGGCGGTGTGCGGATCGACCTCGACGAATTCGACGAAGCGGCCCGGCAGGCCTCGTCCGGCGACGGCGCCGTGGACTACCGTGCCGCGCTCGCCCTGGCCGAACCCGGGTTGCTGCCCGAGGACCGTTACGAGCCCTGGGCGGCCGAGGCGGCCGAGGCGCTGGAGGCACGGCGTACGGCTCTCAGGCTGGGACTGGGCGAAGCGCTCGAGCGCGATCACCGCACAGACGAAGCGATCGACGTGCTGCGGGCCCTGGTCGCCGAGGAGCCTCTGCACGAGCCCGGCCACCGGGCGCTGATGCGGGTCCTGGCCGACGCCGGGCGACGCAGGGAGGCGCTGGCCGACTACGAGTGTCTGCGGGACGCGCTCCGCCGCGACACGGGCGCCGACCCCGACCCGCAGACGCGCAGCCTCTTCCGTGGGCTGCTCGCCGACTCCGTCGAGGCCCGGGAACAGCCGCCGAAGCCCCCACGGCACCATCTGCCGGCACCGGCGACCGCCCTCATCGGCCGGGAGCGCGAGATGGCCGAGGTGGAGCGGTTGCTCGGACGGAGCCGGCTGCTGACCCTCACCGGGGCCGGGGGCTGCGGCAAGACCCGGCTCGCGCTCGCCGTGGCGGCCCGTCGGGGCGACGACTTCCGGGACGGGGCCTGGTTCGTGGACCTCGCCGGACTGACGGAGACGCACCTCGTGCCCGAGGCGGTTGCCGCAGCTCTGGGAATACAGCTCCCACCGTCCGGCGTGGGCCGCGACGCCCTGATCGCACAGCTGGGTGGCCGGGCGATGCTGCTGGTGCTGGACAACTGCGAACACCTGATCGACGCGTGCGCGGCCCTGGCTTCGGAGATCATGGCCCACTGCCCGGGCGTCTTCGTACTCGCGACCAGTCGCGAGCCGCTGCGCAGCTACGGGGAGCGCACCTTCAGGGTGCCCTCGCTGGGTCTGCCGGATCCGCACCGGCTGCCGCCCGTGGAGGAACTGGGCCGTTTCGCCTCTGTACGGCTGTTCGTGGAGCGGGCCGCCGACGTGGTCCCCGGATTCCGGCTGGCCCCGGAGAACGCGGAGGCCGTCGCGCAGATCTGTTTCCGGCTGGACGGGATGCCCCTGGCCCTGGAGCTCGCGGCGGCTCGGGTGCACGTGCTGGCCCCGCGCCAGATCGCGGAACGGCTCGACGACGCCCTGGCCCTGCTCGGGCGGGGCAGCCGACGCGGTGCGACCCGGCAGGAGACCCTGCTGGCCACCCTGGACTGGAGCCACCGGCTGCTCGACGACGAGGAACGGTGCCTGTTCCGCCGGCTGGCGGTCTTCGCGGGCGGGTTCTCCCTTGCCGCGGCGGAAGAGGTGTGCGCCGACGGTACCCACGACATGCCTGTGCTGGACCTCCTCGGCAGGCTGGCCGACAAATCCCTGGTGTGGGTGGAGCCCCGGCAGGACGAGGTCCGCTACCGGCTGCTCGAGACGATCCGGCAGTACGCCACGGAGCGCCTGCGGGCCGCCGGAGAACTGGTGGCGACCGAGGCCAGGCACCGGCGTTTCTACCTGGCCCTCGCCGAGGCGCGGGACCGCGAGCCGCCCACCGGAGTCACGGGAGCGACATCGCTGGAGCTGGAGGCCGACTACGGCAATCTCCGGGCCGCCCTGCGCTCCTTCCTGCGCCACGAACCGGACACTGCGCTGCGTCTGGCCGTCGCCCTGCGACTGTTCTGGCCCGAACGCGGGCGTCTCGCCGAGGGCCGCCGCTGGCTGGAAGACACCCTGGCCGCCGCACCGGAACCCACCCCGCAGCGGGCGAGAGCGCTGATGGGACGGGCCGTGCTGGCGATCCGCCTCGGGGACGGCTCCCCCTTGGAGGACATCGCCGAGCAGATCGTCGAAATCCATCAGCGGTGGCCGGACGCGGCGGCGCTCGCACGCGCCCACTACCAGCAGGCGATCCTGCTCTGGATGCACGGCACGTGGGACCGCGCCCGCACCGCCCTCGACCGGGCCCGCGAGCTCGCCCGCGAGGCGAGCGCCCCCTCCGTCCTCGCCGTCGCCGCGCACCTCGAGGGCGTCTGGGCCGTCTGCCGGGGTGAGGGCACGGTGGCCCGCGAAGCCTGCATGGAAGGCCTCCGGCTGCTGGACGACGTCGAGGCGGATACCGGCCGGTTCTTCCCGGTCATGACACCCGGATACGCGGTCGCGGACGACGCGGTGGGACAGGTCTCGGTGCTCTTCGAGGAAACGGTCCTCGCCGGCCGCGCGGTCGGTCCGTCCCGGGCGCGTGGCTACCTCCTGGCGAATCTCGCCTGGGCGAACCGGCTGAAGGGCGACACCTGCGGGTCCGTCGCTGCCGCCGAACGCAGTGTCGACTGCTTCCGCGCGCTCGCCGACCCGCACGGGGAATCCCTGGCCCTCAACACTCTCGGGAACATCCACCGAAGCCGGGGCGACCACGACGCGGCAAGGAAGTACCTCGACGCGGCACTGGCGATCAGGCGCCGACTCGGCGACCGGCGGGAGGAAGGCATCACCCTCGGCTGCCTCGGCCTGCTCCAGCTCGCCGACGGGGACACCGAAGGGGCGCACGCCACCATCGCCCGTGCCCTCGCGGGTTTCGAGGAGACCGACGACATCCCCGGCACCACCAACAGCCTGCTCCACCTCGCGCACGTGGCCCGGGCCGCCGGTGACACGGCACGAGCCCGCACCCTGCTGACCCGCGCCCAGGACCTGGAACACGTCGCCGGTTCGACCTCCGCCGCCGCCTGGGTCTCCCTCATGCTGGCGCAACTCCTGCGGCAGACGGGCGACCCCGACGCCGCCGAGACCGCGGCCGCCCGGGCCGCCGGCCTCTTCACCCGCCTCGGCGGCACCCGTGGCCCGGCATTCCTGCGGCGCACGCTGCCTACGGCGCCCACCGGGCAAAGCGGCTGCTGAGTGGATGCTAAGAGCCGCTGCCTACGGTCCTGAGTATCAGTTCAAACACCCGTACTCATACCGAGGAGCCGACCATGTCGATCGACACGGCAAAGGGCATCCTGGGGGACGCCACCATCGCCGAGCTGGAAGCAAGCCTGCGCGGCACCGTCGTCCGCCCCGGCGACGACGACTACGACCAGGCCCGCGCCGTCTGGAACGCGGCCCACGACAAGCACCCGGCACTGATCGTGCGCTGCGCGGGGACCGCGGACGTGATGCGCGCCGTCGAATTCGCCCGCAGCCAGGACCTGCTCGTCGCCGTGCGCGGCGGCGCCCACAGCATCGCCGGGTTCTCGACGTGCGAGGACGGCATCGTCATCGACCTGTCGCCCATGAAGGGCGCCATCGTCGACCCCGTACGCCGCCGGGTGATCGCCCAGGCAGGCATGACCTGGGGCGACCTCGACCATGAAACCCAGGCCTTCGGCCTGGCCGTCACCGGTGGTCTGATCTCCACGACCGGTATCTCCGGCTTCACGCTCGGCGGCGGCGTGGGCTGGCTCCTGCGCCGCCACGGTCTGACCTCGGACAACCTGACGGCGGCCGAGGTCGTGACCGCGGACGGCCGCGTGGTGCGCGCGGACGAGCAGGAGCACCCCGAACTCTTCTGGGCCCTGCGGGGCGGCGGCGGCAACTTCGGCGTCGTGACCTCGCTCGAGTACCAGCTGTACCCGGTCGGGCCACAGGTCCTGGGCGGCCTGATCATCTATCCCGTCGAGCAGGCCCGGCAGGTCGTCACGGGCTGGCGCGAGCTGACCGCGAGCATGCCCGACGACCTGACGACGCTGATCAACCTGACCACCGCACCTCCTCTGCCCTTCCTGCCCCCGGAGGTCCACGGCACCCGCATCGTGGTCCTGGCCGGCATGTACGCGGGCGACCCCGCGGCCGGTGAGGCGGCCGTCGCTCCCCTGCGGACGCTGGGGACCCCCATCGCCGACGTCATGGGACCCATGCCGTACACGGCCATGCAGACAATGCTCGACCCGCTGTGGACGGCCGGCGCCCACAACTACTTCACCTCGGCGTTCATCGAGCCGTCCGACGCCGCGCTCGACGCCGTACTGCGACTCCATCTGACGACGCCGACGCCCTCCAGCGAGGTGCATCTGCACCAACTGGGCGGTGCCTTCGCCCGAGTGCCCGCCGAGTCCACGGCGTTCAGCCAGCGGGACCCGAGTGTGCTGTGCAACGTGATCGCGCGTTCCCCCGACGCGACGGACTTCGACTCGCATGTCACCTGGGCCCGCAACACCCGCGAGGAGATCGCACACCACGGCCACGGCGCCATGTACGTCAACTTCACCGGCGACGGTGCCGAGGACAAGGTGCGCGCCTCGTACCCGGACGCGGTCTACGAACGGCTCGTGCGGGTCAAGGACACCTACGACCCCACGAACCTGTTCCGCCTGAACCAGAACATCCGCCCCTCGGCAGCGGTGTGACCCGACCGGGCAGCTTTGGCACTCCGTGCGACGTCGGCGCCGACACGCGGTCGTCGCACGGGGGGGGTCACGCCCCGTCAGCCGTGCATCATCATGGTGCAGGTGACCGTGGTCGTCCCATGGGGAGTCTTGACGACCCACTTGCTCCCGCTGAGGCCGCCGAGGTCGAACCGCCCCGACTTGCTCGTGGAGACGGTGCCCGAGGAGGATCCCGAGTAGGTCACCTTGGTGCCACCGGGGAATCCCACGCCCCAGACGTGATACTTGCCGTTCGACTCCTTTTCCATATGACATGCCGCGCGCGACGTGGCGCCGGGCGCGACGCCGGTGGAGGCGTGTGCGGCAGCCGCGGGGCCCATCGCGAGCGCGGGGGCGACGAGGAACGTGAGTGCTGCGAGACGAGTCCGGTTCATCATTCAACCTGATTTTGGTGCTGTCGATGCGACCGGTGGGACGTGACGGCTCCGTCACCCGCGGCAGCGGTCGCACAGAACACCGAGGCCGGAATCCTCGCTCATCACGCCGTGCGCGTATCACCCCACATGAACCATGGATGCCGTTCGCTTTCCGAGGCATTGGCGGGGTCCGATACGGCTCCCATCGTATCGTCCAGCTTGTCGCGCAGCATCTCGCGGATCGGAAGAACACGACGTCAGAAGAGCCAAGACGGCTGTCGGGCAACGTCATTCGTCGCTTCCCCGGTCCGGCCGCTCGTAGGTCGTGAACCAGTGGCCGTCGAAGCAGCGAGCGGTCGAGTAGACAGCCGTCGCGCACACCGCCGGCCGAGCCCTCAACTACCCACAAGCGTCTAAAGAAACACCGTCTTCAGGAACCCGGAGCATGCGGAGTCCCTCTGCAGAGATGACGCTGTGCAGCGCCCGCGTCCTCGGCCGTCCCGACGCCGAGCGCGGGCGGACAGGAAGGACGGATTGTGCGGAACCGGGAGACGGCGGAAGCCGTGCCCAGGGACGGGGCGCGGATCGGCCGGATCGGACGCTATCCGGTGCGGTGGCACAACGTGCTGCTGACGTTGTGGACGGCCGTGTGGTTCGTCGTGGCCGAACGCCATGGAGGCGTGTCCTGGCACTACCTGAGAACCGGCCAGCAACTGCTCTTCAACCAGGTGCCCGGCGGCGGTCTCGCGCTCTACGCCAATCACCCCGAACTGCAGATAGGGCCGGTCAGCTTCCTGGTCGCCGGGCTGTTCGCACCGTTCCCCGCCGACGTGGGCGAGAAACTCGCCGACGCGTTCATGTCGGGCCTGGGCCTGTACTTGCTGGTCATGGTCGGGCGAGCCGCCGCCGACCACTACCGCGGCACCGGGCTCAACCACAAGCGCCTCCAGCAGCGCGTGCTGATCGCCGGTGCGGCCTTCATCCCCATGTGGGTCGAGGTCTCGGTGCGATTCGCGCACCTCGACGACGTGCTGGCACTGTTCTTCACCGCACTCGCCGTACGCGCGCTGGTCCGCGGCAAGGCCACCGCCGTGGGCGTGTTCCTGGCCCTGGCGGTCGCCTCCAAGCCGTGGGCGGTCGGCTTCCTGCCCCTCCTCCTGGCACTGCCGCGCCCCACGCGCCCGCGCGCCGCCGCATGGGCCTTCGGCCTGGTCGCCGTGGCCTGGCTGCCCTTCTACCTCAGCCATATGGAGACCCTGGCCGCGGCCCGCTTCACGATCCCCAACCAGCCCGCATCGTCCCTCCGCTGGTTCGGTGTGTACGACACCGCCACCCCTTGGTGGGACCGTCCCGCCCAGATGGCCCTCGGCATCACCCTGGGGGCGCTGGCCGTGCGCCGGGACCGCTGGCCGGCGGTCGTCCTGCTCGCCGCCGACGCCCGCATCGTCCTGGACCCGAGCGTGTACACGTACTACAACGCCTCGGTCCTCCTGGGCACCCTGATCTGGGACTCGATCGGCCAACGCCGGCTGGTCCCCTGGGTCAGCTGGATCGCCCTCATCTCCCTGTACGGCAGCGCCCTGCTGATCCCCTCCGCCTCCGCCCGCGGCCTCATCCGCCTCACCTTCGCGGTGGGCTCCGCCGCGTACGTCCTGTGGTGGCCCCAGCGCGCGCCTCGGGGCAAGCGGGGCGGAAGACGGTCACAGGATCCGGCGACCATCCCGGGGCCGGCCGCCGGCAGGACGATGACGGCGTAGGCGGAAGCCAGTAGACAGCCGTGGCCACAGCTACCAGGACGGCGCCGTGCCGTTGCCCCTCGATCTCCTTGAACTCCCGCTCAGAAACAGCCGTTGCACCATCGCCGTTGTACGGGCGCGCTCGGCCGCCCGCACGCCTCTCGACAGCCTCGGCACATCACCGTCCCCGGGCCCCGGATCGGCTGTTCCGCCGAGATCGACAACGAGCCGCGCGGCGCGAGCCGGAGGTAAACTACCTGGGTGTCTGGGCTGTCACGTGGCCGCGAACACCACCGGCCTCGGTGAGGTGGAGCGATGAGCACGGACTTCGACGTCGTAGTCCTGGGCGCCGGCCCGGGCGGATATGTGGCGGCCATCCGCTGCGCCCAGTTGGGACTTCGCACGGCCATCGTGGAGGGCCGGTTCTGGGGCGGTGTCTGTCTCAACATCGGATGCATCCCGGCCAAGGCCCTGCTGCGCAATGCCGAGGTCGCGCAACTGTTCCTGCACGACGCCGAGAAGTTCGGGGTGAAGACAAGCGGAGATGTCACCCTGGACTACCGGGCGGCGTACGAGCGAAGCCGTGTGGTTGCCGAGGGGCGCTCGAAGGGCGTCACCTATCTGATGCGCAAGAACAAGATCGCGCAGTTCGAGGGCCAGGGCACCTTCCTCGACCCGCACACCCTGCAGGTGCGGATGAGTGACCGCGAGGAAACGCTGTCCTTCCGCTCCTGCGTCATCGCCACTGGTGCGACCGTGAAGCTGCTTCCCGGCACGAGGCTCGGCAAGCGGGTCGTCACCTACGAGGAACAGATCCTCGCCGACCGCCTCCCCACAAGCCTGATCATCGCGGGTGCAGGAGCCATCGGAGTCGAGTTCGCCTATCTGCTGCGGTGCTACGGCGCCGAGGTGACGTTGGTCGAGTTCCTTGACCGCATCGCGCCCTTGGAGGACGAGGAGGTATCGGCGGAGCTCACCAAGCGCTTCAAACGACTCGGGATCAAGGTGCTGACGTCCGCACGTGTCCAGTCCATCGAGGAGGCCGAGGACCGCGTCCGCGTGGTGGTCGAGCGGGGCGGCCGTCCCCAGGTCCTGGAGGCGGAGAAAGTACTGCAGGCCACCGGCTTCCAACCGCGTACCGCCGGCTACGGCCTGTCCAGTACGGGGGTACGGCTCACCGAGCGGGGGGCCATCGACGTCGACGGACACTGCCGTACCAGCCGGCCGCACATCTACGCGATCGGCGATGTCACGGCGAAGCTGATGCTGGCCCACACCGCCGAGGCGATGGGCATCGTCGCCGCCGAGAGCATCGCCGGCGCCGAGACCATGGAGCTGGACTACCGCATGATCCCGCGCGCCACGTTCTGCCAACCCCAGATCGCCGGCTTCGGCTGGACCGAGAGCGAGGCGCGCGCCGAAGGCTTCGATGTGCGCGTGGCGAAGTTCCCGTTCACCGCCAACGCCAAGGCACACGGATTCGGCGACACCGTCGGATTCGTGAAGCTGATCGGTGACGCCCGCCACGGCGAACTCCTCGGTGCCCACCTGATCGGCCCCGACGTGACGGAACTCCTGCCGGAACTGACTCTGGCTCAGAAGTGGGATCTGACGGTGACCGAGCTGATCAGGAACGTCCATGCGCATCCGACGCTGAGCGAAGCCGTCCAGGACGCCCTGCACGGTCTTGCGGGACACATGATCAACCTCTGACTCACCAGCGGTGAGGGGGCGGCTTCGCAGTGTCGTTCCCTGGTTGCCGACCTGGTTCGTACTGCCCGTAGTCCCCCGGTTACCGGACCACGCACGACGCGTGGTTCCTCGTGCGGGGTGTCAGACTGAGGCTGAAAGCCGATATCGAGTGCTCGGTCCGACCGTCATCACCCAGCACGTATATGGCACCGCTCAATGCCGTGTCGCTTCCCCTCTTGAGCGCTTCGTCAAGCGCCGGTCGCCGACTCACCGGCACGTCCGGATCGGCCCTCCAAGGACCAGGGGAACGGGATCACGGATCAATCGGGCCCGCCTCAGCCGACTTGCAATCCTGGGAGGTTTCGTCATGCAGCACCTGCCCCCGCCGCCCACTCCCCAGCTTGAGCCCGCGGCAAAGGAACTCGTCGACGCCACCGCACCCCACCCCCGCATTTACGAGGTCCCACCCGACCAGGGGCGCGACATCCTCGCCGGCCTGCAGACCGGGGAGGGCGTGGAGAAGCCCCCCATCGACGAGGACTGGGTCAGCGTCGATGCCGGGCAATGGGGCACCGTCCGGGCCCGCATCGTCAAGCCCAAGGGTGCCGACGGCCCCCTGCCCGTGATCCTCTACATCCACGGCGCCGGCTGGGTCTTCGGCGACGAGAACACCCACGACCGCTTCGTACGGGAACTTGCCGTGGGCGCCGACGCGGCAGCGGTCTTCCCCGTCTACGACCGCGCACCTGAAGCCAAGTACCCGACCCAGAACGAACAGAACTACGCCGTCGCCCAATGGGTCGTGGCCCACGGAGCCGACCACGGCCTCGACTCCTCGCGCCTGGCCGTCTGCGGCGACTCCGTCGGCGGCAACATGTCAGCCGTTCTCGCCCAGATGGCCAAGGACCGCGGCGACGTCCGACTCGCCGCGCAGGTGCTGCTCTACCCGGTGACCGACGCGAACTTCGACACGCCGTCGTACCTGCAGTTCGCCGAGGGCTACTACCTCACCCGGGACGGGATGATGTGGTTCTGGGACCAGTACACGACCGACGACTCCCAGCGCAGGGAGCGCTATGCGGCACCGCTGCTCGCCTCCCTGGACGACCTCAAGGACCTTCCGCCCGCAGTGGTCGTCACCGACGAGGCCGATGTACTGCGCGACGAGGGCGAGGCCTACGCTGCCCGGCTGCGGGAGGCCGGCGTGCCGGTCACCGCCGTCCGTGTCCTCGGCATGGTCCACGACTTCCTGATGCTCGACAGCCTCCGCGACTGCTACGCCACGAACGTGGCCCGCCGGATCGCCGTCGGCGCGCTGAGAAACGCTCTCCACGGCAAGTGAAACCCTGAAGACCCGCTGAGGCGGCCGGAGTCACCAGCACGGCCCTCCGACCGCCACGGCGGCGCCCTGCGGCACCCCTTCGTAGCGGGGGCGGGATTTGAACCACGCGACCTCTGGGTTATGAGCCCAGCGAGCTATTGAGCTGCTCCACCCCGCGTCGGTAACTCCACAGTACGCCACACCCACGAGACCGGCAGGGATTTTTCCGGTGCGGTGTCTCTGGGCCGCCTACTCTGCTCGCATGTCGCGGGACGAGCATGCTGCGGCTCATGGCGCCCCCGACCGCACGACATGATCGATCGCGTGCGCGGATCATCGCTGGCACAATCGGCGCATGCCGACCACCGCGGGTCACCTGGTCTCCGCGCTCGACCCACTGCCCTTCCGGCCCGCCTCTCCCTCACCGCGAGAACTGCACACCGGCTGACCGACGACGGGCAACTCGGCCCGCTGCTCGCCGACCTGGACGCGCGGAGGCTGTACGAGGGACGGCTCGCGGCGTTGGCCGCCTTCGCCGGCAAGGACGTCGGCTTCCTGGCCGAGCGGCTGGCCGACCGCGACCCGGTCGTCTCCGGTTACGCCCTGCGCGCCGCCCGTGTTCTTCCCGTGCCGGACGAAGCGGTGGGAGGCGGCGTACGACGACGCACCGGCCGCGCCGCGGAAGCGGTTGGCACACCTGCTCGCCTCGGGCGGTCGTACCGCGCTTGCCGAGCGGTTGGTCGTACGACTGCGCGCGCAATCAATGGGGTGACGCCGAGGCCCCGCGCCTGCTCCCGGCCTGTTCCGCCTCCTTCGTGGGCGAGCAACTGCCTGCGCTCGCGCACGCTGTCGACGGCTGGACGAGGCTCGCTCGCCGGCATCCCGACGCTGTGCTGGACCATGCCGATGTCTCCCTGGCCGACCGTGGGCGCGAACAGCAACGGGAGGAGTGGTGGCGCCTGCACGGAACGACGCTCGCGCCGCTGCACCCCGAGCAGGTGCCGGCACTGCTGGCGCAGTGCGGACCCCAGAGCCTGCCGCCCGCGCTGCGCCGAGCGCCCGGCCCGCTGGTCCGTGCCGACGCCGATCGTGTGATTCGCTGGTTGACCTCGCCCGACCGTCCGAACGGCGCTACGAGCCGATACCGCCACCAGGAGTGCTCGGGAGGTTGGTCCGGGCCGCCGCGCCTGCCTCACTGCCCGACCGGGGCCGGCACTGGCTGCGCCGCGGTGGCCACTTCGCCGCTCTGCTGACGGCGATGGCTCCCGGCACACGGTCGGAGTTCCTCACCCAGGGGAAGGGACGGTCGGCGACGTCGATGACACCTGAGCGGCGGCGGCCATCAGGAGTCCGGTGATCGAACCCCGTCCAGCCGGGCGAAGATGTCCGGCCACGGCGTTCCGAAGTCGCCGCGGCCGGCCCAGGACGCGGTGCGGCGCAGGGGTTCCAGCAAAGCGGTCGGGGTGCTCGGGTGGCGCATGAGGGCGTACAGCTCCGGGGAGATGTCGCCGAGGGTCTGAGCGGCGACCTCGACGAGATGGCGGGCCATCCACAAGTCCCGCTCGGCGTAGTCGAGGATCACTTCCTTGAGCCCGGCCCGTTCCACCCGGCTGAGGATGCGCAGATAGGGGCGCCAGGTGTTGGCGGCAGGGTTGCGCCACTTCTGCCGGGGCCGGGGATCGGCCTCGTTCATCGTGCGGATCGCCGTGTCCAGCAGGTCCTGAGCCCGGGTCAGGTGCCCGGCGCCGGACAGCCGCACGGCCAGGGCCGGCAGATGGCGCAGCCGACGGCGCCAGCAGTGGGGTCTGGCCTCCTTGTCACCGGGCGGCAGATGGAGGCCGAGCGGGGCGAAGGCGAGTTCGTCGACCCGTGCGAGGGAGGTGCGCAGGGCGGGCGTGGACAGGTCGGCGAAATGGGCGTGCAGGGCCAACAGGAAGAGGTGCGCCTCGTGGCCGGCGAGGACGATCTGGCGGGCGTGGTGGTCGGCCGGGTCGTAGTGGCGCAGCTGCTCGCTGCCGAGGGCGACGATCTCTTCGAGGACGGGTGTGAGGACGCGCAGCGGGTCCTCGGCGCGCCACAGGCCGTTGGCCCTGGGCAGGTGCGCCATGGTGAGGTCCATGATCTGCCGGCGGTAGGCGGCTTGCCGGGTGGTACGCAACTGGTCCGCCGTGTCCTCGGCGGTCGCCGGCTCGAGCAGGCCCCAGGAGACCAGCAGGAGGCGCAGCCGCATGCCGGCCAGCCAGTCGGGGCCCGGGACGCTCTGCAGATGTCGCGCGATGGCATGCAGTTCGTCCAGGTGGGCCGGGTCGTCCAGCCCGTTTCTGAGCATGTCGCGGTCCAGTTCGGCCAGCCGCCTCAGACCCTCGCGGCGCCCGGAGACGGCGGCCTCGGCGCGCAGCCAGGCGAGAAGATGACCGGAGCCGTCGGCAGCCCTGCGGGCGACCGCCTCCCGCAGCCGGGCCGGAGCCGGATGCCGGGCGCTGTCGGTGGCGACGAGCGTGAGTCCCAGGGCGAGTCGGGCATGCGGGTGACCGCCTCCGGCCGCGGCCGCGGTCAGAGCCGGCGACCAGGAGGGGGCCAGCCAGTGCGCGAGTTCGCCCGGCCGGGGCTCGACGGGCTCCTCGGTCCCCGGGTGGATGCAGTCGGCGACGGTGGCGCCGGCAAGGGGCACCTTGTCCGTGTCGAGCGCCTTGGCGATCAGGCCGGTGACGCCCGCGTCCAGGTCGGTTCCGGGTTCGGCACGCAGGCGTGCGCGGCACCAGGAGCGCGCCGCGCGCGGTCCCGGGAGGTCGCCGGGGACGGCCAGCAGCGGCGCGATCAGGTACTTGGCGCCGTCGGCCGCGGCAGCCGGGAAGGCGACGGCAGCGGCGACGGTGTCGAGAACCTGATGGACCGTCTGCTCGCCTTCCATACGGAGCAGTTCGGCGATTCCCCGCAGTAGGGCGCGGTCGGACACCGTGGTGGTGCCGCTCGCCATCGCCGCGGCACAGCGGGCCGCGATGTCCAGTGGCACGACATCGCCGCGGCGGGCGGCCGCCCAGGCGACGGCGGCGGCGGCGATCAGGTCGTCGAAGGCGCCCGCCCACGGTTTCTCCTGCGGCAGCAGGGCCAGCTCAGCGGGCCGTCGCGCGGCGCTGTCCGCGTAGGTGCCGGGCTGCTCCTCGGTGAGCCGGGCCAGGGCGTACAGGGCGCGTTGGTAGACCGTACGGTCGCGGAAGCGGGCGGCCGCCTCGATCAGCCGGTCGCAGCCCCGCGCGGTCGCCTCCGGATCGGCCGCATCCAGTGCCAGCAGCAGCTGGACCAGGGCTCCTCCGGGCGGCAGGCACTTCAGGGACTGCGCGTCGGGAAACCGCAGCAGCCGGATGTCCGCGACGAAGTCGGCCGCGACGTCGCGCTGTTGCCGGGCGAGGTGGATGAGGGCGGTCAGCACGCGACGGCGGGTCTCCTCCTCGCCCCGGTCCCACAGGGTGCGCAGGACCACGGGCCAGGCGTACCAGGCGGGCCGGCTGGTGCCGTTGAGAACCGTCAGGTAGGTCACCGTCTCTACGGGATCTGCGGTGGTCAGGGCGCGGGCGCCCTGCTCGACGGCCCGCTCGGGCGGATGGCACAGACCGGCGTGGATGCGCAGGGCGGTCAGCCGGGACACCGCCTCGCCGGCGTCGAGCAGCGCGCCCAGCGGCGGATACCAGTCGTAGGAACCGTCTCGGTCGGCGGTGTGGAAGGCGTGCCGGACGGCCTCGGCCAGGAGCAGGTCCTCGGGGCGCTCGGCAACGCGTGCGGCGGCCAGTGCCAGCGCGCCGGGTCCGGAGTGGCTGAGGGCCCGTCCGGCCGCGTATTCGGCGAACGCCTGGTGGTGGAATGCGAGCTGATCGCGTTCGAGTTCCCGCAGCACACCGCGGCGCAGCAGAACGGACAGGATCTTGTCGCCGTCACGCGGTGGGATGCGCAGCCGCTTGGCCAGGGCCTCGCGTGCGCTGGTGCGCGGCAGTTCGGGTTTGCCGGCGCGGAGCATGGCCAGCCCCAGGACGCGGGTGGCCGTGGACAGGTCGCGGCCCGCCTCGGGTCCCGTCGGACCGGTGTCGCCGACCGTGTGCCGGGTGTCGGCGACGATCCGGTGCTCCCAGTAGTCGTCGAACAGGCCGGTCGCGTCCAGGTCCTGGTCGCCGGGGCCGATCGGTGCGTACAGGTCGAAGATCATGCGCAGGGACAGCGGATGCCGGACCAGTTGCCCCAGGGGCAGGCCGCGGGCGACGGCCGAGGCCAGGATCTGGCGCATCCGTCCGGCGCGGGCCGGATCGAGGGGGCGGTTCGCCGCCGTGCCGTCGGCCTGGCGCGGCGCCGGGTCGCCGGGCTCCCGGCAGAAGACGCGCAGATGTGTGTCGACCGCCCGGCCGAGCTCCGAGGCGGGGGCCCAGCCGTCACGGATGTCCGCATCCCCCTCGGTCCGGCCGTCCGCGTAGCTGCCCAGATGCCGTTTGCACAGCAGCTCGGCGATGCGGTGCTGGGTCCCGTCGGCGTACCCCTCCTCCAGCATCCGCGCCTCCGCCGACCGGCAGGCCAGGACGACGGCCACACCGGTCGCCCGGACGTCCTTGACCACCGTCACCAGCCGTCCGGCGTCCACGGAGTTGTGCAACAGCAGGTCGGCGGTGTCCAGCAGCAGGGCGGGCGGCGGCCCCGGCTCCGCCCGCTCCAGCCGCTGCCGGTACGCCTCCAACCCCCCGAGCAGCGCGGGCACGCTGAGCTCGGCGGGCTGGTCCGGGCCGCCGAGCAGGGCGGCCGCCGAGATGGTGACCACGGCTCGTCCCTCGTCCAGCAGGGCGCGGCGCAGCCCCCACAGCACACAGCTCTTGCCGCTCCCGGGGTCCCCCAGCACGGCGACGGCCCGCCGGTCCCGGCCGGCCCATTGGGCTCGCAACTGGTCCAGCAGTCCTGCTTGTTCGTCGCGGGTGACGTACAGGTCCGACAGCCGTACCGCCGCGACGTCCGGTGACTCGGTGCTCGGGAGCACCGCCTCCAGGATGCGGACGGTTCGCCGGTCGACCGCCAGCAGGGTGGCCTCCGCCGCCTCCGGCCGGTCTGCAGTCCCGGACGGCGTGGCCGATCCGGGAGGTGCGAGAGGCGTCCCCGTGCCGGGCGCGCGCAACCGGTGCTGCGCGAGCAGTGCTCCACCGGCGTGCGCCGCCAGCCGGAAGAACCACCAGCGCCCGGCGGGCAGGAGGTTGTCGTAGGTGGTGAAACGCAGGGCGGTGGCCTGGAGGCTGAGGAGGAAGTGGTCGGTCCAATGGTCGCGCCAGTTGTCCGGGACTGCTTCTTCACACGCTCCACGCACCGCCTCGACCAGTTGCACCGCCCCCGGCACGATCCGTTCCAGGTGCTGGTCCGACGGATCCACCAGATAGCGCAACAGGGCACGTTCCTGTTCGTCGGGCAGCTTCTCGCGCACCTTGGGTGCCAGAGCCGACAACAGCAGGGTGGCTATGTCCCGGGACAGCGGGGCGTCCTCGGCGAAGGTCGCCAGGTCGATGAGGCGGAAGTCGGCGTACCGGACGCGTCCGTGCCGGTACGGCACCATGACGTTCTGCAGATGCAGGTCGCCGTGCGCCCGGCCTCGTACGACGCCGACCTTCACGACGGGGATCCCCTCCGACCCGGCGGCCATGGCCAGCGGGTTGGGCAGGACAAGCCCGTCGACCTCGATCCAGGTCGGGGCGGGGGCCAGGGCCGCGATACGGGCGCCGTAGGCCCGTGCCGATCCCGCTTCGGAGAGCAGCGCGCCGAGTTCGCCCGCGAGTACCTCGGCGGCGGTGGCAGGCACGGCGGTGCCACCTTGGATCCCCTGGTTCCAGCCGGTCAGCAGCCATCGGGTGAGGTGCGCGCAGGCGTCCTCCAGGTCCTGTCCCGTCAGCCCCGCCAGGGTGTCGACGTCGCGCAGGCTGCCGGCCGCGGGGGCCTGGAAGGTCAGCAGGCGTCCGTCGCCCACCGGCCACGGCTCGAACGCCTGCCGCGCCACCCGGTCGCCGCCGGCCCGCTCCGCGCGGGCGTGCGCGTCCGGTTCGGACCGCTGATCGGCGGCGCACACCTTGACCACGACGTCCCCCACGCCGGGGGTGACCGTCACGGCCGTGAGCAGTGCGCCGGTGGCGCTCTCACCCGAGGGGCGCCAGCGGGGCTCGACCGGGAGGACCGTACCTCCGTGCCCGCCGTGCCGGGCCCAGTCGGCCAGGGCGCGCCCCGCCACCTCGTCGTCGAGCAGGTCCGCGAGTTGGGCGGCCGTGTCGACGCGGTCCGGGCCAACGGTCGGCGCGGACGGCTCGGGGCTCGGTGCGCCGTCGGCGGAACCGGCCGGCATGGGGCTCATCGGGTCGCCTCCTGGATGTCGGGGGCGGTCGGGTCGAGGAAGGTGCCGATCGGGAGCAGCGCGCCCCATTCCCGGACGGGACAGTCCCACATCGCCGGGAAGGCGAAGGCCGCCGAGATCGCGTGGTGGACCGCGTCGGCCACAGTGCCGTGCGCGCCGTGCAGCGCGTCGAGCACCTGTCGTACGAACGCCTCGGCCACCGGGGTGTCGTTGAACTCCCCCACGGTGGCGAGCAGTTCGACGGTGCCCCGGGCCAGGGCGAGGGTGGCGATGCTGACCGGGTCGGTCATCGCGCGCCCGGGGATCCCCGCTCCCCAGCAGGTGACCAGGTACAGCCGCCGTGGTGGGAGACCACGCAGGACATCGGCGGGGAGCAGCCAGTTCTCGCCGTCCAGCTCCAGGTAGTGGCCGGTGCCCTGGACCAGGCGTCCGTGGCAGACCACGATCACCGTGTGACAGCCGGCGCCCAGGCGCTGTTTGACCGCGCCTGCGTCGGCGGGCCGCTCCAGTTCGCGCCCGGCGACCGGAAGGGGCTCGTGGTGGGTGATGTACGGGCTGCGCCAGAAGACGGCCGGTGCGTCGGCCGGGCCGGCGGGGCCGCGCCGGCGCAGTGCTCGCTGCAGGAAGAGGGAAGGGCACACGGCGAAGCGGGCGGCCTGCCCGAGAAGCAGTCCGTCGCGCAGCGGTACGGCACCCCACGGCACGAGCCACAACTCGCCCACCGGCAGGAGGAGGAGTCTGTGGTCCCCCGGCTCCGCCAGCTGGTCCCGTAGCCGATCGGGGACGAGCTCGGCCAGCGGTGCCAACTGCCCCGGGACCAGAGCACTGCGTTCGGCGCTGTCCTCCTGCAACACGGCCAGCAGCCGTCGGCACGGCTCGGAGAGCCGAGCGCTGCCGAGGACCGGACGTCCCTCGGCGTTGTGCCACAGCCAGTGGACATGGTCCGGTGCGTCGGGATCCACGACTGGTTGGAGTGCGTGACAGCCCGGCGGCAGATCGCGGATCAGATCGGCACCGTCCTCGGCGGGTGGGAGATACACGCTCGCCAGGACGTCCTCAAGCGCCTCCTCGGCCGGTTCGCGCAAGCCCTGGGGTATCGCCAGGGCTCCCATCATGCGCAGGATCCGCCGGCGCCGGTCCGTGCCCGGCGGCAGGAGGGTGCCGGGCACGGGGCCGCGCCGGCCCGCGGCCCAGCGCTGGTCGGCGTGCACGATCATCTCCTGGGCGAACTCGGCGTCGGTCACCGAAGCGGCGTCCGGGGGCGCCTGGGCGAGTCCGGCCAGGCGCCGGCCGGCCAGCGCCTCGGCGACGACGGCGAACGAAGCCGCGTCGCCCACCGCCACGGCCGCCCGCAGCGCGGCCGAGTACACCCCCGCGAACCGGCCCCGGTACTCCTGCTGGGCGGCCGACTCGCGGTGCGTGGCCCGGAACTCCTCGATGGCGAACACAGCGGCCACCCGGTCACGCAGCGCACGGCCGGCCTCGCCCAGCGCCTCCCGCGCCTCGGCCAGCTTTCCCAGCGCCGTGCACACCCCGAGCAGGTCGTCCAGCTCGCGGTAGGCCGCGAGGGACTGCTCGAACCCGGTCACCGCGGCGTGCCAGTCCGCCCGGGAGCGGGCGACGCGTGCCAGGTCGTGGAGGGCATGGGCACGGGCCCGTGGCAGCCCGCGTTCGGTGGCGATGGTCAGCGCGGCACGGTACTGGACCTCGGCGCTGTCGGGGTCGTTCCCGCGCAGCAGGAAATCGCCCAGGTCACCGAGGACGTTGGTGACTCCGACCGGGTCGTCGTCCGCGTCGAACAGCTGCGCCGCCCGCACCAGCCACGTGGTCGCCTCATCGGGTCGGCGCAGGCGCAGCAGCACGGCGCCGAGCCGCTGCGCCGAGTGCGCCTGGCCGGTCACACCGTGAACGGCCGCGAACACCCGGTGGGCTCTCTCGTACGTCTTCGCAGCCCTCTCGGGGGAGCCCAGCCGGTCCTCGCACTCGCCGAGGCCGAGCAGCGCGTTGCCCTCGTACACCGGGTCGGCGAGTTCTTCCGCCAGGGTGAGGGCCCGGGTGAACCGCTCCGTGGCGCGGCCCGCGCTGTGGTGCATCCTCGTCAGATGGCCCAGCGCGACGAGGGCACGCAGCTCACCGAAGCGGTATCCGAGCGCAACGGCGTCGCCCAGTGCTCGCTGGTAGGCCGCGACGGCCTGCTCCGGTGTGTCGAGGTGACGGTGGGCGTCTCCCACGCCGAGCCAGGCGTTGACCCGGGTGACACCGGAGGTGGTGGCCGCGGCCAGGTCCGCGAAAACGGTGTGCGCACGGTCGTACCCGCCCTCGCGGATGGCCGTGTCCCCCTCGGTCTCGGCCGTCAGGGCCCGGTGCCATTCCTCCGGGTCCACGGGTTCCACGGCCGCTCCGGTGACCGCCGTGTCCAACAGGTGGCGGTAGCGGCAGCGCAGCGCGATCGCCCCTGGGGGCGGGTGTTCGGCGAGCCGTCGGCGGGCCTGCGGGGAATCCGAGTTCCATGCCTCGAAGATCAGTGGGGCCATGCGGTGCCGGGTGATGTCACCCATGTAGGAGTCGGAGTTGGCCACTCAGCCTGTCCCTTCCGCATCGGGCCTGCGCAGCCGCGGCAATTCACCGAGCAGCCTCCCGCCCAGCGCGACGGGCCGCGTCGGGGCACGGGCGCCCGGCGGTGCCGAGGTGGACGGCTGCTCCGTGAACGGGTTCTTGAGCAGTCGGGGGCGTTCGCTGCCGATTCGCGCCCCGGTCAGCGCGGCCCATCGCCCGGCGGCCCGGCAGGCCAGACGCATGAACCACCACCGCAACTCCGCAGAGAAGCTGGTGAAGGTGGTGAAGCGGAGCGCGGCGGCCTGGAGCGCCGGCGTGTACTGACGCAGCCAGGCATCACCGAAACCCTTGGGCTCCACGAGGCTCCACGTGGCGTCATGGACACCCGAGATCAGCCGGGCGACGAGGGGGTCCTGCCGCGGGTGCGCGGCGGTGTGCGGATGCGTCAGGTCCGTCAGCAGCGCCTGCCTCTGCAATGCGGAGAGGTCCGGCCACAGCCAGGCCACCGCGGACAGCAGCAGCTGGATCTGGTCCCGTACGCGCGGACCGACACAGCGGTATGTCGACAGGTCGATGAGGCGGAAGGTCTGTGGTTGGACGCCGCCCTGTTCGTCCTGCACCACCAGGATGTTCCCGAGGTGCAGATCACCGTGGACGCATGCGGTCAGGACGTCGAGTTTCCGGTCGCCCTGGCCGGTGCGTCCGAAGGCCGTCGGCAGCGGATTGGGCAGTGGCTCGGGATCCTCCGCCGTGACGATCCAGCGGACGGCCGGCCCGGTGAGCCCGGCGACCGCCGCCCACCGGTCCACCGATCCCGTGCCGCTCAGCGGACCCCGTAACTCCTCGTCGAGGAACGCCGCCACGGTTTGCTCGGTCCGCCGTACGGAACCGTTCCATTCGGCCGCGACGGCCCGGGCCACCATCAGGCATGTGTCGACCAGTTCCTCGGCCTGACGCGGACGCTCGAGGTCGGCCACCGGCCGGCACAGCGCGGTTCCCCCGGCCAGGTGCTGGAAGTAGATGGTCCGGCCCGCCGGGGTGTCCACCGGTCCGGCCTGCGCCACCAGCTCCACCAAGTGCCTCCGAGCGAACTCGGCGGCACCGGGAGTGCCTTGGGCGGCCGCGTCGTCCAACGCCCGCCGGTGGGCGTCCGGTTCACGCCGGTTGTCCCGTGGTACGACCTTGGCCACGAGGTTCAGATCGTCGCCGCCCGGGGGCCGCAGTACGAGGGAGGCGACGAAGGCGTCGGTGTAGCCGCGCGACGTCCACGGCGCGGCGGGCAGGGACACCGCCCATCCGGAGGAGCGCCGCCATTGGGCCAGCCCCTCGGCGGCGTCCTCCCCCAGGAAGTCGGCGAGTTGCCGGTCCGTTTCGCCGTCGGCCGCCCGCGTCTCCACGCCACCTCCGCATGCGCCGGTGCCCAGGCAGATCAGTGTGTCAGATCGGGCCCGATGGGACATCGCGGTCGCAGCGGTGCGCATATGTTCGCGCTAGGCTGCCGGGCACCGGCCACGGCGGGCCGCGGGGAAGGGAGTTGGCCGGATGAGCGACGGTCCGCAGAGCACGCGGGGACCGGCCGGTCGCCACGAGCTGTACTCCGAGGACGCCGTGATGGGTGCCGCCGACCGCCGTCGGCGGCTGGAGTCGGCCATCCGCTTCGGCCACGCCACGGTGATGGACGCCGACGCCGAGACCCTGGACCGGCTCGTCCACCAGGTCGGCTGGGACCGCTGGGCCTATTCGTACGTCACGTTCCCTTACGACCTCGACCGGTTGGGGGACGGCGCCCGCTACGAGCGTCTGCGCCTCACGGTGACGTACCGTCATCCCCGCGTGCTCGGGGCATACTTGGCGCCTTCGCATGACAACACCGATGTCCCGATCTCCGAGACCGTTGTCACCTACGGGGTGGGGCAGCCCCGCATGACGTGGGACTTCAGCCCGTGCGAGGGCAACGTCGAGCTGGCCCCGCACGGTCGTGTGGTCCACTGCCTGGTCCGGCGCCCGCCCGAGGTCGAGCAGGTGGAGGTGGTACTGGAGGCGGAGGTGACGATCGTCCGCCAACTGCTGGTGCTGGACCGCCGGAACGCGCTGTTCCGTGAACCGGGTCACTATCTGCTGTCCTTCACCGAGGGCACCTTCGAGCCGTTCGACCCGGGCCTGTCGTTCCGCATCTCGTGAAGGGGCTCGGCCCGGCCCGGAGGTTGCCCGTCGGCTGCGTTGCCGCCGTCTCCAGCCCGGTGAGCAGCCCAGGGGCCGGAGGTCAGGATGCCCAGGACGAGAATGGCCAGACCGCAGCCGACGGTGATCCACCAGACGGCGGGGCGCGCCCCGGCCGCGATCACGGCGCCGCTCACCGCGATGCCGAGCGCGGCGCCGACCTGACGGCTGGTCGCTGCGATCGCGGCGGCCACCCCCGCCTGGGCGCGCGGCAGACCCGAGACCGCCGTGTCGGTGATGGGTGCGTTGACGAATCCGAAGCCCAGTCCGAACAGTGCGTACGCCGCGTAGAGCAGGACGCCCGGGCCGCCGCCGGAGCGGGTGGCGGGCACCGCCAGCGCGCCGCCTGCGGTGATACCGGCCCCGGCGATCAGCAGCGGGATGCGCGACCCGCGGCCGGCGACCATCCGCCCGGACAGTGGCGGGCACAGCAGGGACAGCACCGCCATCGGCAGCAGTCGTATCCCGGCATCCAGCGCGCTGAGCCCCAAGTCCCCTTGTAGATGGAGGGCGTTGGCGAACAGGAAGCCGCCGAGTGCGGTGAAGGCGCAGACCGCCATCACCGTGGCCCCGCTGAACGGTGCGCTGCGGAACAGACGCGGGTCGATCAGCGGTTCGTCACGCCTCTTCTCGTACGGCACGAGCCCGGCCGACGCACCCGCCGCGGCGATCAGGCAGGCCACGATGACGGGTGAGGTCCAGCCCCGGCCCGGCGCCTCGATGATGGCGTACGTCAGCGTACCGAGCGCCGCGATCACCAGGAGTTGGCCCACCGGGTCCACCCGGCGGGGCCGTGACGCGCGGGACTCCGGGACGAACAGGGCGGCGAGCACCAGCGCGGCCAGCCCGATCGGCACGTTCAGCCAGAACACCGACCTCCATCCGGCGATCTGCACCAGCACGCCGCCGAGGATCGGTCCGGCCGCCATGCTGATGCCGACCACGCCGCCCCACACACCGATGGCCCTGGCCCGCTCCGGCGGGCGCGGGAACGCATTGGCGATGACGGCCATGGCGACCGGGGTGAGCATGCAGCCTCCCACGGCCTGTGCCATACGGAAGACGATCAGCCAGTTCAGGGAGGGTGCCAGGCTGCACAGCGCCGACCCACCGGTGAACAGCACGAGGCCCAGCCGCAAGACGCGCCGTCGGCCGACGCGGTCGGCCGTGGAGCCGGCGAGTATCAGCAGCGAGGCCAGCACGATGGTGTACGCGTCGAGGGTCCACTGCAGGCCCGCCACGGAGCAGTGCAGGTCTTGCTGTATCGAGGGCAGGGCGACGTTGAGGATGGTGGTGTCGAGGCTGACCAGAAGGACGCTCAGGCAGCAGACGGCCAGGACCAACGACGGTCTGCCGCGGTCGAGTTCGGGCACGGGCGGCCCTTCCGGAGTCAGGACCGCGGCCGGTCGGCGGCGTGGGCGTCGGCGAAGTCCCAGACCACGGGGAGGAATTCCTCGGGTGTCTCGGTCTGAGGCATGTGGCCGGTGCCCTGCAGCAGACGGAACTCCGCGTCGGGGACGGCCTGCGCGTACGCGCGTCCGTAGTCGGCGTCCACGACCTGGTCGCTTGCGCCCCACACGACCAGGGTCGGGTGGGCGATCTTGGCCAGGCGGTCGGGCAGCGTGGGGTCGGCCATGGCGTTCACGCCCGAATAGACGCGCAGCGTGGCACGGTTGGCGGCCATGACCGCGCGCTGTGCCTCGGAGAGCGTGCTGGGGTCGAAGCGGAACTTCGAGGGGTCGTGGAAGGAGAGGCGGGACAGCTCGACGGGCGTCAGGGAGAAGGCGTCCGCGATCGGGTGGCCGGGGACGTCAATGCCGACGGCGTTGACGAGGGTGACGCTGCTGATCCGGTCGCTGCCCAGCGCCGCCAGTTCGGCGGCGATCCAGCCGCCGATGGAGTTGCCGACGACGGCGACGTCCCGCAGGTCGAGCGCGTCGAGCAGCCGTGCGTAGATCTGGGCCAGGGTCGTGACGTCGGTCAGCCAGTCGGGGCGGTCGGTGCCGTCGAAGCCCGGGTGTACGGGCGTGAACACCCTGGCCGGACGCTGCTCGGCGAGGAGTCCGGCGAACGGTGCGACGGCCTGCGGACCGCCGCCGCCGTGCAGGAGCAGGAAGGGGTGTCCCTTCCGGCCGTGGAGGTCGACGGTGACGTCGAGGGGGCCCTGGTCGAGGGTGAGTGTGTGCGTGCTGCGGGTCATACGGGGCTCCTGAAGTGGGCGGCCGCGACGGGCCGCGTCAAAGGGGAAGGGTCAACGGGGCGGGGCCGTCAGGCGTAGTCGTTTGCGGGAACGGTGGCGTACCGGCTCATCACCTCGACGGTCGACTCCGGGGTCAGCTCCTGGCTGCCGGCGATCATGTCCCGCAGGTCGCGGAAGTACTGCACGTACAGGTCGGGCGTGAAGGTGTTGAGCATCACGGCAGGCTCGTCGCCGAGGTTGGCGAAGGTGTGCGGGGCGCCGGGCGGGATCATCGCGAGCGTGCCGGCCGGGGCCACGTGGGTCGTCTCCCCGACGGTGAAGTGCACGGTGCCGGAGACCACGTAGAAGCCCTCGTCGTGCTGGGCGTGGCGGTGCTGCGGCGGCCCCTGGGTGTGCGGGGCGATGGTGATCTCGCCGATCCCGAGGCGGTGCCCGGTGGTACTCCCGTCCTCGAGGATGCGCATCTGTGTCGGGCCCAGCCGGATCGTCTCGCCGTCGTCCGGGCCGACCACGGAAACCACGTTCATCACTGCCTCCTTCGTGAGAGCTGACTCTCACGAGAGTAGAGAAGTCGAGTCTCGTCATGCAAGTCAACTCTCACGATGAGAGCTGAATGCTAGGATGGGAGTGAACGCACAGAAGGAGAGGTCTGACGATGACGGCGCAGGCGGGCACCGGCCGCACCAACCAGAAGCAGCGCACACGCACGGCGATCGTGGCGGCCGCCCGCGAACTCATCGGCACGGGCACCGAGGTGACCATGCCTCTGATCGCCCGCGCGGCCCTGGTCTCCGAGGCCACCGCCTACCGCTACTTCCCCGACCTCTCCTCACTGATCAGCGAGGCCCTGGCCGGCGCCTGGCCGCCCCCCGCCGAGGCGCTCGCGCCGGTCGGCGACTCCACCGACCCCGTCGAGCGGGTCGCCTTCGCCTGCGAGTTCCTGCTCCGCGGCATCCTCGCCCGCGAGGGAGCGGTACGGGCGATGATCGCGGCCACCATCACCCGCCCCGATGCCGCAACCGCCCGCCCCGGAATCCGCTTCGGACTGATCGACCAGGCGCTCCTGCCGCTCGAAGGCACCCTCGGCGCGACACACCCGGAAGCCTTCGCGCAGCTCAAGCGTGACCTCGCGGTGGCAGTGAGCGCCGAGGCGCTCTTCACCCTCACCGATCTGTGCGGGCTCGCCCCCGCCGAGGCGATCACCAGCGCCGTACGGACAGCGACGACGCTCACGGAGGCCGCGGTCCGCTCGCTCGGCAAGAGCTAGTGTCCTGCAACCGGAAGTTCCTAGGCAGTTCTGCCTGAGCCGCGGACAGTCAACGCGCCTGGTCGACGACGGCCATCACCATTCACCGCCGCCGGAGCAGCCGTACGGACCGTCGGCTGGCCCCTTCCGGTGACTGACGGACGCCTCGCGAATGAATCGCACGTCGCGGAGGTACAGCGTCCCCACAGTGAGAGCCACGGACTCGTGAGGAGACCAGCCGTGTACGCAGCCGTCAGACGGTACGAAGGAGTGACCGATCCCGCCGAAGCGGGGCGCCGGGTGAGCGAGGGCTTCGTGCCGCTCATCCGTCAGATCCCCGGCCTCCTGGCCTACTACTGGGTCGACGCCGGGAACGGAGTGATGATCTCGACCAGCGTCTTCGAAAACGAGAGCGGCGCCGACGAATCCATCAAGAAGGCTGCGGTCTTCGTACGGGACAACCTCACATCGCTGCTCCCCAACCCTCCCCAGGTCATGTCGGGCCAGGTCGTGGCCTTCGCGTAGACCCGGTACCAGGCCTGGTCAAGTGCGGAGGACACCGCCTCAGCGGGGCACGTCCATGCGCTGTGTACCGATGACCGACAGCAGCCGCAGTGCCTCCTCGGACGGCGAGCCGGGGGTGGCGGTGTAGATCACGACCCGCTGGTCCCGGTCGGTGATGTCGAGGACGTCGCAGTTGACCGTGACCGGGCCGACCAGTGGATGCTGGAACGTCTTGCTCAGAGTGTGCTGGGCACTCACGTCGTGAGACACCCACAGTCTGGTGAACTCCTCGCTTCCGGCGAGGAGTTCCGCCACCAGCTTCGTCACCTCGGGATCGTCCGGGTAGCGGGCGGCGATGGCGCGCAGCTGCTGGGCCGAGGTGCGGGCGAACTCGCCCGCGTCCGAGACGCCGTACAACCGCCGACCGCGCGGGTGCGGCCCGAGGAAGACGCGCCGTACGAGGTTGCGGTCGCGCCGCGGCAGGGCGGAGAAGTCCTCCATGAGGGCGGTCGCGAGATGGTTCCAGGCGAGCACTTCGTATGTCGCCGACACCACGATCGCGGCGGCCTGCGGCAGGCGGTGCAACAGGTCGAGGATGCTCTGCCGCACCTCGCGCGACGGCCCGGGCAACGGGCCGGGCGGTGCGCCGGCGAGGTGGTGGAGGTGGTCGCGCTCGGCGTCCGACAGGCGCAGGGCACGGGTCAGCCCGGCCAGTACCTCCCGTGACGGGCGCGGTCCGCGGGCCTGCTCCAGCCGCGTGTAGTACTCGGGCGAGATGAAGGCCAGCTGCGCCGCCTCTTCCCGGCGCAGCCCCGGGGTGCGGCGGCGCGGCCCGGTCGGCAGCCCCACCTCGGCGGGGGTGATCCGTTCGCGCCTGCTGCGCAGAAAGTCGGCCAGCTCTCGTCTGTCCACACTCCCAGTGTGCGCGAGTGCCCGGCGCCCATCCAGGTACTGCCGGTGCCTGGATGGGCTCCACGCACCGGCGCAGGCTCGTCGCCATGAACAACACACCTACCACCAGCGCATCCCCCACCACGTCCGTCCCGGGCCTGCTCGCCGACAAGGTCGCCTTCATCACCGGTGCCGGCCGCGGTATCGGCGCCGCCGCAGCGCGGCTCTTCGCCCGCGAGGGCGCCCGGGTGCTCCTCGCGGCCCGGACGGAGGCACAGCTGAAGGCGGTGACCGAGGAGATCCGGGCCGCGGGCGGCATCGCGGAGTATGTGATGTGCGATCTGGCCGACGCGGGCAGTGTGCGCGCCGCCGTCGACCGCGCCGTGGATCTGTACGGCCGACTCGACATCGCCTTCAACAACGGTGCGACGATCGTGCCGCCGGGACCGATGGACCAGGTGAGCGAGGCCGACTTCGACCACGTCTACGCCGTGAACCTCAAGGGTCCATGGCTGGCCATGGTCGCCGAGATCACCGCCATCCGGGCCACCGCCGGGTCCGGCGCCATCGTGAACAACTCGTCCGTCGGCAGCCTGATGGGGAACCCTGAACTGCCCGCATACGGTGCCATGAAGCGGGCGGTCAACAGCCTCACCGAGTCGGCCGCCGTGAGCTACGGCCCCGAGGGCATCCGCGTCAACGCGATCGCCCCCGGCTGCACGCCGACCGAGATGATCCATACCTGGGAAGCGCATTCACCCGGTCTCGTGGAACGGCTCACCGCGCACACACCGCTACGCCGGGCGGCGGACCCGGACGAAATCGCCCAGGCCGCCGCATGGCTCCTCAGCGACCGCTCCTCCTACGTAACAGGCACAGTCCTCCGGGTGGACGGCGGCGCACGGGCCTGAGCCCGAGGAACCGGACCGGATGGGTCGGCTGGCCCTGCACTTCACATGCCTGCGGCCGCTCAGCCGGTGCAGCCGGTGATGCTGCCCTGCGGGCTGCAGTTGTTCGGATGGTTGTTCCGTACCTTGGTGTCGTTGAGCGTGACCGAGCCGGATGCCTTGAAGATGCCGCCGCCGTCGCCCGCCCTGTTGCCGCTGACGGTGCTCCGGGTCAGCGTGGCCGAGCCCACGGCCTGATAGAGCCCGCCGCCCTTCGAGGTGCCGTCGGGGGCGTAGGCGATGTTGCCGGTGATCCATGTCCGGTCCGCCTCCACGGTGCCGCCCACGGGGTTGTCGATGCCCGCGCCCTCGGCGACCCCGTTCTCGCCCTTGGCATGAGCCGTGTTGCCCCGGACGGTGCTGTCGCCGATGGTGAGCAGGCCGTCGGCGGCGACCCTGATGCCGCCGCCCTGGGCGGTCCCGTCCTGTGCGGTGACGTGGTTGGCGAGGACGAGGGTCCGGGTCACGATCAGATGGGAGTTGCCCGCGAGCGCGCCGCCCTGGGCGAACCCGTGCGGTGCGTCGGCCGTGTTGTCGCGCAGCACGCTGTCGGTGACGGTCAGTGTGCCCGGGGTGGAAACCGTCAGTGTGGCACGCGCGAAGCCGCCGGGAGCGCTGGCGAGGTTGCCGCTGAACGTGCTGTGCTGGACCGTGGCGTCGGCGAAGGAGGCCTGGCCCGCGCCGAACGCGAAGCTGTTGGTGTCCGCGGTGACCTTGACGGAGTTGCCGACCACCCAGCTGTTCTTCACCGTCAGGGGCCCGTCGTTGGCGATGCCGCCGCCATCGGCCGCCCCGCCTTCCTCGGTGCCGTTGTACACGGACGAGTTGTGGCTGATCTCGGTGTTGTTGATGGTCGCGGTGCCGTCGCTGTCGATGCCGCCGCCTTCGGCGAAGACATCGGACGTGGCTGTGTTGTCGCGCACCTTGCTGTCGTTCACCGTCAGTGTGCCGAGGTTGCAGATGCCGCCGCCACAGGCCGCCGTCACTCCCGGGACGATCGGGCAGTCCGGGGCCGAGCCGCCGCTGATGGTGGCCCTGTTGAGGGTGAGGTTGCCGTTCTCGGCCACGGCCAGGACGCGGAACTTCGGGGCCGATCTACGGCGGGTGATCGTCGCGCCGTTGCCCTTGACGGTGAGTTCGCCCGTGATGACCGGCAGGCCGTTGGCGGGGTTGGTGGTGTCGGGTGCCGTCAGCCGGTAGGTGCACTTGCGTGCGAGTACGAGGGTGTCGGGGCCGGGCGAGTCATTGGCCGCGCTGATCAGGTCGGCGACCGAGCATCGGACGGACGTGGACGCGACGGCCGCCTGAGCCTGGACGAGCGGCACGGGGAGCGCCACGACAGCGCCCGTCACGGCCCCGGCCACGGTCAGCAGGCGGCCGGGAAGATTCTGCATGGACATCAAGATCCTCCTCTGGGCCGATGGCACCAGAGGAGCATGTGAATCCTGCCGTGAGGGGCCGACACCAACGGACTCGGCCGTTCGAGTGAGCCTTGCACAATCCCCTGGCCCTCCCCGAGTACTCGATCCTCACGCTGGAAGGGCGTCGCTGGAGAAGCTCCACGGCATGTCACCCGGTCGGACGAGCGCGGTTGCCGCCCTTCGCCCATCTGGGCGTTACTGGGCGAGGAGGCCTCGAGGCGCCCACCCCTCGGCCTGACTGCGATCCTCCAGCCGCCGGCATGACGCGGACAGCCGTCGTCCGGACGCCTGCGCAAGAGATCACTTGGAGGAACAGGTGACTGAACTCCTTCGGAATGACTTCGAACGGGACGTCCACCACTACTGGGACACCAAGCGAGCCGACACGATCAACATCGGCCTCGGCCGGGACGACGGTCTCGTCCACCATCACTTCGCCGTCGGCTCCTACGATCCGACCGTTCTCACCGTCCCACCCGAGCAGCGTGAGAAGGCCATCGCCAGCGAACTGCACCGCATGGAGACCCGGCAGGTCGACATCATCCTCGGCGCCCTGCGGGACCTCACCCCCCACTCCCGCGTCCTCGACGGCGGCTCCGGCCGCGGTGGAACGGCCCTGCTCATCCACCGGAGCTACGGCTGTACGGTCGACGGGGTCAACATCACCGCCCACCACAACGAGTACGCGCGCGCCGCCGCCCAACGCCTCGGCGTGCGGGACCAAGTGCGCTTCCACGACCGCAACATGGCCGACACCGGCTTCGAGGACGCCTCCTTCGACGCCGTCGTCACCAACGAGACCACGATGTACACGGACGTCAACGAGGTGTTCGCGGAGTTCGCCCGCGTCCTCAAGCCCGGCGGGCAGTACGTCCTCACGACCTGGTGCACCAACGACGCGCGGCCGGCCGGACCCGAGGCAGCCGCCATCGACGCGCACTACCACTGCCTCACTCACCCCCGCCGCGAGTACCTGAGTGCCCTGCTGGCAGCGGGACTCGTCCCCCACCAGCTCGACGACTACACCGAGGCGGCCATGCCGTACTGGGAGCTGCGCTCCCGCAGCGAACTGGCCACCGGTATCGAGAAGCCCTATCTGGACGGCTACCGGGCGGGCCGCGTCAACTACATGCGCATATGCTCCAGAAAGGCCCTGCGGTGAAGCATTTCACCCTCGCCGATCTCGACGGTGCCGATCTGCAGATCCCCGCCCCGTCACGCCAGGCTCACATGAACCCGCACTACACCCAGGTCCGCGACGCCTTCCACTACTGGCTCCACACCTTCGACGCCCTCCCGCCGCACCTCCGCAAGGCGATGGTCGCTGGCGACTTTCCGCTCCTGGCCAGCCTGTGCTGGCCCACCGCGGAACCACTGCGGCTCCACGACATCACGGCGGCCACCGCCGTCTTCACCCTGCGCGACGACGAGATCGAGGACCACCAGTACCAGCGTTCCGCCCCCTGCCTCCGAGCCTGCCTCAAGGACGCCCGCACCCGGCACACCACGGTCACCGAGCAACGATGGGGACCATTGCTGCGCGAGACCTGGGCAAGCTTCGGCGCGTATCTCACCGAGCCGCAGATGGACCGCCTCTGCGCCGCCGAATCAGCGCTTCTTCGCGGCTGCCTCGCCGCGGCAGAGCACTTTGCAGAGGGCAGGAAGTTCCGGGACCTCGACGACTTCTACGCCTTGCGCATCCCCACCACCGCCCACTCCTTCGCGCTGTCCCTGATGGAGATCGGCACCGGCCATGACCTGGGCGACGTCCTCGAAGCCGAAGAGCTCCAGCCTCTCATCCGCTGCGACGCCGAGCGTTTCGTACTGCTCGACGGTCTCGTCACCCTCCGCAAGGACCTAGCGGCCGGGCAGTACGCCGAGAACGTCACCACGGTCGTCGCCGAACTCCACGACTGCCCGCTCGCCGAAGCGGTCCATCGCGTCCGCCGCCTGTACGAGGAGACCACCGCGCGCCACGAGGAACTCTCCGCGGACTTCCTCGCATCCGCCCTGGAAGACCGCCGCGCCGCGCAGGCCCTCGTCACGGCGATGAACGACGTCTGCAGCGGGCTCAGCGCCTACTCGGCCCGGGGCACCCGCTACACCCTGGAGCAGCAATGCCCGTGAAAGCCGTACCCGCAATGCGTCACGCGTCCGACCACGCCCTCTCCGCATTCCTCGAACTCGAGGAACACGACATGCTCGAAACGGGCCTCCGCGACCATCTGGACCTCCTTCGCCCGTTCTTCCGGGGCGGAAAACACCTGCGCTCGCAGTTCTGCTACTGGGCCTGGAAAGGCGCCGGCGCCAAATGCCCCATGGAGCACGTCGCGAAGGCCGCGGCGGCACTGGAACTGCTCCACTCCACCTTCCTCATCCATGACGATGTTCTCGACCAGTCCGAAACGCGCCGCGGCACCCCCGCCTACCACCGGCAGTGGGCCGACCGTCATCGGTCGCGTCAATGGTCCGGGAACAGCGACAGATTCGGCGAGAACGCGGCCCTCGTTGCGGGGGACTTCTGTTTCAACTGGTGCAACGCGCTGATCGCCTCCAGCACCACGAGTGACCGCCTTGCCACCGTGCTCGGCATCTTCTTCCGTATGTCCTCCGACGCCTCCTACGGTCAGATGCTGGAGCTCCATGTCCAGGCCGACCGGAACTTCGACCCCGCTCGCTGCCTCAAAGTCGCCGAGTACAAGGCGGGTCGCTACATGATCGCGCCGCCCCTCCAGATCGGGGCGGCCCTCGCCGGAGCCCCGGAACAGCTCATCGATGCCTACGGTGAAGCCGGCCGCGAACTCGGCACCGCCTACCAACTCCGCGACGACCTCATAGGCGTCTTCGGCGACCCGGCAGTGACCGGGAAACCCAACATCGACGACCTCCGCGAAGGAAAGCCGACGGTTCTCTTCGCCACCGCCCTCCAACTCGCCACCGAGGCACAGCGCAAGACCCTTCTCAACTCCTACGGCCGTCCGGACATCACGCCGGACACCGCCCACGAACTACGCGCCCTCATCGCATCCACCGGCGCACAGGACGCCGTCGAAGAGGCCATCCAGGAACGCCACACCCGCGCCGTCCGCAACCTGAACGCCGCACCCATCACCGGCGAAGGCCGCGAAGAACTCCTCGCACTCGCGCACGCTGCCCTGCAACGAGCGGCCTGAGCGGCCACCGGCGTGCTTCGGTCGTCCGACCCGCGTGGCGGACGACACGTGATTCATCCGCGCGAGGCCCACGGACCTCGCCAGGCACGGCCGGTTCCCGTCGTCATCCCCAAAGCGGAATGCAATGCTCACCGAGCGCGGCACTTCCGCGTGAGACCCCAGTGGAGGCCGAGAGGCCCCCTTCCAGGCAGGCGGCACTGTGACTGACAAAGCGCGTGAAGAAGACGCCATCCATGGCGTCCTGGAGCGTCTGAAGAGTGCCTTCGGCGCAACGCACAGCCAGGGCGAGATCGAGGCGGCCGTAGCCGAGGCACACGCGTCATTCACCGGACGACCCGTTCGCGAATTCGTCCCTGTGCTGGTTGAGCGCAAGGCGAGGGCCAGGCTCCATGAGTCCTCCGGCTGAATGGTGCCTGCCGTGCGTCTGATCACCTACGGAGTCACCCCGGCTCCGCGGCTGGTGCTGATCGCTACATTTGAGACGGACGACGGCCACACCGGTGACTTCATGCCTCGTCACGCGTACAGAGGAGGTGGCACATGAGTCGGCCCACACACGGCACGCTGCATCACGTCGAACTGTGGGTGCCCAACCTCCACCGCGCTCTCGCCTCGTTCGGCTGGCTCCTTGAGGCGCTGGGTTACGACGTCTACCAGAGCTGGGACGGCGGCCGCAGTTGGCGGCTCGGGCCGACCTATCTGGTCATCGAGCAGTCCCCGGCCCTCACTGCCGAACGGCACGATCGCTGCCGCCCGGGACTGAACCACCTGGCCTTCCACGTCGAAGACGGCACCATGGTCCAGAAGCTGGCTGCCGACGCCGCTGAGCACGGCTGGCAGCTGATGTTCCCCGAGCGGCATCCATACGCCGGCGGCGGACAGCACTACGCCGCATATCTGGAGAACGACGACGGCTTCGAGGTCGAACTCGTCGCTATCGACCCACCCGAACGAAACTGAGATCAACCGGTCCACAGGCCTTGAACTCGCCTGCTCGCTCATCCCGATTCGAAGGCCGCGGAGAACAGCCGTTGACTCGTCAACCCAAAGGTGCGGCGGTGTAGCCCGGTGGCCGTCGTCGCCGCGCCGACGGATAAATCTCGCTGATGTTCCAGGTCGCGATACCAGTTGCCGGCGGCAGCCTCCGGTTGCCGAGGGCCCATCACCCCGAGAGGCTGTGTGAACCATGCCGAAAGCCACCAACGGGAGTGCATCATGACGCGACTCGGTCTGCTGGCACGCATCGAGGCCAAGCCGGACTACGCGGACCAGATCGAAACGCTGCTGCGCGAGGCGGAGCGGCTCGCGCAGCAGGAGTCGGACACCGTCACGTGGTTCGCCTTCCGCCAGGGCCCCACCACCTTCGGCATCTTCGACGCCTTCGACGACGAGCAAGGGCGCCAGAACCATCTGCAGGGCAGGATCGCCGCCGCGTTGATGGAGGCCGCCCCGGAGATGCTCGCCGAGGCGCCCGACATCAAGCCCGTCGACATTCTGGCCGACAAGCTCCCCTGAACGGCCGCCGCACCGGCGCGGCAGGGGAAAGGCCCCCGAGTGGCGGCGTTCAGCCTGGCCAGTGCCCTCGTGGACCGTTCCGCACGCTCATCGGCATCGCCCGGACGGCCACTCTCATCGGCCCCACACTCGGTGGTGCCCGCCTCCTGAGCGGGCCGACTCGCATACCTACGGCACTCCATCTGGAGCAAGAACGCACCTCCTGACGGGCGAGCGTCACAAGGCCCTACTCACCGATGTCGTCGTCGCGGCGTCGTGCCTCCGCGGGCCCCACGACGACGACCCGCGACTCCTCCGACACTCCGACGCCTGGCCAGGCAGGACGTAGCGGATGGCAGCGCGCATAGTTGGCACCTGAAGGAGATGATCCATCAGAGCCGAAACGGAGAGTGCGGGTGACGACGCCGCCGATCGACTACCGGGCGCTGTTCGCGGCCACGCCCAGCCCGCACCTCGTGCTGGACCGCGGCCTGGTGATCGTCGACGTCAACGAGGCCTACTGCCGCGTGACCGGGCGAACCCGGGACGACCTTGTCGGGCAGTACCTCTTCGACGCCTTCCCGGACAATCCCGACGACCCCGATGCCGACGGGATGCGCAATCTCAACGCCTCGCTCCACCGTGTACTGCAGTCACGCGAGGTGGACCCGATGGCCGTGCAGAAGTACGACATCCCGGTAGCCGACCAGCCGGGAGTGTTCGAAGAGCGCTGGTGGTCGCCGATGAACACTCCCGTGCTCGGGCCGGACGGACAGGTGGCATGGGTCATCCACCGCGTCGAGGATGTCACCGAGTTCGTGCTGGCCCACCCGTTCCCTCCTCGGTCGGGCCAGACGCTCAGCGAGCGGGAAGCCATGGAGGCGGAACTGTACACGCGGGCCCAGGAGCTCCAGCAGGTGAACGAGGAGCTGCGCCAGGCCCATGCCAGGGAACGCCAGGTCGCCGTCACGCTCCAGGAAGCGATGCTGCACTCCCCCGACCTGGCCCGGCACCCCGACGTCGCCGTGCGTTACCTGCCCGCCTCCGAGGGGCTGAACGTGTGCGGCGACTGGTACGACGTGGTGGACATGTCCGACGACGCGTTCTCCCTGGCGGTCGGGGACGTGGTCGGCCACGGCCTGGAGGCGGCGGCCACGATGGGCATGCTGCGCAGCGCGCTGTCCGCCGCCGTCCGCGCACTGAGTGAGCCCTCCCGGGCGATGGAGGTGCTGGGCCTGTATGCCCGCTCGGTGGACGGAGCACTGGCCACGACCGCCGTCAAAGCCGTCATCAACACCCATCGCCGGCACATCACCTACAGCAGTGCTGGTCATCTCCCACCCGTACTCGTGCACACCGACGGCACGTTCGTCTTCCTCGACCAGGCCACCGACCCGCCGCTGGGAGCCCGCCCCCTCCATGTCCCCCGCCCGCAGGCCGCCGTCCCCTACAAGCCCGGTGACACACTCGTGCTCTATACCGACGGCCTCATCGAACGCCGCGACGAGGACATCGACACCGGCCTGCAGCGCATGACCGACATCCTCAGCGACAACGCCCGGCTCACCCCCGACCATCTGGCGGACACCCTGCTCGCCCGCCTCGGTGTGAGCAGCGGCGGTACCGACGACATCGCCCTCATCGTCACTCGCCTCTAGGCCGCGCAGCCAACTCCCCGCGACCCTCCGCCCCGGTCGTTCACCCTACGCCACTGTTTCGTGACCCTGAGTCACAGGGCTGACGAAGCCGTCACAGCCGCCTCAGAAATTCACCGAACTCACGCACAACCCTTGCCATTTGCCGAACGTCTTCTGATCGCGGCACCCGGCCCCCGGGAGTCCGCTGCGACCGTTGGAGACACCTTGCACACGGGCACCTGGCTGCCGGCCGCCACGCTCCTCGACTCCGGCCTCACCCCGCTGGCGCTGGGCTCATCGGCCGCCGTGGCCGCCGCCGGGGCGAAGTATGCGGACGACTTCAACGGCGACGGCGACCGTAACCTCGTCCTCGGCGACCGCACCGCCACCGTGGGCGGCGAGAAGCAGGCGGGAGCCGTCGTGGTCGTCCGGGGCACGGCGCACGGCCTCGACCTCGCGAGCGGTCGGTGGCCAGTCAGAACACCCCGTCCGTTCCGGGCAGCGCCGAGACCAACGACTTCTTCGGTGCGAAGGTCACCACTGCGGACATGAACAAGGACGGCGACGGCGATGTCGTCGTCACCGCTCCCGGCGAGGACGACGGTGCCCGCCACGGCGTCTTCACCATCCTGTGGGGCTCCAAATCGGCCAACGAGGTGGGCCGCCTGTATCTGCTCCCGGGCATGTCCTCGGGCCCCGCCGGTACCGGCTCGACGCTGCTCACCACCCAGTCCCTCGCACTGGGCGCCCGCCCCTGCATCGGCGCGGGCCTGCCGGATTGACCCCCTTTTTTTCCTCATCTGGAGACACTTACGTGAAGCACCCTCTGCCCGGAACGACGGCGCTCGCCGCCCTGCTCGTCGCGGGCCTCACCCCCTTGGTCCTGTCCACTCCCGCCTCCGCCGCCCCCTCCGGGCTTGCGGGCGACTTCAACGGCGACGGCTACCGGGACGTGGCCATCGCGGCCCCCGACGCCACGGTGAACGGGAAGTCGCAGGCCGGGCAGGTGGCCGTGGCCTACGGCACGGCGAGCGGGCTGAACCCCGCCAAGCACCAGCTGATCAGCCAGAACACCGCGGGCATCCCCGACAGCGCCGAGAAGGGCGACGAGTTCGGCGACCAGATCGCCGTCGCCGACCTCAACCGCGACGGCTACAGCGACCTCGTCGTCGGCGCCCCGCACGAGAGGGCCGGCAGCGCCGAGGACGCGGGCACGGTCGTCATCGTCTGGGGCTCCCGCAGCGGCCTGTCCGGCGGTACGACGGTGAAGAACCCGCAGACGCTGTACGGCAGTTACTTCGGCCTGAGCATCGCGGCGGCGGACTTCACCGGCGACGGCAAGCCCGACCTGGCGATCTCCGCGCAGGGCGACTCGGGCAGCCCCACCTGGCGGATCCGGCTCATCCGCGGCCCGTTCGGCAAGTCGGGCGCGACCGGCAGGGTGTCCTCGTACTCCCCGGGCATCGACAAGCCGGTCCTCACCGCCGGCCGGGTCAGCGGCGACACCAAGGCCGACCTCGTGGTCACGGGCCAGAAGCCCGACCGCGACCAGCTCGCCACCGCCGTGTACTACAAGGGCACCTCCGACGGCATCAGCAAGACGACGACCCTGCGCGCCGCCGAGACGGCCGCGATCGGCGACCTGAACAAGGACGGCTACGGCGACATCGTCCTCGGCAACCCCGAGGATCCGGCCGACGAGCCCTCGGCCTCCGCCGGCGGCAAGATCCACGTCATCTACGGCACCTCGTCCGGCCCGAGCGGCACGCACCGCGTCACGTACACGCAGAACACCGCGGGCGTCCCGGACACCTCGGAGAACGGCGACCGCTTCGGGCAGGCGCTGGCGATCGGCGACTTCGACAAGGACGGCTTCGGGGATCTCGCGATTGGTGCGCCGGGTGAGTCCTTCGGGGACGACTCGCACTACTTCCCCGCCGCCGGGGCGATCACCCTGCTGCGGGGCTCGGCCTCCGGCGTGACCACGACCCGCCCGGTGTTCCTGACCCAGGACAGCCCCGGCGTGCCGGGGTCGGTGGAGGGAATCGACGCCTTCGGTCAGACGCTCCTCGCTTCGGACGTGAACCACGACGGCCACGCCGACCTCACGGCCGTCGCCGCTCAGGAGAACGACCCGGAGGGCGCGGCCTGGTTCCTGCCGGGCGCGTCGTCCACGCTCTATTCGACGACGGCGTCGACGACCTTCGGTCCGGCCAAGGTGGGCCTGCCGGCCCACAAGTACACCGCGTTCGGATCCGACTTGGCGGGCTAGCCCCAATACCGGTAACTTAGGGGCAATCTGGTCGTTGTTGTGGTGTGCCAAGAGCAGGTCAACTGAAGTCATCAGGTGGGCGACTGTCGGATCGGGTCGCGGTCGGGGTGCTGACACAGGCGTTTCCTCA
>NZ_JAUYWJ010000030.1:0-106957 GCF_032656585.1 Streptomyces herbicida
GACACAAGCAGGCCCTGCTCGCGCTCGCCCGCCGCAGGCTGAACGTCCTGTGGGCGATGATCCGTGACGGAGAGTGCTATCAAGGTTCACCTCCCGTCACAAGAGCGGCTTGACATCACGATTGGGATGTCCTTTCATCGGCAGTCGTACGTGCAGCCGCCACATGCCCTCGGCCGGACCGGCCGTCACCGTGCCGCCCAGCAGCCGGACCCGGTCGGCGATGCCGCGCAGCCCGTGGCCGCCGCCGGGCCGGGAGGGGCAGGGGCCGCTCAGCGGGTTCTCCACGCTGATCTCCAGGTGCCCGTCGGCGGCGGCTATCCGCAAGGCGGCCTCGACCTGGGCGCCCGCGTGCTTGAGGACGTTGCTCAGTCCTTCCTGCACGATGCGGTAGGCCTCGCGGGAGAGCGGCGGCGGCAGCGTCGCCGGGTCGGCCGTGACGGTGGCCTCGACGCTCTGCCCGCCCGCCCGGGTGCGCCGCAGCAGCCCCTCGAGGTCGGCCGCGAGGGTGGGCGCGGGTGCCGTGCCGGGAGCGTCGCCGTCCCGCAGCACGCCGAGCACCGCGTCGAGTTCGCCCACCGTGCGCCGGGTGGTCTCCTCGATGGCGGCGAGGGCCTCACGGACGAATTCCGGGTCGGTGTCGAGGACGCGGCGGGCCGCGCTCGCCTGCAGGGTGACGGCGCTCAGGGCGTGGCCGACGGAGTCGTGCAGCTCGCGGGCGAGCCGGTTGCGTACGGCGAGGTCGGCGGCGCGCGCCTCGGCCGCCGCGAGCCGGTCCTCGGGGGTGGGCCCGAGCAGCGCGGGCGCCGAGCGGGCGAGGAGCGCGCCGGACCCGGCCGCGCAGCCGGCGAGCGCGAGCAGCATGGCGACACCGGCGACCGGCGCGAGCGCCAGCGCCCAGGCGTGGTCGAAGACTTCGGGCAGTGCGAGCCGTGTGCCGCGCAGCCACGAGAAGAGCGGCAGCACGATCAGCACCCCCGCGAACGGCGGCACGGCGAGGGACATCCCCGAGACGATCCCGCCGAACCCCAGATGCAGCGTGAACCAGGCCGCCGTCCGCCCCCTCGCGGCCCGGGTCCGGGCGGGACCCTGGGCCAGCGTATCCGGGGGCACGCCGCACAGGGCGCGGGCGGCTCCCGCCTCCAGCGGGCGGGTCAGCGGGAACAGGGAGGTGACCGCGGCGATCGGCAACCCCACGGCGAAGGAGCCCAGTTGGACGGGCAGGTCGCCCCAGAAGCGGTCCGAGCCGAGGATGGGCCCGACGATCACCTCGCCGACGAAGACGTACGGCATGGCGAGCGCGCCGCCCAGGATCAGATGGATCCAGCGGCGGCGCGCCGTGCGGCCGAACAGCGGCCGGGCGAACGTCCTCACCGCGCGGGCCGCTTCGGGGCCCGGGCGGACCGCTCGGCGAGGAACCGGGCGCCGAGGACCGCGACGAGGACGCCGGTGATCACCTGGCCGGCGTAGGTGAGGTCCAGCAACTGTGTCGGGCCGTGGGCGATGTCGTTCACCCCGGCCAGCGGAGCCAGTGCCTGCCACGCGCCCCAGCAGGCCACCGCCCCGGAGCCGGTCCAGCCCAGGGCGAGCGGCACACCGACCGGCAGCGGGCGGCCCCGGCGGAAGGCGAGCTGCCAGGCGCCGACGACGGCGGCGGCCAGGAAGCCGACGTAGACCACCTCCATCGGGCGGCTGCTGCTCGTGTCCCGCCCGGTGGTGACCCCGCAGGCCCACAGCAGCCGGAGCGTGCCCGGAACCAGTGCGAGCACGGCCGCCGTCACGGCGGTCGTCCGCTGCGCGGCCGGCGCGCTCTGCGCGGGCAGGTCCCACACCCGCCCCTGCCACAGGTGTCCCCACCGCTCGCGGGCATACCCGACGAAGAGCGCCCCCAGTGCGAGCCCCTGCACGATGAACCCCCCATACACGACCCCGAACACCCACCCGTCGAGGAACGGCCGGCCGTCACCGCTGTCCGAACCCCCGTGGACGACCATCTGCAGCGGAAATCCCACCATGATCGGCGCGAGAAGTCCCGTGGCGACCCACATCGGCACCGCGAGCAGCCAGGAGGGCACCCGCCGTCCCCACGGCCGGGTCAGCAACAGGGCCAGCACGATGACAGTCGCGTCCATCAGCACCGTGAGGCCGTTGGCGACAACCATGGTCACCCGGTGCTTCAGCAGCGGACTCCCGTCCGGGATGCCGAGGTGACTCCCCGCGATCCAGGCGAGCTTGAGGCACAGATACGGCAGACACGCGACGATGGCCACGAGCCGCAGCAGGCGGCGGCGGTGGCCGGTGACAACGCGGGCCGGGGCGGGAGCGGTCGAGGGGTTCATGCCTCAACGCTCCCGTGCCGAAGGGCGGGTCCACCTCCTGCACGACGATGATCCGCCTCCGCCGCACGGCGGAGACGCCGTCCTGCTCAGAGCCTCCGCGTGGCCAGCGTGAGCCGGTCCCGGGCGTCGAACAGAGCGTCCTTGATCATCTGCTCGTGGGCGGGGGTCAGCCGGGCCACGGGCACCGAGCAGCTGATGGCGTCGCGCGCGGGGGTGCGGTACGGGATCGCGACGCCGAAGCAGCGCAGCCCCAGTGTGTTCTCCTCGCGGTCGACGGCGAAGCCCTGCTCGCGGACCTGGTGCAGCTCCTCGATGAGCTTCTCCCGGTCGGTGATGGTGTGCTCGGTCAGTGCGGGGAGGGTCTCCGGCAGCAGCTTGCGGACCTGTTCGTCGGTGTGGGTCGCCAGCAGCGCCTTGCCGAGGGACGTGGAGTGGGCGGGCAGCCGGCGGCCGACGCGGGTGAACGGGCGCAGGTAGTGCTGGGACTGGCGGGTGGCCAGGTACACCACGTTGGTGCCGTCCAGACGGGCCAGGTGGATGGTCTCCGTGGTGTCGTCGGAGAGCCGGTCCAGGGTGGGCCGGGCCGCCGCGACCACCTCGTCGCCGTCGATGTAGGAGGTGCCGACGAGTAGCGCCCGCACCCCGATGCCGTACCGGGTGCCGGTCGCGTCCGTCTCCACCCAGCCCAGCTCCACCAGCGTGCGCAGCAGCATGTACAGGCTGGACTTGGGATAACCGACAGCCTCCTGGACCGCCGCGAGGGAGTGCATGCCGGGCCGGCCGGCGAAGTACTCGAGCAATTCAACGGTCCGCACCGCGGACTTGACCTGCGCCCCGCCGCCTGTCTCGCCTGCCGACATCGCCTTTGACCCCTTCGTTCGACGAGAACCAGAGATATAGTCTCCGACAGCACATTCATCATCAGAGACGGTGTTCAGTATATCGAACGCCCTGGTGAATGACCCAGATACTGCGGCATTGCAGCGGCAATGCATCCGCAATGAACGTGGAGGGATCCGCGGTGGCAGCAGCACCAGTCTGGAGTGTCGACCCGCGTACCGGGAAGCAGCGTGAACAGGTTGCGGTGGAGGCCACGGCCGAGGAGGTGGACGCCACCGTCCGGGCCGCCCACGCCGCGCGCGGCTCCCTCGCCGACCGCGCCGTGCGCTCGGCCTTCCTGCGCTCCGCCGCCGTGGGGCTGGACGCGGCGAGGGACCAGCTGGTGGAGGCCGCCGACGCCGAGACCGCGCTGGGCCCGGTCCGACTGACCGGCGAACTCTCGCGCACCACCTACCAGTTGCGGGCCTTCGCGGACATCGTCGACGAGGGCGCATTCCTCGACGTCATCATCAACCACCCCGACGACACCGCGACCCCGCCGATCCCGGACCTGCGCCGCTACAAGGTGCCGCTGGGCGTCGTCGCCGTCTACTCGGCCTCCAACTTCCCCTTCGCCTTCTCGGTCGCCGGCGGCGACACCGCGAGTGCCCTGGCCGCGGGCAACCCGGTCGTCGTCAAGGCCCACCCCGACCACCCGGCGCTGTCCGAGCTGGTCGCCAAGGTGCTGCGCCGGGCCGCCGCCGAGCACGGCGTCCCCGACGGTGCCCTCGGCCTGGTCCACGGCTTCGAGGCGGGCGTCGGGCTCATCGAGCACCCGCTGGTCGCGGCGGCCGGCTTCACCGGTTCCGTACGGGGCGGACGTGCCCTCTTCGACGCGGCCGCCGCCCGGCCGGTCCCGATCCCCTTCCACGGCGAGCTGGGCTCCCTCAACCCCGTCGTCGTCACCGAGGCCGCGGCCGCCGAGCGCGCCGAGGCGATCGGCGCCGGTCTCGCCGGGTCGATGACGCTGGGCGTGGGGCAGTTCTGTGTGAAGCCGGGCCTGGTGCTGGTGCCGTCCGGCGCGGCGGGCGACGGCCTGGTCAAGTCGCTCACGGACGCGGTCAGTGACACCGAGGCGGGGGTCCTGCTCGACCACCGCATGCGGGACAACTTCATCGCCGGTGTCGCAGAGCGGGCCGCGCTGTCCGGCGTGGAGTCTCCAGTGACCCCCGGCGCGGGCAGCGAGCACACGGTGAGCCCGGGCTTCCTGACGGTTCCGGCGAGCCGGCTGGCCGAGGAGGGGGCGTACGACCTGCTCCTGGAGGAGTGCTTCGGACCGGTGACCGTGGTGGTCCGCTACGAGGACCAGGACGAGGCGACCGCCGTTCTGTCCCGGCTGCCCGGCAACCTCACCGCGACCGTGCACCTCTCGGCGGAGGAGGCGGCGGGTGACGGCCGCGGCGCGGAGATCCTGGCGGAGCTGACGCCGCTGGCCGGCCGGGTGCTGGTGAACGGCTGGCCGACGGGGGTCGCGGTGGCGTCGGCCCAGCACCACGGTGGCCCGTACCCGGCGACGACCTCCACCTCGACGTCCGTCGGGGGTACGGCCGTCGAGCGCTGGCTGCGGCCGGTCGTCTATCAGAACGCTCCGGAGGCGCTGCTCCCGAAGGAGCTTCGCGACGACAATCCACTGGGCCTGCCCCGGCGCTTCAACGGCCGTCTGGAAAGCTGAACCTGCATCTCTGAACGGCTGGCCGACGGGGGTCGCGGTGGCGTCGGCCCAGCACCACGGTGGCCCGTACCCGGCGACGACCTCCACCTCGACGTCCGTCGGGGGTACGGCCGTCGAGCGCTGGCTGCGGCCGGCTCGTGCGCTTCAACGGGCATCTGGAACGCCGAACCCGTACGGACGCCGGTGGCGGAGATCGGAAGCTGAGAGACTCTGGCCATGGACCTGGAACTTCCCGAACTTCCCTTCCTCCTCCGTACATACGGCCCCGACGGTCACTGGTCCTACGAGGACGGCATCCTCAGCGGCTGGGCAGGGCCCCGGCAGGACCGGTTCGTGCCGCCCACCGACGAGGCGCTGGATCCCGCCTCCGACGCGCCCCGGCTGCTCGGGGCGCCGGAAGGGGAATTCCAGCTGATCGCCCGGGTCACCGTCGGGTTCGGTGCCGCGTTCGACGCGGGCGTGCTCTACGTCCATGTGAGCGACCGGGCGTGGGCCAAGCTCTGCCTGGAGTACTCCCCGGACGTGCCCACCGTCTGCACGGTAGTCACCCGGGGGCACTCCGACGACGCCAACGCCTTCACGGTGGAGGGCAGTTCGGTCTGGCTGCGGATCAGCCGCACGGGCCGTGCCTTCGCCTTCCACGCCTCCCGCGACGGCGTACGCTGGACCTTCGTCCGGCTCTTCACCCTGGGCGGGGAGAAGGAGACGGACGCGGCGCTGGTCGGCTTCATGACCCAGTCGCCGCTGGGGGAGGGGTGCGTGGTGACGTACGACCACATCGAGTTCAGGCCCGGCTGGCCGGACGACCTGCGCGACGGGAGCTGAGCCGCCGCGGAACCGGACCGGCTCCCGGTACGTCTTCCGCAGCATGATCAGTGAGCATCGGACCGTCGAATCCCTGGTGATCAGGACAGCCGTGCGCGCCGAGGCCCAGGTCATCGCCGACCTGCACTTCCGGGCACGCTCGACCTACTACCCGGACGGCGTCCCGCAGTCCGACGTGGACTGGAGTGCCGCCTGGCAGAGTTCCATCGAGCGGCCGGACGGCCATGTGCTGTGTGCCGTCGCGCACGGCGCCATCGTCGGCATCGCCTCCTTCCGCACCCCGGACGACGCCCCCGCGGAGACGGTCAAGCTGTTCCAGTTCCACATCGATCCCGACCACTGGCGCTCCGGCCTCGGCACGGCCCTGCACCGGGCGTGCGTGGAGGAGTGGCAGGCCGACGGCAAGCGGACCGCCGTGCTCGACGTGCACGTGGACAACGCGCGGGCCCAGGCCTTCTACACCCGCCAGGGCTGGGTCCCGGACCCGGACAACCCGCCCGCCGAGGGGGACCACCACCTCTTCCTGCGCTTCTCGGTGCCCGGGGAATGAACCTCTCTGCTTGAACGTTCACGTACTGGGCGGAGAGAGTCTCCGCGTCCGTACGACCTGGAGAGAGCCGAAGACATGCGCGTCGAGATCTGGAGCGACATCGCCTGCCCCTGGTGCTACGTGGGCAAGGCCCGCTTCGAGAAGGCGCTGGCGGCCTTCCCGCACCGCGACGAGGTCGAGGTGGTGCACCGGTCCTTCGAGCTGGACCCGGGCCGCGCCAAGGGCGACGTGCAGCCGGTGCTGACGATGCTCGCCAAGAAGTACGGCATGAGCGAGGCGCAGGCCCAGGCCGGCGAGGACAACCTGGGCGCGCAGGCCGCCGCCGAGGGCCTGGACTACCGCACCCGGGACCGCGACCACGGCAACACCTTCGACATGCACCGCCTGCTGCACTTCGCCAAGGAGCAGGGCCGGCAGGACGAGCTGATCCAGATCCTGTACCGGGCGAACTTCGCAGAGGAGCGCTCCGTCTTCAGCGAGGGCGACGAGCGGCTCGTGGAGCTCGCCGCCGAGGCGGGCCTGGACGCCGACGCCGCCCGCAAGGTGCTCGCCGATCCGGCCGCGCACGCCGACGAGGTCCGCGCCGACGAGCGCGAGGCCGCCGAGCTCGGCGCGAACGGCGTGCCCTTCTTCGTCCTCGACCGCAAGTACGGCGTCTCCGGCGCCCAGCCCGCCGAGGTCTTCACCCAGGCGCTGAGCCAGGCGTGGGGCGAGCGTTCGCCGCTGAAGCTGGTCGGCCAGGGTGACGCCGAGGCATGCGGCCCGGACGGGTGCGCGGTGCCGCAGCACTGAAACCACAGGTCGGCGCGGATGTATAAGCGTTTCTAAGCGGATCCACGTAAAAATCCGCAATGGACTTATGGCTTCGTCGGGCCGCAGAGTGGACCCATGGAGACCACGGAGACGTTCGAGACCCTCGTCCGCGCCGAGTTCACCCCGCAGAGCACCTATCTCAACACCGCGAGCAACAGCCTGCTGCCGGCCCGTACCGTCGCCGCCCTGCACGAGGCGGCGCTGCTGCGGGCCGAGGGCCGTCCGCTGACCCCGCTGTTCGAGGACGTGGAGGCCTGCCGGGCCGCCTACGCCCGGCTCGCCGGAGTCCCGGTGACCCGGGTAGCGGCCGGTGCCTCGGTCGCCGCGCACAGCGGGGTGATCGCCGCCTCGCTGCCCGCCGGCGCCGAAGTCCTCACCGCCGAGGACGACTTCACCTCCGTGCTGAACCCGTTCCACGTCCGCGGCGACCTCAAGGTCCGCACGGTGCCGCTGGAGCGCATCGCCGACTCCGTCCGCCCGGACACCGCGCTGGTCGCGGTGAGCGCCGCCCAGTCGGCCGACGGACGCGTCGCCGACCTGCCCGCCCTGCGCGAGGCCGCCCGCGAGCACGGGGCACGCACCTACGTCGACTTCTCCCAGGCCGCCGGCTGGCTCCCGATGGACGCGGACGCCCACGACTTCACCGCCGCCGTCTCCTTCAAGTGGCTGCTCGGCCCGCACGGCGCGGCCTTCCTCGTGGTCCCCGAGGACTTCGGCGGGCTCAGCCCGGTGCTCGCGGGCTGGGTCGCGGGCGAGAACCCGTGGGACAGCTGCTACGGCCCGGTCGCCGAACTCGCCCACTCCGCCCGGCGCTTCGACCTCAGCCACGCCCTGTTCACCTTCGCGGGTCTGCGCCGCTCGCTCGACCTGATCGAGGAACTCGGCGTGGCCGCCGTCCACGCCCACGACGTGGCCCTCGCCGACCGGCTCCGGGCCGGACTCGCGACCCTCGGCCACGCGCCCGTGCCCGCCCCCGGCTCGGCGATCGTCTCGGTCCCCGGGCTCGGCGACCGCCAGCCCGAGCTGAGCCGCGCCGGCATCGAGCTCTCCAACCGCGCGGGCAACCTGCGCGCCTCCTTCCACCTGTACAACACGGCTGCCGACGTCGACCGCCTGCTGGACGTCCTGTCGGGCTGACCCTCTGGCGCGGGCTCCGCCAGGACGCTAGGAAGGGCACCGGGGGTGGTGGTACCGGTGACCGACTCCGCAGACGGTACGGACAAGACGTCGGCCGATGCCGACCTGCACCGGCGGCTGGTGTACGGCGACGAGTCCGCACTGACCGAGGTGTACACGGCGTACGGCGGGCTGGTGCGGCGGGTCGCCGCGCGGGTCACCCGCAGCCCGGCCGCCGCCGAGGAAGTCGCGCAGGAGGTCTTCGCCCACCTGTGGAGCAGACCGTACGCCTTCGACGCGCGCCGCGGCTCGCTGCGCACCTGGCTGTCCCTGCTGGCCCACCGCCGGGCCGTGGACTGGGTGCGCGGCGAGGCCCGGCACCGCAAGGACGTGCGCGCCGACGACGCCGCGCTGCACGCGATCCCGGAGCCGGGCCCGGGCCCCGACGAGACGGTCGTGGACCGCGAGCGATCCCTGCTGCTGCACTCCGCCCTCGCCGAACTCCCGCGGCCCCAGCGGGAGGTGGTCCACCTCGCCTACTTCGCGGGCCGCAGCTACCGGCAGGCCGCGGTCGAACTGGGGATCCCCGAGGGCACCGCCAAGACCCGGCTGCGCACCGCGCTGCGCACCCTGGCCGCGTCCTTGGCCGATTTGACCGACCGGCCGCACTCCCCGCTGGAAAGGGGCGCATGATGGCGGAGGAAGGAGGCGCGCGGCGATGACCGAGCACGACGGCGTACGTGACCTGCTGGCAGCCTGGGCCTTCGGCGCCCTGCCGCCCGAGGAGGAGCGCACGGTTCCGCCGCATCTGGCCGAGTGCGAGAGCTGCGCGGCGGAGGCGGAACGCCTGCGGGAGACGGTCCGGCTGCTGGACGGCCCGCTCCGGAACGGCACCGGCGAGCGGCCCGGCAACGGTGTGATCGCCGCCGCCCTCGCCCGGCGGCGCCCCGCCGCGACCCGAGTGGCCGGCCATGCCGCGCCCTATGCGGCCGCCGTCTGCGGACTGGCCGCACTCCTGCCCGAGGCCGACGGACGCTGGGACACCCCGGTGGTCCATGGATGGGACGTGCAGGCGACCGTCGCCCACCTTCTCGCCGCCGACGAGCATCTGGTCGTGCTGCTCGGCCCCGACGCGCCGGTGCCGCCCTCGCCGGCGGAGGGCGTGGGCTGGGAGGACGCCTGGGAGCGGCGGACCGCGGAGGTGATCGCCCACGAGCGCGGACGCGCCCCGCAGGACACCGTCGCGGCCTGGTCCGCGCAGGCGCACGCGCTGCTCGGCACGCCCGAGGCCCGCGATCCGGCACGGGCCGCCCGTGCCGTGACGCTGATGGGCGTGCGGCTGCCGGTCGCCGACCACTTCCTGGTCCGCGCCTTCGAGGCCTGGATCCACACCGACGACATCGGCCGCGCCCTCGGGCTCGCCGTCCCGCCGCCGCCCGAGGAGCACCTGGACCGGCTGGTCCGCCTGGCCGTCCGCGTCCTCGCCCTGGCCCTCGGCCCCAGCGCCCCGCCGGTGCTGTTCTCGGTCACCGGCGGGGACGAGTGGGTCCTCGGCTCCGAGGACGAGCCGGTACGCGCCGAACTCGCCCTGGACCCGGTCGACTTCTGTCTGCTCGTCGGCGGCCGGTACGCCCCCGACGCCGTCCCGCGCGGTGACACGGGCGACGAGGGGGCCGTACGGAACGTCCTGGAGCGGGCGGCATCGCTGGCCTGGCTGTAGTCCGGCGCCGCCGGTTCAGCGCACGGGGGTGAAGTCCCGCGCCCCGATGAACTCCGGCCGCCGTACCGGAGCCGCGAACGGCTCCACCGCGGCGTTCTCCACGCTGTTGAACACGATGAAGACGTTGCTGCGCGGGAACGGCGTGATGTTGTCGCCGGACCCGTGCATGCAGTTGCAGTCGAACCAGGTCGCGGAGCCGGCCCGGCCGGTGAAGAGCCTGATGCCGTACTCGCTCGCCATGGCGGTCAGCGCCTCGTCGGACGGCGTGCCCGCGTCCTGCATCTGCAGCGACTTCTTGTAGTTGTCCTCGGGCGTGGCTCCCGCACATCCGAGGAACGTCCGGTGCGAGCCCGGCATGATCATGAGCCCGCCGTTGGTGTCGAGGTTCTCGGTCAGCGCGATCGACACGGACACCGTCCGCATGTTCGGCAGACCGTCCTCGGCGTGCCAGGTCTCGAAGTCGGAGTGCCAGTAGAACCCGCTGGCCCCGAAGCCCGGCTTGACGTTGATCCGGGACTGGTGGACGTACACGTCCGAGCCCAGGATCTGCCGGGCCCGCCCGACCACCCGCTCGTCCCGGACGAGCGAGGCGAACACCTCACTGATCCGGTGCACCTCGAAGACGGAGCGGATCTCCTTCGACTTCGGTTCGACGATGGAGCGATCGTCGGCGCGGATCGCCGGGTCGTCGACGAGCCGCTCCAGCTCCCGCCGGTAGACGGCGACCTCGTCGTCGGTGATCAGCTGGTCGATCGCGAGGAAGCCGTCGCGCTCGTACGCCTGCAGATCGGTGGTCGCAATCGGGCCGGGGGTGTCGGGGGCGCCCCAGACGACCGGGTCCTGGCGCGGAACGGACACCTCTGCGGCGCCGCGGCTGGGATAGAGATCGGTGACGGTCATGGTCCTCACACCTCCTCGGGTTCGGTGAGCAGCGGATAGATGCCGTTCTCGTCGTGGTCCTCCCGTCCGGTCACGGGCGGGTTGAACACGCAGATGCAGCGGAAGTCCTCCTGGACGCGGAGCGTGTGCCGCTCGTGCCCGTCGAGGAGGTACATGGTCCCGGGAGTGATGGCGTACGTCCTCCCGGTCTCGTGGTCGGTGAGCTCGGCCGCGCCCTCGACACACACGACGGCCTCGATGTGGTTCGCGTACCACATCGACGTCTCCGTCCCCGCGTACAGCACGGTTTCGTGGAGAGAGAAGCCGACCCGCTCCTTGGCGAGGACGATGCGCTTGCTCTCCCAGGTGCCGGACGCCGACTTCACATGCCGGTCGGTGCCTTCGATGTCCTTGAACGAACGGACGATCACGGTGGTGCACAGCCTCCTTGCTAGACGGTTTCGCGAACGGCGCGGGCGAGGACGCTCAGTCCCTCGTCCAGTTCCTCGGGGGTGACGGTGAGGGCGGGCAGCAGCTTGACGACCTCGCCCTCCGGGCCGGACGTCTCGATGAGCAGCCCGAGTTCGAAGGCGCGCCGCGTGACCCGGTCGGCGCGCGCCTTGTCGTGGAACTCCATGCCCCACACGAGCCCCCGGCCCCGGTACTCCTTGACGTCGGCGAGGTTCTCCTCGGTGATGGCGACGAGCGCCTGCTCGATCTGCTCGCCGCGGGCCCGGGTCTGCTTCTCCATGGCGGACCCGTCGGTCCAGTACGACTCCAGGGCCGCAGTGGCGGTGACGAACGCGGGGTTGTTGCCGCGGAAGGTGCCGTTGTGCTCGCCCGGCTCCCAGATGTCCAGCTCGGGCCTGAACAGGCAGAGCGACATGGGCAGTCCGTAACCGCTGATGGACTTCGACACGGTGACGATGTCGGGCACGATCCCGGCCTCCTCGAAGGAGAAGAAGGCACCGGTGCGTCCGCACCCCATCTGGATGTCGTCGACGATCAGCAGCATGTCCTGCCGCTCGCACAACTCGGACAGGGCCCGCAGCCACTCCGGACGAGCGACGTTGATACCGCCCTCGCCCTGCACGGTCTCCACGATCACGGCGGCCGGCTTGTTGAGCCCGGACCCCTGGTCCTCCAGGAGCCGCTCGAACCACAGGAAGTCGGGGACCTTGCCGTCGAAGTAGTTGTCGAACGGCATGGGTGTCCCGTGCACCAGCGGTATGCCGGCCCCGGCCCGCTTGAAGGCGTTGCCGGTCACGGCCAGTGAGCCGAGGGACATGCCGTGGAAGGCGTTGGTGAACGACACGATCGCCTCGCGGCCCTTCACCTTCCGGGCCAGCTTCAGCGCGGACTCCACGGCGTTGGTGCCGGTCGGCCCCGGGAACATGACCTTGTACGGCAGGTCGCGCGGCCGCAGCACCAGGTCCTGGAAGGTCTGCAGGAAGGACCGCTTGGCCGTGGTGGACATGTCGAGCCCGTGGGTGACCCCGTCGCGCATCAGGTAGTCGATCAACGCCCGTTTCAGGACGGGGTTGTTGTGCCCGTAGTTGAGCGAGCCCGCTCCGGCGAAGAAGTCGAGATACCGGTGTCCGTCCTCGTCGTACATCAGGCTGCCCTGCGCACGGTCGAAGACGGTGGGCCAGCCGCGGCAGTAGCTGCGTACCTCGGACTCGAGGGTCTCGAAGACGCTGAGGTCGGGCTGGGTGATGGTCACGGTTGATCGCTCCTCAGTGCGATGTGTGGGGGGTCAACGGCCCGATGTGGTACAGGATTTCGGGCTCGTGAGCGCCGTCCGGGAACAGGCCCGCGTCGAACAGCACCTCGCGGGTGACACGGGCGCCGTGCCGGGCGGCGTACGAGGTGAACAGGCGCTCGGAGGCGGTGTTGCCGGGGGTGATGGTCGTCTCGACGGAGGTGATCGGGCGCTCGGCGCCGATCCGCGCGGTCAGTCCGTCGAGCAGCGCCGCGGCGATCCCGCGCCCCCGGTGTGCCGCGTCGACCGCCACCTGCCAGACGAGCAGGGTGTGGGGGCGCTCCGGCCGTACATAGCCGGTGACGAATCCGACGGGCTTCCCGTCCGCCCCGCGCGCGACCGCCGATGTGCCGGCGAAGTCGCGGCACCACAGCAGATAGCTGTACGAGGAGTTCAGGTCGAGGGTTCCGGAGTCCTTGGCGATACGCCACAGGGAACCCCCGTCCGTCACCTCCGGGCGGTCGATGAGCAGGTCTGCTTGTGCGGCAGTCATGCGGCTTGAATTTAGCGAGGCAAATGCAAAAATGCACGGAGTAGGGGTGCGGCCATGGCGGCGCAGGCCGAGGAAATGTGGCGATTTGCACCGCGCGAAACAGGACAAATGCATCGACCGTGTGGAGTGTGTCACAGGGTTGAAACCCGGATGAAATCACCCTTGTTTAGCTCCGCAAAAAGCGGGCAGGAGAACTCGGGAAAGCTCTCGATGAAAAGGAATTCCGAAATAGCCTTGAATTCAGACCCCGGCAACTCCGTCGATGCGCGCCCGTCCGGTGTTTGCGGACGAGGCCGTTCAGGTCTGCCGACGGCTACCGCCAGGCGGAGTCCGCGGCCTGCCGGGCCGCCCCCAGGTTCACGTTCAGCACCTTTTCGGTGAGCCGCCAGGGCCCGGGACGCAAGTTCCGACGCCGCCACGCCCGGCCGCACTCGGAGCGTCGTGGCGGCCGGTGCGGCGGCAGATCGGCCGGCCCGCCCATCGCCTTCCGTGCACCGATCACGCACAGGTCCGCACCCCACGCGTCCGGCAGCACCGGCTCCGCGCCGACCGAGTGTTGCCGGTCGCCGCCTCCGCGTGTGACCGCCGTGGGGACGGGCACCGCCAGGTCGATCACCTCGGCCCCGCAGTCCCGCAGCCAGTGCTCGCGAGGGGGTGGGCACAGATGAGCGTGACCGACCGGGTTCACCCCGCTCCGGCCGGTGACTTCGCAGGCCGCGCAGTCCCGTAGCCATGGGTTTGGTTTGAGAGACCCAAACATCTCCTTATAATCGGAACCTCGCAATCGGAATGCAAAGCTCCCCCACAGGAGGTCCCCCCTCGTGAACACGCTCATCGGGCGCCGGGCACGCGTCCTGGCCGCAACCACCGCGACGGTCGGGCTCGTGCTCGTGGCCGGCTGCTCGTCGAGCGACAACGGCGGCGGCGCCAAGAAGACGGCCGCCGGTGGGGTCGAGGTCGTCAAGGCCGGTCAGCTCACCACCTGCACCCACCTGCCCTACCCGCCCTTCCAGTCGGAGATCGACGGCAAGGTGCAGGGTTTCGACGTGTCACTGATCGACCTCGTCGCCAAGAACCTCGGGGTGAAGCAGACGATCCTCGACACGCCGTTCGAGAACTTCAAGACCGGCGCGTTCCTGAACTCCGGCCAGTGCGACGTGGCCGCCGCGGGTATGACCATCACGGCCGAGCGCAAGAAGAACGTCGACTTCTCCGACCCGTACTTCGACGCCACCCAGGCCGTCCTCGTCGACAAGAAGAGCGGCATCACCTCGCTCGCCGACGTCAAGGCCAAGGGCAAGAAGCTCGGCGCCCAGGCGCAGACCACCGGCGAGGACTACGCGAAGAGCAAGGGCTACGACCCGATCTCCTTCGAGTCCTCCGACGCGGTCCTCAACGGCCTGCGCACCGGTCAGGTCCAGGCGGTCGTCATCGACTACCCGGTCGTCCAGGGCTGGCTGAAGGACAAGGCCAACGCGGACGCCTTCAAGGTGGTCGACAACCTCAACACCGGTGAGCAGTACGGCTTCTCGGTGAAGAAGGGCAACGCCAAGCTGCTCGCCGCCATCAACAAGGCACTCGCGGACGCCAAGTCCGACGGCACGTACCAGAAGCTGTACGAGAAGTGGATCGGTCCGTACCCCGCGTCCGCCTCCGCCTCGCCCTCCGCCTCCTGACCCCATGACCGACACGGACGTAGCACTCCAGCCGAAGAAAAAGGGCCTGACCCGGCGCCAGAAGCGCAGCCTGTCGCGTGGCGCCCAGTACACCGTCTTCGTCGCCGCCGTGATCGCCTTCGCGGTCACGGCGGACTGGGGGCGGCTGCAGAACCAGTTCGCGCAGCCGGACATCGCCCGGCAGATGTTCCCCGACGTCATCACGCTGGCGTTGCAGAACACCGTGCTCTACACGGTCTCCGGCTTCGTCCTCGGAGTGGCCCTCGGCCTGGTCGTCGCGCTGATGCGGCTGTCGTCCGTGGGCCCGTACCGCTGGGTCGCGAGCGTCTTCATCGAGGTCTTCCGCGGCCTGCCCGCACTGCTGATCTTCGTCTTCATCGGCGTGGCCGTGCCGCTGGCCTTCCCCGGCACGGAGATCCCGGGCGGCACCTACGGCAAGGCCGCCCTCGGGCTCGGCCTGATCGGAGCCGCCTACATGGCGGAGACCTTCCGCGCCGGCATCCAGGCGGTGCCCAAGGGCCAGCTGGAGGCGGCCCGTTCGCTGGGCTTCTCACCCGCCCGCGCCATGGTCTCGATCATCATCCCGCAGGCGTTCCGGATCATCCTCCCGCCGCTCACCAATGAGTTCATCATGCTCTTCAAGGACTCCTCCCTGGTCCTGCTGCTCGGTGTGACTCTGGAGGAGCGAGAACTGTCCAAGTTCGGCCGTGACCTGGCCAGCACGACCGCCAACTCCACGCCGATCCTGGTCGCGGGCCTGTGCTATCTGCTCGTCACCATCCCGCTCGGCTTCGTCGCGCGCCGCTTGGAGGCCAACGCCCAGGAGGCGGTCAAGTGAGTATCCCCGGCACCGCTGAGATCCAGGTCCGCGACCTGCACAAGTCCTTCGGCGACAACCAGGTGCTGAAGGGCATCGACCTGGAGATCGCCCAGGGCGAGGTCGTCTGTGTCATCGGCCCGTCCGGCTCCGGCAAGTCGACGCTCCTGCGATGCGTCAACCTGCTCGAGGAACCCACCAAGGGACAGGTCTTCGTCGGCGGCACCGAGGTCACCGACCCCGACGTCGACATCGACGCCGTACGCCGCCGTATCGGCATGGTGTTCCAGCAGTTCAACCTGTTCCCGCACCTGTCGGTGACGGAGAACCTCACCCTCCCGCAGCGCCGGGTGCTCCGGCGGGACAAGGCGACGGCCGCGCGGATCGCCGCCGAGAACCTGGAGCGGGTCGGTCTGTCCGAGAAGGCGGAGGCCTACCCGTCCTCCCTCTCCGGCGGCCAGCAGCAGCGCGTTGCCATCGCCCGCTCGCTGGCGATGGGCCCCGAGGTCATGCTGTTCGACGAGCCGACCTCGGCGCTCGACCCCGAGCTGGTGGGCGACGTCCTCGCCGTCATGCGCATGCTCGCCGACGAGGGCATGACGATGATGGTCGTCACCCATGAGATGACCTTCGCCCGCGAGGTCGCCGACCGGGTCGTGTTCATGGACGGCGGCGTGATCGTCGAGGAGGGAGCCCCTGCCCAGGTCATCGGCGATCCGCAGCACGAACGCACCCGGCACTTCCTCTCGCGCCTCCTCGACCCCGCGATGGCCGAGGTGGAGGAGGAGACCTCGGACCAGGTGGGGAAGTCCGAGCGGTAGCTGACCTAAGGTGCGCTACATGAGCGATCACGCGGTACTGCACGTGAAGGGGCGGATCCTCGTCGGCCCCGACGAGGTCCGTCACGAGCTGTGGGTCGTCGGAGGGCGGATCTCGTACGACCGTCCGGCCGGCGCCCAGGACATCCGGACCGTCGAGGGCTGGGCGTTGCCCGGCCTCGTGGACGCGCACTGCCATGTGGGCCTGGGCGCGCACGGCCCGGTCGACGCGGACGTCGCGGAGAAGCAGGCACTGACCGACCGGGAGGCGGGCACCCTGCTGATCCGCGACGCGGGCTCGCCCTCCGACACCCGCTGGGTCGACGACCGCGAGGACCTCCCGAAGATCATCCGGGCCGGTCGGCACATCGCCCGCACCCGCCGCTACATAAGGAACTTCGCGCACGAGATCGAGCCGGACGAGCTGGTCGCGTACGTCGCCCAGGAGGCTCGGCGCGGCGACGGCTGGGTGAAGCTGGTCGGCGACTGGATCGACCGCGACCTCGGCGATCTGTCGGCCTGCTGGCCCCGCGAGGCGGTGGAGGCGGCCATCGCCGAGGCCCACCGGCTCGGCGCCCGTGTCACCGCGCACTGCTTCGCCGAGAGTTCCCTGCGGGACCTGGTCGAGGCGGGCATCGACTGCATCGAACACGCCACGGGCCTGACGGAGGACCTGATCCCTCTGTTCTCCGAGCGCGGTGTCGCGATCGTCCCGACCCTCGTCAACATCGCCACCTTCCCCCGGCTCGCCGCGGGCGGCGAGTCCAGGTACCCGCGCTGGTCGGCCCATATGCGACGGCTGCACGAGCGGCGCTACGACACGGTGCGCGCAGCGTACGACGCCGGGATCCCCGTGTACGTCGGCACGGACGCCGGCGGCTCGCTGGCGCACGGTCTGGTCGCGGGTGAGGTGGCGGAACTGGTCACCGCCGGAATCCCGCCGGTCGACGCCCTGTCGGCCACGGCCTGGGGCGCCCGGAAGTGGCTCGGACGGCCCGGTCTGGAGGAGGCGGCTCCGGCGGACCTGGTGGTGTACGAGGCGGATCCGCGAGCGGACGTACGGGTGCTGGCGGCGCCGCGACGCGTGGTGCTGAACGGGCGCGTCGTCGAATAGGAGCGAGCCGGGGAACGCCTGTGCCGTGAGATTCGAGGGTCCTGTCGTCAAATCCCCGTCGTCCGTCCGCGGGGCAGACGGGGATTTGACGACAGGACTTGGCCGCCCGGCCGGGCGTCCTCACCGTCCGGCCAGCGTCACCGCGTTGTCCAAGGCCTGCAGGAAGCCGTTCACCGTCCCCCGGTCCCGCACCGCCAGCCGCAGCCACTCCTCGTCCAGCCCCGGGAAGGTGTCCCCGCGCCGGACCGCATAGCCGAGGTGGCGCAGATGCCGGCGCACGGCGGCCGCCCGGGGCAGCCGTACGAGGACGAAGGGTCCCTCCGCCGGCGTCATCACCCGCAGCCCTTCCGGGGCGAACTCCTCGAGACCCGCGACGAGATGGGCCCGGTCAGCCGCGATGCGATGAGCCGCGTGGGCCGCCTCCGCCAGGGCCTGGGGCGCCACACACGCCCGGGCCGCCGCCAGCGCGGGGGTGGACACCGGCCACAGCGGCTGGGCCCGCTCCAGCTCCGCGATCGTCTCCGGCGCGGCCAGCACGTAGCCGATCCGCAGCCCGGCCAGACCCCAGGTCTTCGTCAGACTGCGCAGCACCACCAGGCCGGGTACGTCGGTCCGCCCCGCCAGCGCCTCACGCTCACCCGGCACCGAGTCCATGAACGCCTCGTCGACCACCAGGGTGCGCCCGGGACGGGCCAGTTCCGTGATGAGCGCCGCCGGGTGCAGCACCGACGTGGGATTCGTCGGATTGCCGATCACCACCAGATCGGCGTCCTCGGGCACGGCCGCCGGATCCAGCCGGAAGCCGTCCTCCTCGCGCAGCAGCACCCGGTCCACGGTGTGGCCCGCGTCCCGCAGCGCCGACTCCGGCTCCGTGAACTGCGGGTGCACGACGACCGGCAGACGCACCTTCAGAGCGCGCGCGAGCAGCACGAACGCCTCGGCCGCGCCCGCCGTCAGCAGCACCCGCTGCACCGGAACCCCGTGCCGCGCCGCCACCGCCGCCCGCGCGGCCCGCCCGTCCGGGTAGGCCGCGAGACCGGTCAGCGAATCGGCGATCCGCTCCCGCAGCCATGCCGGGGGCGTGTCGGCGCGGACGTTGACGGCGAGGTCGACCAGTGCCGACCCGTCGTCCCGGACCTCGGCGTCACCGTGGTGACGCAGATCGTGCCCGGTGGTGTCCTCAGTGCGCATGGGCATGTCCGCCGTGGTGGTGATGCCCGTGCCCGTGGTGATGGTGCCCGTCGTCGTCCGGGTGGAAGTGCGGCTGCTGCGGCAGCCCCACCTTGCCCTCGAACCCCGGCAGCGCGATGCGGTACACGCACGAGTCGCAGTTCATCCGCAGATCGCCCTTGACCGCCTCCTCGTACCGCTCCATCACCAGGTCGAGCAGCTCCGGCTCGGGCCCGATGACATCGGCCGACCGCACGTCGAGCTCCGGACGCGCGGCCGCCCAGCCCTCGGTCTGCTGCCGCACCCGGTCCGGGAGGATGCCGGTGAACAGGAAGTACGGCAGCACGACGATCCGCTTCGCGCCAAGCTTCGCGCACCGGTCGAGGCCGCTCGGCACGTCCGGCGCCGCCAGCGACACGAACGCCGTCTCCACGCCCGCGTACCCGCGCCCCTCCCACAGCAGCCGGGCCGCCTTGTGCACTTCGGCGTTGGCGTCCGGGTCCGTCGAACCGCGCCCGACCAGCAGCACGGTCACATCGGCCCGGTCCAGCGGGGTGCGCCCGGCCCCGGCGCCCAGCGCCTCGTCCAGGCGCCGCTCCAGCACGTTCAGCAGCGCCGGATGCGGGCCCAGCGGGCGGCCGTAGGCGTACGAGATCCCGGGGTGGCGCTCCTTCTCGCGGGCCAGCGCGGCCGGGATGTCGCCCTTGGCGTGCCCGGCGGACACCAGCATCAGCGGAACGGCGGCGAACCGGCGTACGCCCCGCTCCACCAGCTCGGCCACGGCTTCGCCCAGCGGCGGCGGGGACAGCTCGATGAAGCCTCCCGCGACGGGCAGTTCGGGGTGGCGGCGCCCCAGTTCGCGCACGAAGTCGCGGAACGCCTCGGCCCCGGCTTCGTCCCGGGTGCCATGGCCGGCGATGAGCAGGGCGGGCGGCGGGGTGGTCACGCGTTCTCCTTCGAAGTCGGGTGGTACAGAAGGGCGTTGAGCGCGGCCGCGGCGACCGCCGAACCGCCCTTCTCGGACACGTTGCTGACAGCGGGCAGCCCGCTCTCGCGCAACGCGGCCTTGGACTCGGCAGCACCGACGAAGCCGACGGGCAGGCCGATGACGAGTGCGGGGGAGGCGTCCAGGGTGAGCAGCTCCTCCAGGGCGGTCGGCGCACAGCCGATCACCCAGAGGGCGCCGGGCCCGACCTGCTCGTACGCCAGCCGGATCGCGTGTGCCGAACGGGTCAGCCCCGGCCCGGCCTCGGCGTCCTCGAGGCGGCAGACGGTCTCCCTCCGGGTGATCCCGGCCGCGACCATCTCGACGTCGACCACCACGGGCGCCCCGGTGTGCAGCGCGGTGTGCGCCTTCGCCAGGTCTCCCTCGTCCATGACGAGATCGGACGCGTACTCCAGGTCGGCGGCGGAGTGGATGACCCGCTCCACCACCGCCCGGGTCAGCGGCGCGAAGTGCGAGGTGTCCAGGCGAGCGCGCAGCCGCCGGAACGACTCCTGCTCGATCGGATGAACGACACGGTTCACTTGGCCTCCTCCTGGGTGCCTTCCTGCCAGCGGTAGCCGCGCGGGGTGACCATGCGCCCCGCGATGTCCCTGGTCGCGGTGTTGCCCACGGTCACGACCGTCATCATGTCGACCGTCGCCGGGTCCAGGGCGGCCAGCGTCGTCAGCCGGCTGGACTCGTCCGGTCGCGAGGCGTTGCGCACGACACCGACGGGCGTCGTCGGCTCGCGGTGCTCCGCGAGGATCGCAAGGGCCTTCGGCAACTGCCAGTCCCGGCCCCGGGAGCGCGGGTTGTAGAAGGTCACGACGATGTCCGCCGCCGCCGCGGCCCGCACCCGCCGCTCGATGACCTCCCACGGCGTGTGCAGATCGGAGAGGCTGATCGACACATGGTCGTGGCCCAGCGGCGCGCCCAGGATCGCCCCGGCGGCGAGCGCCGCGGTCACGCCCGGTACACCGACCACGTCGATGTCGTCGGACGCCTCGGCGAGCGCCGGGGAGGCCATGGCGTACACGCCCGCGTCCCCGCTGCCGATCAGCGCGACCGCATGGCCCCGGCGGGCCTCGGCGACCGCCGTGCGGGCCCGCTCCTCCTCGGCCCCGAGGCCCGACTCCAGGATCCGGGTGCCGGGCCGCAGCAGATCGCGGATCTGGTCGACGTACTGGTCGAGGCCGACGAGCACGGAGGCGCGCCGCAGTTCCGCCTGCGCACGCGGGGTGAGCAGATCGCGGGCGCCGGGACCGAGCCCGACCACCGCGAGGCGCCCGCGCCCCGGCCGCCGTACGACGGCACAGGTCGCCATCGGGGGCCGGCCGTCCGTCCGTACCGACTTCCGCTTGGGGACGAGGAGTTCGCCCCCGCGCACCAGGGCGGAGGCCTCCGCCACGGAGGGCGTGCCGACCGCGGAGAGGGGCGCGTCGGAGGGGTTGGGCACCTCGACGGCGGCCAGCTCCTCGGCGGAGTACGTCACCAGGGGCACACCGAGGCGCTCGGCGGCGGCCACGATCCCGGGTTCGTCCGACTTGGCGTCGACGGTGGCGAGTTCGGCGAGCGACCCGGCCGAGAGCCCGGCGTCCCGCAGCGACGTCTCGATCAGCCCGAGCACCTCCTCGACGGAAGCGCCCCTGGACGCGCCGACGCCGACGACCAGGGACGGCGGGCGCAGCAGCACCTCGCGCTCGCCGGGTTCGACGGCTCGGTCGGTCAGCCGGATCGTGTACGCACCGTGCGCCGCCGTCGGCAGCGGAGGCAACGGCCACGGCACCTCTGCCTCAAGTGCGACGGGCTCACTGTTCAGCAGGGCCCGGGAGACGGCCGCGACCGCTCCCTCGAAGGGAAACCCGAGGGTGTCGAGGCCCGGCAGCCCGGCGGAGTCGGTCGCGGTCGTCACCACGGGCTCGGCACCGAGCAAGGCGCCCACCTCGCGGGCGAGTTCATTGGCCCCGCCCCCGTGCCCGCCGACCAGGGACACGGCGAACCGCCCGCCCTCGTCGACGCACACCACACCCGGGTCGGACGCCTTGTCATCCAGCAGCGGGGCGACGAGCCGGACCACCGCACCGGTCGCCAGGAAGCACACCAACTGCTCGCACTGAGCGAACGCGGCCCGCACGGCGTCCCCGACGGGACCCTCGTACACCCGCGTCCGGTCCGGCCACGCGGCCGCCAGCCGGTCCCGCGCCGCCGCCCCCGCCGCGGTGGCGGAAATGAGGCCGATCACTGAGCAACTCCCTCGATACGCGCTGGAAGCCGGACGCCCCACAGCAGGAACACTGGATTGGTGGCCGCGAGCCGGGTCACGTCCCCCGGCAGCGGCGCGAGCCGCGACGACTGCAACAGCACGCCGTCGCAGGAGAACCCGGCGCCGGTGAGCGCCTCACGCGCGGCCGGCACCCGGTCGAGCGCGGCCATCGCGATCACCACCGTGCGCCGGGCCCGCCGCGCGCACGCGGTCACGATGGCGGGCAGTTCGCGCCCCCCGCCGCCGATGAACACGGCGTCGGGATCGTCGAGTCCGGACAGCACGGCCGGCGCCTCCCCGTGCACCACCCGTACGTCCACACCGTGCGCCGCCGCATTCGCCCGGACCCGCCCGACCCCGTCCACGGTCTTCTCGACGGCGACGGCGGCGGCACCGAGGCGCGCGCACTCGACGGCCACGGACCCGGAGCCCGCTCCCACGTCCCAGACCAGGTCACCGAGGCGCGGCCCCAGCCTGGCCAGCGCCAGGGCCCGCACCTCGAACTTGGTGATCATCGAGTCGCGGTGCGCGAACCCGGCCTCGTCCAGCGCCCACCCGGCGGGCCCGTCGAGCCCGCCGGCGACGGTCCGCACGGCGCCCAGAGCCCGCGACTCGTCCAGGCACAGCACCACGCTCACCGCCGTACCCCAGTCCCGGGCCGCCGCCTCGGCGGGCGTCACCCGCTCCACGCGCTCCCGCCGCGGATCGCCGAGCGCACTGGCCACGACGAGGACGCGGTCGCCGGGCACCGCGGCGCCCAGCTCGGCCGGACCGGCGCCCGGTCCGGTCAGCACGGCGACCTTGGGACGCGCCCGGCACGCGTTGACGGCCGTACGCAGGTCACGCCCGTGCGCGCTGACCACGACCGCGTCGTCCCAGGGCAGTCCCAGCCGCGCGAAGGCCGTCGCGACGGACGACACACCGGGCCGCACATCGAGCCGGCCGGCCCCGAACCGCTCCGCCAGCGCCCGCACGATCCCGAAGAACCCGGGATCCCCGGAGGCCAGCACGACCACCCGGGAGCCCTTGTCGAGATACCGCTCGACGGCGTCCAGCGCGGGCGCCAGCGGCCCGAGGACGATCCGGTCCGCCGCCTCGGGCAGTCGTACGGCGTCCAGATGCCGTCGCCCGCCGACGACCAGCCCGGCCCCGGCGAGGACGTCCTCGGGAACGGGCGCCCCCGTCCCCGTACCGACGACGGTGATCGGCGGGGTCATGTGCTCGCGCCCCGCTCGCGCAGCTCCTTGCGGGCCTGCGGGTCGGCCTTGCGGTAGCCGTGGAAGTGACCGGGGTGGTAGAGGTGCGAGCGGGTGCCGTGCGCGTCCAGGGCCGGGCCGACCAGGAACAGGGTGTGCTTCCAGAGCTTGTGCTCCTTGACCGTCTCCTCCAGCGTGCCGATCGTGCACCGCACGACCAGTTCCTCCGGCCAGGTCGCCTGGTGGGCGACGATCACCGGCGTACTGGTCGGGTAGCCGCCCTCCAGCAGCTCCCGGACCAACTGGCCGCTGCGGGCCGCCGACAGGAAGACCGCCATGGTGGTGCCGTGGCGGGCGAACTCACGGACCTCCTCGCCGGGCGGCATCGGCGTCTTGCCGCCGCCCAGCCGGGTGAGGACGACGGACTGCGCGACCTCGGGGATGGTCAGCTCGCGCTGCGCGAGGGCGGCCACGGCGGAGAAGGAGGACACGCCGGGCACGATCTCCGTGGCGATGCCGATCTCCGCGCACCGGTCGACCTGTTCCTGGGTACCGCCCCACAGCGCCGGGTCGCCGGAGTGGATCCGGGCGACGTGCAGCCCTGCCCCCCGGGCCCGCCGGTAGACGGCGACGACGTCCTCGAGGGACATGGTCGCCGAGTCGAGGATCTCCGCGTCCTCGCGCGCGTGCTGGAGGACCTCCGCCTGGACCAGGCTGGCCGCCCAGATCACGACGTCGGCCTCGGCGATGGCACGCGCGGCACGGAACGTCAGCAGATCGGCGGCGCCGGGGCCGGCACCGACGAAGGTCACCTTGCCGGTGGGGGCATCGGCCATGGGAAGAGGTCCTCTCGTACGAAATATCACGGTGTGGGCGGGTGGCAGCGTGGCCGGATGTGCGCGATCGGGGTGTGATCGGATAGCAAAGGCCTATGGCGGTCTTCGTCGCGCTCTGCGCGTTCCTGATGACGCTGGCCGGCGGCTGGACGGCACAGCGCGTGACCGACCGTCGCCACCTGGTTCTGGGCCTGGCCGGCGGTCTCATGCTGGGAGTGGTCGGCCTGGACCTGCTGCCCGAGGCGCTGCGCGCGGCGGGCCGGGAGGTCTTCGGCGTACCGGCGGCCCTGCTGCTGTTCGTGGCCGGATTCCTGCTCGCCCATCTGGTGGAACGGCTGCTTGCCGCCCGGCAGGCCGCGCACGGCGCGGAGGAGCACGGTCACCGCGCGCCCGAGGTGGGCCTCACGGCAGCCGCCGCGATGGTCGGCCACAGCGCCATGGACGGTGTGGCCATCGGCGCAGCCTTCCAGGTGGGCGGCGGCATGGGCGCGGCGGTCGCGCTCGCCGTGATCGCCCACGACTTCGCGGACGGCTTCAACACGTTCACCATCACCAGCCTGTACGGCAACGCCCGCCGCAAGGCGGTCGCCATGCTGGTCGCGGACGCGTGCGCCCCGGTCCTCGGCGCCCTGTCCACGGCGTTCTTCACCATCCCGGCGCAGCTGCTCGGCGGCTACCTCGCCCTGTTCGGGGGCGCGCTCCTCTATCTCGCCGCGGCCGAGATCCTCCCCGAGGCGCACCATGAGCACCCCGCCCGCTCCACCCTGCTGTGCACGGTGGCGGGCGCGGCCTTCATCTGGCTGGTGGTGGGCATCTCCGCCTGAGCCGGGCGGGGTTGCGGCCGAGCGGGTCACAGCTTGCCGCCCCGGCCGCCGTCGCGCCGCGCGGGCGCGATCAGCGTGGAGAGGTACGGCAGCGGGGCCCCGTCGAGCTCGCCCGCGGGCCGGATGGACTCCTCCGGCAGCCCGAGCGCCGACCCCCACACCGCGTCGTCGATCCGCCCGGTCTCCCGCAGCGCCTCGGCGACCTCCCCGGCCTGCCGCCCGAACTTGTACGCCACGACCGTCCCCGGACCGTTCAGCGCCTCCTTGAGCACGGCGGCCCCGGCGGTGACCGGCACGAGCGTCAGCGGCTCGGTGCCCTCGGTCAGCACGGCCCCGGAGCGCGCCGCGAGATCCTGCATCGCGGTGATCCCCGGCACGGTTTCGACGACCGTCCCCGGCACCCGCTCCGCGATCGTCTGCGCGAGATAGGTGAAGGTGGAGTACACGTTGGGGTCGCCGATGGTCGCGAAGGCGACCGCGCCCCGCTCCCGGAGCAGCTCGGCGACCCGCTCACCGGCCGCGTCCCAGGCGGCCTCGCGGCGTCCCCGGTCGGTCCGCTCGTTGAGCGCGAACACCACCCGGACGACCTTCTCCTCGGGTACGTAGTGCAGCACGGTCGCCTCGGCCCGCCCCCGCTCACCCCCATCGGTTCCATCAGGCGCAGCCATGACGGGTACGACGACGACATCGGCCGCACGCAGGGCGTTGACGCCCTTGACGGTCACCAGCTCCGGGTCGCCCGGACCCACCCCGACACCGATCAGCCTGCTGCTCATGACGTCCGGCACCTCTCCACGAACCGACGGGCCGCACCGGGCACGGACGCCCAGTGCGTGTGCAGATAACTCGCGTGCACACCCTGCTGTACGAAACCTTCGACCCGCCGTCGAGGGGCGCGCACACCCCAGGCGGGATCCGTCCCCGAGCCGGGCTCGACGATGGTGCGGTGGAACTCGTGCCCCCGCATCCGCGTCCCCGCGACGGCGAGCACACTGTCGCTCACGGCCACTGCGTCCCGGTACCCGAGCGTGAGCCGCTCGCTCATCCGGGCGGTGGCGTCGAGCACCCCGCACATGGGCCGCCCGTCCAGCTCCCGGCACAGATAGAGCAGTCCGGCGCACTCGGCGGCGACGGGAGCACCGCTGAGCGCGAGCTCCGCGACGGCCTTGCGCAGCGGCTCGTTGGCGGACAGCTCGGCCGCGTACACCTCGGGGAAGCCCCCGCCGATGACCAACCCGCTTGTCCCGTCGGGCAGCCGCTCGTCCCGCAGGGGGTCGAAGGGGACGACGTCGGCGCCGGCGGCGGTGAGGAGTTCGGTGTGCTCGGCATAGGAGAAGGTGAACGCTTCCCCACCGGCGACAGCCACCACGGGCGCCCGCTCCTCGGCCGGCCGAGTCGGCTGGTCGTGGGTGGGCGGGGCGACGGCCTCGGCCGCGTCCCACGCCGCACCCGACAACGCACCCGCACTCCGCGCCAGCGCCATCAGCGCATCCAGATCACAACCGTCGGAGACCTGCGCGGCCATCGCCGCGACCGCCTCCACCGCCGCAGCCCGCCGCTCGGCGACCGGCACCAGACCCAGGTGCCGGGACGGCGTGTCCACCTGCGGCGCCCGCCGCAACACCCCCAGCACCGGCACACCGACGGAGTCCAGCGCGTCCCGCAGCAGTTCCTCGTGCCGGTCCGACGCGACCTTGTTCAGGATCACGCCCCCGACCCGCACCTCCGGATCCCAGGAGGTGAACCCGTGCACCAGCGCGGCCACCGACCGCGACTGCGACGACGCGTCCACGACCAGCACCACCGGCGCCCGCAGCAGCTTCGCCACATGGGCGGTGGACGCCAGTTCGCCTTCCCCGGCGGCCCCGTCGTACAGCCCCATCACACCCTCGACGACCGCGATGTCGCAGCCGCGCGCACCGTGCGCGAACAGCGGACCGACCAGCTCCGGCCCGCACAGGTACGCGTCGAGGTTCCGCCCCACGCGCCCGGTGGCGAGCGCGTGATACCCGGGGTCGATGTAGTCGGGGCCGACCTTGTGCGGGGACACGGCGAGCCCCCGCGCGGTCAGCGCGGCCATCAACCCCGTGGCGACGGTGGTCTTGCCGCTGCCCGACGAGGGCGCGGCAATGACCAGCCGGGGCACGGACGGGGACATCACCACTCGATGCCTCTCTGGCCCTTCTGGCCGGCGTCCATGGGGTGCTTGACCTTGGACATGTCGGTCACGAGGTCCGCGAGGTCGACCAGCTTCTCGGGCGCGTTCCGCCCGGTGATCACCACGTGCTGTGTCCCCGGCCGGTCGCGGAGCACCTGCACGACCTCGTCGGTGTCGACCCAGCCCCAGTGCATCGGGTACGCGAACTCGTCGAGCACGTACAGCTTGTACGTCTCGGCCGCCAGGTCCCGCTTGACCTGCTCCCAGCCCTCGCGGGCCTTCTCCTCGTTGTCCATCTGGGCATCGCGCTGGACCCAGGACCAGCCCTCGCCCATCTTGTGCCAGTCGACGGTCCCGCCCTCGCCGGAGGCGCCGAGCACCCGCAGCGCGTTCTCCTCGCCGACCTTCCACTTCGCCGACTTGACGAACTGGAACACCCCGATGGGCCACCCCTGGTTCCAGGCGCGCAGCGCGAGCCCGAAGGCGGCGGTGGACTTGCCCTTGCCGATGCCCGTGTGGACGACCACGAGCGGCCGGTTGCGCCGCTGCCGTGTCGTCAGCCCGTCGTCCGGGATCACACTCGGCTGCCCCTGAGGCATTACGCGGCCCTCCTCGACGTCCCCTGCACATTCCTGACCAACCCGGCGATGCTGTCGGCCCGCAGCTCGTCCAGCGTCACCGCCGTACCGCCCAGCTCACCCGCGAGCTGTCCGGCGAGCCCGAGCCGCACCGGCCCCGACTCGCAGTCCACCACCACGGAGGCGACCCCCTCGGCCGCGAACAGCCGCGCCGCCCGCCCGGCCAGCGCGACCGGCTCCGGACCGCCCGTGGCTCGCCCGTCGGTCACCACCACGACCAGCGCCCGGCGCGCCGGATCCCGCAGCCGCTCGACCCGCAGCACCTCATGTGCCTTCAGCAGCCCGGCCGCGAGCGGAGTCCGCCCGCCCGTCGGCAGCGACTCCAGCCGGGCCGCCGCCGCGTCCACGGACGAGGTCGGCGGCAGCGCGACCTGCGCGTCCTTGCCGCGGAAGGTCACCAGTCCCACCTTGTCCCGCCGCTGGTAGGCGTCGAGCAGCAGCGACAGCACGGCACCCTTCACGGCGGCCATCCGCTGCCGCGCCGCCATCGACCCGGAGGCGTCGACCACGAACAGCACGAGGTTCCCCTCGCGCCCCTCGCGGGTGGCCTGCCGCAGATCGTCCCGGCGTACGACAAGACCCGGCCCGGAGCGGCCCCGCGCCCGCTGATGCGGTGCCGCCGCCTGGACCGTGGCCGCCAGATGCAGCTTGGAGAGCTTCCCCTGCGGCCGCCGCGCCCCCGTCGTGCGCCCGTGCTCGGTCCGCGCCCGCGAACGCCGCCCGGCGGCACCCTCGCCGATCCCGGGCACGCTCAGCACCTTCGTGCGGAAGGGCTCGGCGGCGCGGACGGGGGACTGCTCCGCGGCGCCGGACGCCCGCGGCTCGCCGTCCTCACCGCTCTCGGGGCGGGCAGCGGTGTCACCGCCCTGCGGACCGGAGTCCGGCGCGGGCTGCCCGCCGCCCCCGCCCGGTCCACCACCGTCGGGATCGGGATCGTCGTCGCCGGAGAACTCCTCCAGCGTCTCGTCGAGCTTGTCCTCGTCGAGTCCCGGCGCGTCGAAGGGGTTCCGCCTGCGCCGGTGCGGCAGCGCCAGCAGGGCCGCCTGCCGTACGTCCTCGGCGAGCACATCGGTCCGTCCCGCCCAGGCCGCCAGCGCGGTCGCCGTACGCGCCATCACGATGTCGGCCCGCATGCCGTCCACCTCGAAGGCGGCACAGGTGGCCGCGATCTGCCGCAGCGCACCGTCGCCGAGCCGTACCTGCGGCAGCAACTCCCGTGCGGCCACGATCCGTTGCCGGACAGCCGCCTCCTCGCCGGCCCACCGTGTGGTGAAGCCGGCAGGGTCGTCGTCGTACGCCAGCCGCCGCCGTACGACCTCCACCCGCTGCTCGGGCTCGCGGGAGGCCGCGACCTCGACGGTGAGCCCGAACCGGTCGAGCAACTGCGGGCGCAGCTCGCCCTCTTCGGGGTTCATGGTGCCGACGAGCAGGAAGCGGGCGGCATGCCGTACGGAGACGCCCTCGCGCTCGACGTAGGAGGCGCCCATCGCGGCCGCGTCCAGGAGCAGGTCGACCAGGTGGTCGTGGAGCAGGTTGACCTCGTCGACGTACAGGATCCCGCGGTGCGCGTCGGCCAGCAGGCCGGGCTCGAAGGCCTTCACGCCCTCGGCGAGCGCCCGTTCGATGTCCAGGGCGCCCACCAGCCGGTCCTCGGAGGCACCGACGGGCAGCTCCACCATGCGCGCCGGACGGGACTCGAACGCCCCCGGCTCGTGCGGCCCGTCCGGGCACGCCGGATCCGGCGCCCCGGGGTCGCACGAGAAGCGGCACCCGGAGACGACGTCCACCTCGGGCAGCAGCGCCGAAAGGGCCCGTACGGCCGTCGACTTGGCGGTGCCCTTCTCGCCGCGCACCAGCACACCGCCGACCGCCGGCGACACGGCGTTCAGCAGCAGCGCGAGCCGCAGGTCGTCCTGACCGACGACGGCCGTGAACGGAAAGGGGGTACTCACTTCTCGTCGCCCTCCAAGTCGCCTTCCAGCTCCAGGTAGGTGGCGCGCAGCCGCTCCAGGGTGTCGGCGTCCGGCTCGGCCCACAGCCCGCGGTCGGCCGCCTCCAGCAGCCGCTCCGTGATCCCGCGCAGCGCCCAGGGGTTGGACTTCTTCATGAAGTCCCGGTTCTCCGCGTCGAAGACGTACTCGGCGCTGAGCTTCTCGTACATCCAGTCGTCCACGACACCGGCCGTGGCGTCGTAACCGAAGAGGTAGTCGACCGTCGCCGCCATCTCGAAGGCGCCCTTGTAGCCGTGCCGCCGCATGGCCGCCATCCAGCGCGGGTTGACCACGCGGGCACGGAAGACGCGGTGCGTCTCCTCGCCCAGCGTCCGGGTCTTCACCTGGTCGGGCACGGCGGAGTCGCCGACGTACGCCTCCGGGGAGGCTCCGGTGAGGTGGCGGACCATGGCGACCATGCCGCCGTGGTACTGGAAGTAGTCGTCGGCGTCGACGAGGTCGTGCTCACGGGTGTCGACGTTCTTCGCCGCCACCGCGATCCGCCGGAACGCCGTCTCCATGTCCCCGCGCGCCGCCCGCCCGTCGAGCCCGCGCCCGTAGGCGTAGCCGCCCCAGACGGCATACACCTCGGCGAGGTCGGCGTCGCTTCTCCAGTTGCGGGCGTCGATCAGCGGCAGCAGCCCGGCGCCGTACGCGCCCGGCTTCGAGCCGAAGACACGGGCCGTCGCGCGCCGCCGGTCGCCGTGTTCGGCGGTGTCCGCGTCGGCGTGGGCGCGCACGAAGTTCCGCTCGGCGGGCTCGGCCAGCTCGGCCACCGCCCGCACCGCGTCGTCGATCAGCCCGACCACATGCGGGAACGCGTCCCGGAAGAAGCCCGAGATGCGGACCGTGACGTCGATGCGCGGCCGGCCGAGCTCTTCCAGGGACACGATCTCGAAGCCGGTGACCCGGCGCGAGGCGTCGTCCCACACCGGGCGGCAGCCCAGCAGCGCCAGGATCTCGGCGATGTCGTCGCCCTGGGTGCGCATGGCGGACGTGCCCCAGACCGTCAGGCCGACGGACTTCGGGTACTCGCCCGTGTCCTGCAGATACCGCTGCACCAGCGAGTCGGCCAGCGCCTGGCCGACCTCCCAGCTCAGCCTGGACGGGATGGCCTTGGGGTCGACCGAGTAGAAGTTCCGGCCGGTCGGCAGGACGTTGACCAGGCCGCGGGTGGGGGAGCCCGAGGGACCGGCGGGGACGTAACCGCCGTTCAGCGCCCGGAGGATGTGACCGATCTCGTCGGTGGTCCTCGCGAGGCGCGGTACGACCTCGGTGCAGGCGAACTCCAGCACGGCGACGGCGTCCGGGAGTTCGGTGCCGAGGACGTCACGGACGAGGCCCGGGACCGCCACGCCGTTCCAGCCGCGCTCCTCCATCCTCTCCGCGATCCGCCTGCACAGCTGCTCCAGCAGGTCGATCGCGTCGGCGGCCGTGCGTGAAGGACCTTCGACCAGGTCCGTCAGCTCCACCGGCACCTTCACCGGCGCGCCCGGCTCGGCGAGCAGCTCCTTCTCGACCAGCCCGAAGTGCTCCGCGAGCGAGGCCCGCAGCCCCGGCAGGGCGTTCGCCCGCCCGCCCCAGACCTGGGAGGCGCGCAGCACGGCGAGGACCAGGTTGACACGTGGCTCCGCGACCGGTCCGCCACCGAGGATGTGCAGGCCGTCGCGGATCTGCACGTCCTTGATCTCGCACAGATAGCCGTCGATGTGCATGACGAACTCGTCGAAGTCGTCCTCGTCCGGCTGCTCGTCGACGTGCAGGTCGTGGTGGAGCTCCGCCGCCTTGACGAGGGTCCAGATCTGGGCGCGGACGGCGGGGGCCTTCGTCGGGTCCAGGTCGGAGACGAGCGCGTACTCGTCGAGGAGCTGCTCCAGCTTGGCCAGGTCGCCGTAGGTGTCGGCGCGCGCCATCGGCGGCACGAGGTGGTCGACGACCGTGGCGTGCCCGCGCCGCTTGGCCTGGGTGCCCTCGCCGGGGTCGTTGACGATGAAGGGGTAGATGAGCGGCAGGTCGCCGAGGACCGCGTCCGGCGCACAGCCCTTGCCGAGCCCGAGCCCCTTGCCCGGCAGCCACTCCATCGTGCCGTGCTTGCCCATGTGGACGATCGCGTCCGCGCCGAAGCCCCCCTCCGGTGGCGCAGCCTCCAGCCACCGGTACGCCGCCATGTAGTGGTGCGAGGGCGGCATGTCGGGGTCGTGGTAGATCGCGATCGGGTTCTCGCCGAAGCCGCGCGGCGGTTGGATCATCACGACGACGTTCCCGAACCGGAGGGAGGCGAGGACGATGTCGTCGCCGTCGACGTAGAGCGAGCCCGGCGGCTCGCCCCACGCCTCCAGCATGCCGTCCCTGAGCTCGGGGTCGAGTTTGTCGAACCAGGCCCGGTAGTCGGCGAGCGGCACGCGCGCGGGCGCGGCGGCCAGCTGCTCCTCGGTGAGCCACTCGACGTCGTGGCCACCGGCCTCGATGAGCCGGTGGATCAACTCGTCGCCGTTGTCAGGGTATTCGGTGAGGGAGTATCCGGCGTCCCGCAGCGCGTCGAGGACCCGGACCGCGGAGGCCGGGGTGTCGAGGCCCACCGCGTTGCCGACCCGCGAGTGTTTGGTCGGGTAGGCGGTGAAGACGAGCGCGACCTTCTTGTCGGCATTGTCCTTGTGCTTCAACTGCGCGTGCCGTACGGCGATTCCGGCGACCCGTCCGGCCCGCTCGGGGTCGGCGACGTACACCGGGACGTCGTCCGGACCCTGCTCCTTGAAGGAGAACGGCACGGTGATGAGGCGGCCGTCGAACTCGGGGATCGCGACCTGCATCGCCGCGTCCATGGGGGAGAGGGCGGCGTCGGACTCGTCCCACGCGGCACGGGAGGAGGTCAGACAGAGCCCTTGCAGCACCGGGATGTCCAGGTCGGCCAGGGCCCCGATGTCCCAGGACTCCTCGTCGCCGCCCGCCGAGGCCTGCGAGGCGTGGGTGCCGCCGGCGGCGAGGACCGTGGCCACCAGGGCGTCGGCCCGGCCGAGGATCTCGTACAGCCCGGCGTCGGCACCGCGCAGCGAACCGCAGTACACGGGAAGCGCGTTGGCGCCCCGCGCCTCGATCGCGTCGCACAGGGTGTCGACGAAGGCGGTGTTGCCGCTCAGTTCATGGGCCCGGTAGAAGAGCACGCCGACCGTGGGCCGGCCCCCGACGAGGGCACGCTCACCGTGGACGCCGTACTCGGGCATCTTCTGCGGCTCGTCGAAGCCCTCGCCCGTCAGCAGGACGGTGTCGGACAGGAACCGCGCGAGCTCGGTGAGGTTGGCGGGGCCGCCCTCGACGAGGTAGCGCAGCGCCTCGGCCACCACACCGGCCGGCACGGACGACTCGGCCATCAACTCGGCGTCGGGCACCGCTTCCCCGCCCAGCAGCACGGTCGGGATGCCGGCGGCCTTCAGCGCGGCGAGCCCCTCCTCCCAGGCCCGCTTGCCGCCGAGCAGCCGTACGACGGCGAGGTCGGCCCGTCGCAGGAGCTCCGGAAGCTCCTCGACGACGTCGACCCGGGTCGGGTTGCCGATCAGGTAGGACGCGCCGGAGGCCCGTGCCGCCAGCAGATCGGTGTCGGCGGTCGACAACAACAACACTGTGCTCATGCGGGCGCTCCCGGTGGAATGAAAGGCAGTCCTTGCGGCGCGCCCGACTCGATGAGCCGCTGGAGCGCGTCCGTGTCCGCGTGCTGTTCGATCAGGTCGCCGAGCCGGTCGAGCTGCTCCTCGCGCAGCGCGGCGAACGAGGTGTCGGGGGCCGGTACGAAGCGGCGGCCCGCGGCGGCCGACACCTCGCGCAGGAAGGCCCGCCGGAAACCGTCCGACTCCAGGGAGCCGTGCCAGTGGGTGCCCCAGGTCTGCCCGACCCGGCAACCGTCCAGGCTGTGCCCACTGCCGTCGGAGATGAACGTCTCCCCGCCGTGGATGTCGGCGACCCCGTGGTGGATCTCGTAGCCCTCGACGTGCTCGCCGAGGGCTTCGCCGACGGGCCGGGTGAGGGTCTTCTCGCGGGCGAACCGCACCCGCACGGGCAGGATCCCGAGCCCGTCCACGTGTCCCTTGCGGCTCTCGACGTCGTCCTCGATGTGCTCGCCGAGCATCTGGAAGCCGCCGCAGACGCCGAGAACGGGCCGGCCCTCACGGGCCCTTGCGACCAGGGCGTCCGCCAGCCCCCGCTCCCGCAGCCACTCCAGTGCCCGGACCGTCCCCCGGGTGCCCGGGATCACGACGAGGTCGGCGTCGGCGAGTTCCTCCGGCCGGTCCACGAATCGCACGACGACACCGGGCTCGGCGGCCAGCGCGTCCACGTCGGTGAAGTTGGACATGAGCGGGATCGCGCAGACGGCGACGCGCAGCACGTCCTCTCCAACGGGCGGCGCGACGGACGACTCGCGCACGGTGCCGCGCAGCGAGACGCGGAGCCCGTCCTCCTCGTCGATGCCGAGCCCGTGCCGGAACGGCAGCACTCCGTAGGTGTGCCGTCCGGTGAGCCCGTGCAGCATGTCGAGCCCCGGCTCCAGCAGACCGACGTCCCCCCGGAACTTGTTGACGAGGAACCCGGCGACGAGTTCCTGGTCCTCGCGTGACAGGAGTGCGACGGTGCCGAAGAAGGAGGCGAAGACGCCCCCTCGGTCGATGTCGCCCACCACCAGCACGGGCAGCCGCGCGTTGCGCGCGATGCCCATGTTCACGATGTCGGTCCGCCGCAGATTGATCTCGGCGGGAGAACCGGCGCCCTCACAGATCACCGCGTCATACGTGCCCCGCAACTCGGCGAGACAGTCGAGAACGGTCCCGAGGAGTTGCCGCTGCCGCCCGCCGTGGTATCCGCGCGCGCTGAGTTCGCCGACGGGCTTGCCCAGCAGCACGACTTGGCTGCTCTGCTCACCACCGGGCTTGAGCAGCACGGGATTCATCAGCGCGCTGGGCTCCACCCGGCACGCCTGGGCCTGCATGGCCTGCGCCCGACCGATCTCGGCGCCCTCGCGCGTGACGAACGAGTTGAGGGACATGTTCTGCGCCTTGAAGGGCGCGACCTTGACGCCCTGTCGCACCAGCCACCGGCAGATCCCCGCCGTCACGACGCTCTTGCCCGCGTCGGAGGTGGTGCCGGCGACGAGCAGACCACCGTTCATGACGTGCCCTCCTTTGCCTTGGCTGCGACGGCGCGCGCGGCGACTCCGGCGCCGAGCGCGAGCAGACCGACCCGACGGGAGAGCCGTACGGCCCGGTCGATGTCCTCGGCGGCCACGGCACGGCCGCCGCCGTTGAGCACGGGCCGGTGCTCGACCCGCCCCCCGTAGGAGAGGGTTCCGCCGAGCCGCACGCCCAAGGCCCCCGCGAAGGAGGCCTCGACGGGCCCGGCGTTGGGACTGGGATGCCTGCGCGCGTCGGCCCGCCAGGCGCGCAGGGCGCCGCGCGGATCCGGGCCCGCGGCGGCGGCCAGTACGGCGGTGAGCCGGGCCCCCGGCCACCCGGCGACGTCGTCGAGCCGGGCGGAGGCCCACCCGTAGCGCCGGTACCGGGGGGACTTGTGCCCGACCATGGCGTCAAGGGTGTTGACCGCGCGGAACCCGAGCAGTCCGGGCACGCCTGCCACGGCGCCCCACACCAGCGCCCCTACGACGGCGTCGGACGTGTTCTCGGCGACGGACTCGACCACGGCCCGGGCGATCCCGTCGGCGTCGAGCGCCTGTGGATCCCGTCCGCAGAGGTGAGGCAGCCGGGCACGGGCACCTTCCACGTCACCCGCCTCCAGGGCACGCCCGATGGCCCGGGCCTCCCGGGCGAGCGAAGTCCCCCCGACCACGGCCCAGGTGGCGGCACCGGTGAGTGCGACGGAGGCGGCGGGGGAGGGACGTACGGCTCGCCGGGCGAGGACGCCGAGGGCCACGGCCCCACCGACGCACGCGGCGGTGTGCAGCGCACCCCAGCCGCGATGGTCCCGCCACAGCACCCGTTCGACGGCGCCTGCCGCACGTCCGAACGCGGCGACCGGATGCCCACGGCGCGGATCGCCCAGGAGGAGGTCACCGAGGAGGCCGGCGGAGGCGCCGTACGCGAAGACGCGATCGGCACGCATCGGCTCAGCCGGCCGTGGGGTCGAGCAGCGACCTGGTGCTGTATCTCAATCGGCAGCCGAGCATGGCGATATGTCCTCACTCAGGGTGTCCGCGCCCTGGTTCGACGAGACCGGCGGTGGGAGTTCCTGGCTTCCGGAGAGTTCTTCCCCGGTGACAGTGGCGGGACCGCGCCGGATTCACACCGGCTTCCTCCCTTGCCGCCGTACATGGCTCCGGCAGTCCACCACGCCCCCGGAAGGGCCGTCAACTTGCCGTTGACCTGCAAGGGGAGAGTGTGCTGAGACCCACACCGGCGCTGCGCGGGCGGGTGTCAGGGCAGACGAAAAGGCTCCTCCCCGAAGGCATCGGGGAGGAGCCTGGTGAACCTGGGTCAGGCCTTGGCCATGATCAGGTAGATGCCGTACGCCACCGCCGCCGCGCAGGCCGCGAAGCACACATACGCTCCGGTGACCGCGAGGGCGGCGGATCCGCCCTGGGCCGTGGCGCGTTCGCGGCGCGAGAGACCTGCGACGCCGACGGTGAACAGGGCCACGATGGCGACCGTGACCACGAGGCTGACGCCGAAGACGGAGCCGAGAGCCGCCCAGTCGATCTTCATGGTGATGCTTCCTTAGTAACCGGGGCTCGGGGTCAGACGGTGGCGGCCGGAGGGGTCGCCGGGTCGGTGGCGGGGGCGGTCGCCTGGGCCGGGATCGTGGCCGTCAGACCCTCGGCAAGCGTGCCCGCCGGGGGCGGCGTCACGGCGGCGATCGCCGTGGTCACCACACCGGCCGGCTCCTCGGTGTCGTTGACGTTGCTGTGGTCGACCACCTCGCGGCGGGAGATCTTCCAGATCGCGGCGCTGGAGGCGACCAGGAAGACGGCGACGACTGCGGTGCCCCAGTCGCCCAGGTCGGTCACGGACTCCGCGAGCGCACCGACCAGAGCGGCCGCCGGCAGGGTCAGCGCCCAGGCCACGACCATGCGGGTCGCGGTGGACCAGCGGACCACGCCGCCCTTGCGGCCCAGGCCCGCGCCCATCACGGAACCGGAGACGGCGTGCGTGGTGGAGAGGGAGAAGCCCAGGTGGGAGGAGGCCAGGATGACCGTCGCGGCGCTGGTCTGGGCGGCGAAGCCCTGCTGCGGCTGAAGGTCGGTCAGGCCCTTGCCCATGGTGCGGATGATGCGCCAGCCGCCGATGTAGGTGCCGAGCGCGATGGCGAGACCGGCGGAGAGGATCACCCAGGTGGGAGGGTTGGAGCCGGGGGCGACGGCACCGCCGGCGATCAGCGCGAGGGTGATGATGCCCATCGTCTTCTGCGCGTCGTTGGTGCCGTGGGCGAGGGAGACGAGACCGGCGGAGGCGATCTGGCCGGCGCGGTAGCCCTTGCGGGTGGCCTCGCTGTCGGCGTCCTTGCTCAGCGCGTAGGAGAACCTCGTGGCCAGCATGGCCGCCACACCGGCGACGACCGGGGCCGCGACGGCCGGGATCAGGACCTTGGTGACGAGCACGTCGCTGTGGACGGCGCCGGTCCCGGCCGACGCGATCGTCGCGCCGATCAGACCGCCCATGAGGGCGTGCGAGGAACTGGACGGGAGCCCGACCAGCCAGGTCAGCAGGTTCCAGAGGATCGCGCCGACCAGGGCGGCGAATATGACCTCGGGACGTATGCCGTTCTCGTCGACGAGACCCTTGGAGATCGTGTTGGCGACCTCCACGGAGAGAAAAGCGCCTACAAGGTTGAGCGCGGCGGACATGGCCACCGCGACCTTGGGCTTGAGCGCACCGGTCGAGATGGTCGTGGCCATCGCGTTGGCGGTGTCGTGAAAACCGTTCGTGAAATCGAACGCGAGTGCAGTTACCACCACAATCGCGAGGATCAGCGAGAAGTTTTCCATTTACCCAGGCATTCGTTCGAAGGTCATTGGCCGGTTGACCGTAGGCAACCTGGATGAACGGAAGGTGAACTGAGAGGGGATTGAAGGTGTCTCTAGAAAGGGTTGTTGCCGGGCCGCCGCTCCTCTCCGGTCCGACGGCCCAGGCGCCCCTTGGGTCAGTAGCCCCGGGCGAACGACTTCAGGCGGCTCGAGGACCCGTTGAAGAGATTCTGGTCACCCGGCAGGCTGCCGCTGTTGCCGTACTGCCAGAAGGTCCAGTACGCCCACCCGGCCGGCAGCTTCCCCACGTCGGGCGAGCCGTGCCGGGCGATCCACAGGGGATGGTTCGCGGCGAACGCTCCGCTGCCGCCGGTGCAGGTGTTCCACCAGTGGGTGGTGGTGTAGATCACCGGACGGCGGCCGGTCTCCCGCTTCAGTTCGTCGCTGAAGGCCTTGATCCAGCCGACCATCTTCGCCTTGCTCAGGCCGTAGCACTTGCGCTTCTTGTCGTACGGGTTGTACTCGATGTCCAGCGCGGGCGGCAGCGTCCAGCCGTCCGCGGTCCAGGTGCCGCCGTTGCTCACGAAGTACGCGGCCTGTGCCGCGCCCGACGACTTGTCCGGCAGTGCGAAGTGGTAGGCGCCCCGGACGATGCCCGCGCCGCGCGAGCCGTTGTACTGCTGGCCGAAGTAGGGATTGCGGTAGTTCGTGGACTCGGTCGCCTTGATGTAGACGAACCTGGCGCCCTTCGCCTTGGCGCCCGGCCAGTCGACGTTCTTCTGGTGCGACGAGACGTCGTGTCCCTTCGGCAGGTTCGCCGCGGACGCCGGGGCCTCGGCGAGTACGGTCGCGGCTCCCCCGGTGACGAGCGCCGCCACGGACGCCGCGATCACTCGGGCACGGTGGCGGGACGGTTTGCGATCACAGGCCATGTTTCCCCCCGGAATGGCGACGTGCACGACAAATCGTCCAGAGATTACTGGTAGATCGTTGAAAGCCGGTCCATCTCCGGCCAAGCATGGAGAGAGGGGTATTTATGGCTGTATGCGGTCTTTCGGAGGGGTGGCTTCCGGCCTAAAGTGCCCCGCTCCGAGGGCCCGCAGGGGCGCCGGCTGGCAGGATCGCGGCATGGCTGAGCAGCGGCGGAACCAGGGGGACGGACGGGATGACCGGGAGGGCGCACAGCTTGTGCCGGAGATGCGGAGGAGGTCCGTGCTCGACGAGGAGACGCACGCCTGGGAGGCGCTCGTCGCGACGGCCCGCGGGACCGTGTCCGACGGACTGGTCGTCGGCACCTCCGGCAATGTGTCCGTACGCGTCGGTGACACCGTGCTGGTCACACCGTCGGGCGTGCCGTACGACCGTCTGACGCCGGACGACGTGACCGGGGTGGACCTCGGCGGGCGGCAGGTGCTCGGCACCCTGATCCCGACCAGCGAGCTGCCCATGCACCTCGCCGTCTACCGCACCACCGACGCCCGCGCCGTCGTGCACACCCACGCCGTCCATGCGACCGCCGTCTCGACGCTCGTCACCGAGCTTCCGTCGATCCACTACATGTCCGGCGCCCTCGGCGGCCCTGTCCGGGTTGCCCGGTATGCGACGTACGGCACCGACGAGTTGGCCGAGAACATGCTCCAGGCCCTCGCCGACCGCTCGGGCTGCCTCCTCCAGAACCACGGCACCATCACCTTCGGCGCATCCCTCGACCAGGCCTTCGACCGCACGGCCCAGCTGGAGTGGATGTGCCGGCTGTGGCTGACGGCGTCATCGGTACCCGGCCTGACACCGTCGCTGCTGTCCGAGGAGCAGCTGGCCGAGGCCGGGGAGCGCCTGCGGGGATACGGCCAGCGTCACTGACGGACGTCGGGCCGTCCGGCAGGGCAGTCGGCACCCTCGGGAACACCCTGCGCCACGGGCTCGGAACGCCAGGGGTCACCGGACGGACGTGCGTCCACTGGCCGGTGGCCGGGTCCGCCGGGACACTGGATGCGTGCGCACTGTCACAGCGACGGCCGCTGCCGTCACAGCGGTCCTGGCGGCCGGCGCGGCCGGCGTCGCCGCCGGGCGGATAGCCAGCGACGCCGCACTCAAGGCGCCGCCCGGCCGGCCACTGCCCACCGAGCCCCGGCTCACCGTGCACGGCACGGCAGCGGGCCGGATCACGCTCACCCGCGACCTGGCCTCCCTGCGGCCCGGCATCTACGGCCTCTCCGGCGACGGCTCCCACGCCGTCGTCGGACCCGTCCTCGAATCCGCCGAGCACAAGGCCGACACCGTCGTACGCCGACTGGAACGGGTCACGCACGGCACGCTCGACTCCGGCGACAAGGTCTGGCTCACCCCGAACGTGCACGTCGGCAACCCGAACACCGCCCTCGGCCTCGACCACGCCGACATCGACGTGCCCGGCGAACTCGGAGCCCTGCCCGCCTGGTTCGTGCCCGGGTACCGGGACACCTGGGTGATCACCGTGCACGGCCTGGGCACCACCCGCGAGCACCCCATGAACGTCATGGGGTTCCTGCACCACCGGCGCCTCCCGGTGCTCGACCTCGCCTATCGCGGCGATCTCGGCGCACCCCGCCCGCCGGACGGCCTCAACCACCTCGGCGAGACGGAGTGGCGCGACCTGGACGCGGCGATCCGCTATGCCGTGCGGTACGGCGCCCGCCGCGTCGTCCTGTACGGCTGGTCCACCGGCGCCACCATGGCGCTGCGCGCCGCCCTGCACTCCTCGGTGCGCGATCATGTCGCCGGCCTGGTCCTCGACTCGCCGGTCCTCAGCTGGGAGGCCACGCTGCGCGCCCTCGCCACGGCCCGGCACACCCCGGAGGCCCTGCTGCCGCTCGCGGTGCGCGCCGCCCAGGGCCGGGCCGGCCTGCACGCCGACCACGTCGCCGAGACCGCCGACCCCGACCAGCTCAGGGTGCCCACTCTGATCATCCACGGCCCGGACGACGAGGTCGCCCCCTGGGCCTACTCCCGCCGGCTCGCCGCCCGCCGCCCCGACCGCGTCGCCCTCCACACCGTGCCGCACGCACCGCACGCGGCGATGTGGAACGCCGACCCGAAGGAGTACGAAGAGCGGCTGCGCCGCTTCCTGACCCCGCTGATGTGAGGTTTCCCGCACTCTCCCGCGCGCCGGCCGCCCGGCCCGCCTGCCCGGTCCCGGCCGTTCCGTTTAAGGCCGTACCACTGGCCTGAACCCGCCTCCCCGGCCCCCACCGGAGCGCGTGCATTGGCCAGCCCCGTCGCCCGCCGTGACATTCCGTTTGGGTTTTCGGACCGTCAACCGGAAGACTGCACCCGTGACGTCCCGTATCCCGCGCGACTCCAGGCTTCGACTTGTCCGACCGCGACCCCTGGCCGCCGCCCCCAGAGCGATGAACCAGCGGCCCTCGCGCCGCCCCGCACCCCGCCCTCCGGAGGGCACACCGGCCCCCGCGGAACTGGCCAGAATGGCGCGCTCCGGTCTGGCCGGCGCGGCCCGCGTCGCCCACTGGGCCGACGCCGCCCTCGGCCCCGGCCGCGACGGCGGGACCGACGACGGCAAAGCCACCCTTTCCGACGCAACCGCCGAACGGGCGGCCGCCGACCTGGGCCTGACCGCGGCTCAGGTCAGCGCCGACTGGGACATCGCCCGCCTCGCCGGCCTGGTCGAGGTGCACGGCGACAGCGCGCGCCCCGGCTGGCGCCTGCGCGCCTGGGACCGGGACGACAGCGCCGTACTGCGCGGCTGGGTCGCGCTTTTCGACGCCTGGTCGCTCGCCTACCCGGAACCCCCGGACCACGAGCCCGCGGCGGTCGCCGAGGTCGTCTCGGCCATGCCCCAGGTTCTCTCCTTCCTCCAGCTGTCCGCCGGTCCCGTCCCGGTCGAGCAGCTTCTCGACCTGCTCCAGCAGCGGGTCACCGAACTGCGCACCGAGCGCTGCGAAGTCCCGTACGAGCCGGGGCCCGCGAGCCTCACCACCGCCGCGCCCCCCGCCGTCGCCGACCCGGGGGAACCCGCACCCGTCGGGGACACCCCGCTCGCCCCGCTCCTCGACTGGTCCCTGCACGCCCTCGCCTCCGTCGGCGCCCTCACCTGCGGCGACGGCCAGGCCACGCTCACCCCGCTGGGCAGCTGGGCGGTCTGGGTCAAGCTGGAGCAGATCTGCGTGGCCGCGCAGAGCCCCGCCGGGAACATCGAGCAGGCCGCCGAGGCCATGCTCCGCGGCTGCGCCCGGCTCCGCCCCAACGCGGCCCGCGCCGAGTACCGCGCCTGGCTCGCCGCCCGCACCGTCGGCAGCGCCGTCACCGAACTCATCGGCGCCGCCCGGGGCGAGGACGCCCTGCTGCGCGGCCTCGCCTTCGAGGCGCTGCGCGTCGTCGGCGCCCCCGCCGAACCCGAGGTGCGCGGCGTGGCCGACGATCCGACTCTGCGGCCTTATGCCCTGCTGTGGCTGGCCGAGCACGACGGCGCCGACCCGGAGGACGCCCACGAGGTCCTCACCCGGGAAGAGGCCACCTGGCTGTGGGTGGACACCGCCGCCGCCGTCGCCGACCACGGCGAGGCGCCGCTGCTCGTCCGTCACCTGGAGTCCGCGGTGCAGCCCACCGTCCCGCAGCTGCTGGACGAGGTGCGCGCCGTCGGTCACCCCCGCACCGTGCAGGTCCTGGTCGCCCTCGCCGCGGCCCACCCCGACCCGGCCCTGGCCAAGGCCGTGCGCCGGGCTGCCTTCCAGGTGCACACCGGGGGATGACCGGGCGAGGGAGACGGGCCGCTCAGGCCGCTATCTCGGGGGCGTACGTGCCGAAGCTCCAGATGTTGCCCTCGGCGTCCCGGGCCATGTAGTCCCGCGAGCCGTAGTCCTGGTCCGTCGGGGGCATCAGGATGTCCGCGCCGTGGTCCACGGCGCACTGGTGGTGTGTGTCCACGTCGTCCACGACGACGTACACACCCGCGGGGCCCGCGTCCTTCATCGCCGTGTCGAAGACGCCGCCGCGGCCCTTGGAGCCGATCATCACGGCGCCGTTGCCCTGCACCAGTTCGGCGTGCAGCACCGAGCCGTCCTCGCCCTCGTACACCGAGAGCTCGGTGAACCCGAAGGCCTCCGTGAGCTGTTTGATCGCCGCCTTCGCGTCCGCGTACAGCAACGTCGGGAAAACACTCGGCCGCCCACCGCCCGTTCCTGCCATGCCGATCACTCCTTGTGCGTCGGTGTTGCACCGGTGTCGTGAGCCTGCTGCCCAGTCTTGCACCCACCACTGACAACGCCCCCGGGAGCCGGAACAAGGGCCTCAGCAGAAGGTGTTGCACTGCGCTGCTCCCACTGCCGTCGGCATCCCGCACCACCTGCCTCCGCTCCGATCCGTGTCCCGGTGCGAACGTGCGGTTCGCCACGGCCAGGGCCGCACCCGCACCCGGCCGCCCCGCGGCCCGGCTCCCTGCGCGCGCCCCGGAGCGCGCGCGGCGTCGCGGTCCGCGAGCTGGGCCGAATCGCCCGCGGTGCTCGCCGCATCCCCGCTCACGGGGTTCGGCGCCCGGGCTCGCACTGCTGCGGCACGTCCTGTCCGCCGTCGGCATTCCGCGTCGTCCGCCGCCGCTGTGAGCGGCATTCGTGTTCCGGCGCCGGCGTGCGGTTCGTCACGGCCGGATCCCTGTCCGGTCGTCCGCGCCATCTGCCCGGGCCCCGGACCGTGCGCGGCGTCGCCGTGCGCGAGCTGCGGCGGAGCGGTTGCCGGGCCCCCGGCGACGGACTCCGGGCACCCGCACCCGTACACCTGCGCACAGAAAAAGCGCTTGCATCGCCCCGTTAGACTTGGCCCATGGCCATTCTCCTCGCGCATTAGACGGCGGGAACGTCCTCAGCCGCCCACCCGCCAACCCCTCCGCCCTGGAGTCTGTCCGTGATCTCCGCCTCCGGTATCGAGCTGCGCGCCGGTGCCCGCATCCTTATCGAGAACGCCTCCTTCCGTATCGCCAAGGGCGACCGCATCGGTCTCGTCGGCCGCAACGGCGCAGGCAAGACGACCCTCACCAAGGTCCTGGCCGGCGACGGCATCCCCGCCGCGGGCACCGTCACCCGCTCCGGCGAGGTCGGCTACCTCCCCCAGGACCCCCGCACCGGTGACCTCGACGTCCTCGCCCGCGACCGCATCCTCTCCGCGCGCGGCCTCGACGTACTGATCCGCAAGATGCGCGAGAACGAGGAGCGCATCGCCAGCGGCAAGGGCGCCACCCGCGAGAAGGCCCTCAAGCAGTACGAGCGCCAGGAGACCGAGTTCCTCACCAAGGGCGGGTACGCGGCCGAGGCCGAGGCCGCCACCATCGCCGCCGCGCTCAACCTGCCCGACCGTGTGCTCGGCCAGCCCCTGCACACGCTCTCCGGCGGTCAGCGCCGCCGTATCGAGCTGGCCCGGATCCTGTTCTCCGACGCGGACACGCTGCTGCTCGACGAGCCGACGAACCACCTCGACGCGGACTCGATCATCTGGCTGCGCGACTACCTGAAGACCTACCGCGGCGGCTTCATCGTGATCTCCCACGACGTCGACCTGGTCGAGACGGTCGTGAACAAGGTGTTCTACCTGGACGCCAACCGCTCCCAGATCGACGTCTACAACATGGGCTGGAAGCTCTACCAGCAGCAGCGCGAGTCCGACGAGAAGCGCCGCAAGCGGGAGCGGCAGAACGCCGAGAAGAAGGCCGCCGCGCTCAACGCCCAGGCGGACAAGATGCGCGCCAAGGCCACCAAGACGGTCGCCGCGCAGAACATGGCGCGCCGCGCCGAGAAGCTGCTGTCCGGCCTCGAGGCGGTCCGCCAGTCCGACAAGGTCGCCAAGCTCCGCTTCCCCGAGCCCTCGCCCTGCGGCAAGACTCCGCTGATGGCCGAGGGGCTGTCCAAGTCGTACGGCTCGCTGGAGATCTTCACCGACGTCGACCTGGCCATCGACAAGGGGTCGAGGGTCGTCATCCTCGGTCTCAACGGTGCCGGAAAGACCACCCTGCTGCGGCTGCTCGGCGGGGTGGAGCAGCCCGACACCGGCGAGGTCGTCCCCGGCCACGGCCTCAAGCTCGGCTACTACGCCCAGGAGCACGAGACCCTGGACCCCGAGCGCACGGTCCTGGAGAACATGCGCTCGGCCGCCCCCGATCTGGACCTCGTGGAGGTCCGCAAGGTGCTGGGCTCGTTCCTCTTCTCCGGCGACGACGTGGACAAGCCGGCCGGTGTTCTCTCCGGCGGCGAGAAGACCCGTCTCGCCCTGGCCACGCTCGTGGTGTCGTCGGCGAACGTCCTGCTGCTCGACGAGCCGACCAACAACCTCGACCCGGCCAGCCGCGAGGAGATCCTCGGCGCGCTGCGCACGTACAAGGGCGCGGTCGTTCTCGTCACCCACGACGAGGGCGCCGTCGAGGCGCTCCAGCCGGAGCGGATCATCCTGCTGCCCGACGGCGTCGAGGACCTGTGGGGCGCGGACTACGCGGATCTCGTCGCGCTCGCTTGATCGAATCCGTGATCCACTGGCTATGGATCATTCGGCTTAGCCGTGATCCATCATCTGTGTGAGATCTCCTCGTATCGAGGTGTGTCCTACATCGATTTTGCGGCCGATCCCTTTGTCGACAAGGGGTCGGCCGCGTTGCGTCTCTGACCTGGCACTTCGCGAAAGAACCCGTTCGGCCGTATGGGTACGAGCGTTCGGAATCACAGATTCCGCTTGTGGGGATGTGCTCCTGTCGTCAAAACCATGTCTCACGGACCTTGCCGAATGGGTGGCCATCACGCCCCGGAGGGGTGATCATGAGGGGACCAGAGCGCACTTCCCATGAGGAGGCACGGGTGGCCGAGACTCTGAAGAAGGGCAGCCGGGTGACCGGCGCCGCGCGCGACAAGCTCGCGGCAGACCTGAAGAAGAAGTACGACTCCGGTGCGAGCATCCGGGCACTGGCCGAGGAGACCGGCCGCTCGTATGGCTTCGTACACCGGATGCTCAGCGAGTCGGGCGTCACGCTGCGTGGGCGTGGCGGAGCGACCCGGGGCAAGAAGGCCGCAACGTCCTGACCTCGGGCGGCCCATCGGCTTCGATGGTGGCCACCCGGTCGGTCGGGTGATCGGCCGGGTGGTTACTGTGCAGTCACTTAGCTGTGCCGTCGTACGACCCGATGTCGTACGGTGCGCAGGATGACCGCACCCATCGGAGGCGCCCCATGGCTTCGCCCGACCAGGATCTCGCTCCTGTACTCGACAAGGACGGCGTACGGCTCACCGTCGACGACGCGCTCGCCACGGTGACGCTGACCAATCCGGCCAAGCGCAACGCCCAAAGCCCCGCTCTGTGGCGGGCGTTGGCCGAGGCCGGGCGGCTGCTGCCGGGCTCCGTCCGGGTTGTCGTGCTGCGTGGCGAGGGCAAGTCCTTCTCCGCCGGCCTGGACCGTCAGATGTTCATGCCGGAGGGGATCCCGGGCGAGCCGACGTTCACCGACCTCGCGCGCCGCGACGACGCCGCGCTGGACGCGACCATCGCCGAGTACCAGGAGGGCTTCACCTGGTGGCGGCGGAACGACATCGTGTCCATCGCCGCCGTGCAGGGGCATGCCATCGGTGCCGGCTTCCAGCTTGCCCTCGCCTGTGACCTGCGCGTTGTCGCCGATGACGTGCAGTTCGCCATGCGCGAGACGAGCCTCGGAATCGTGCCCGACCTGACGGGCACGCACCCGCTGGTCGAGCTGGTCGGATACGCCCGCGCGCTGGAGATCTGCGCGACGGGGCGGTTCGTCCATGCCGAGGAGGCCGTCGGTTCAGGGCTGGCGAACCTCGCCGTGCCCGCCGCCGAACTCGACGGCACGGTACGGGACCTGGCGTCCGCGCTGCTCGCCGCGCCCCGGGACGCGGTCGTGGAGACCAAGGCCCTGCTGCGCGCCGCAAGCGGCCGTACATACGAGGACCAGCGTGCCGCCGAGCGACAGGCCCAGGCCCGTCGGCTGCGGGACCTGGCCGGCGTGGGCGAATAATCCGCCGCGCGCTCAGCTCACCGTCGTGACCAGCACCGCCACCGTCGGGTGATCGTCCAGCGCCTCCCCGACGGCCGCGCGCACCTGCCGGGCCACGTCCAGGGCCCGGCGCTGCCCGTCCACCGCCACCTCCACCCGGACGTGGCGGTGCGGCAGCGCGGTGTTCTCCTGCCGTTCCTCGATGTGCACCGCCCGGCCCAGCCCGCCCAGGGAGCCGGTCAGATGGGTCACGCCCGGGACGGAGAGCGCTGCCGCCGCCGCGCGGATCTCGTCCGGATCCGTCGCCTCGCGGGCCCGCGCCGGCTGCGGCGGGCTCACTTCCGCGGGCTCTGTCTGCTCCTCCAGCAGGTCCGTCACCCGTAGGTCCACCTCCGCGACCGTGAGGCCGAGGCCGTCCGCCGCCGTGCTCGCCAGTGCCATACGCAGCCGGGACGCCGTCGCCGGCAGGGGTTCGGCCGCCGTCGCCGCGAAGTCAGCCGTCACCCGGAGCGGGCCCGGGGGGAACCCGCTCGGCGGCACCGGTACGGCCGGCTCGTGCGCTTCCTCCGGATCGGCCGGCGTGATCCGCAGCGGGCCCGGCAGAACGCCCGGCACGTCCGCCGCCGCGCGCAGCAGCACCGCGCGGGCCGCCGCCTCGGCGATCCATGCGCCGTCGCGCGGGCCGCCGAGCGGCAGCAGCCTGCCGAGACCCAGTTGATGCCGTACGGCCCGTGTCCATCCATCCGCCGTCATTGCTCCAGCCTGCCGCATCCCCGGCGCACGACCGAGCAACCGCGCTTACCGTGGTCGGAGGGGACGACGACCGAAAGGGACGTACGGCCATGACCGACATGACGGAGCAGAACCGGACGATGACCCCCGAGGGCGACCAGCCGGTGTCCACGCGCAAGCCCACCCGACGCGGTGGCGGCGATCCGGCGGGCCGTGGGCGCACGACCATCGCCGACGGTGTCGTGGAGAAGATCGCCGGGATGGCCGCGCGGGACGTGCTCGGCGTGCATGCCATGGGCAGCGGACTGTCGCGGACCTTCGGGGCCGTACGAGACCGGGTGCCGGGCGGCTCGAAGTCGGTGACCCGCGGGGTGAAGGCAGAGGTCGGCGAGGTGCAGACCGCACTCGACCTGGAGATCGTCGTGGACTACGGCGTGTCGATCGGCGATGTCGCCCGGGCCGTACGCGAGAACGTGGTCGCCGCGGTGGAACGGATGACCGGACTCGAGGTCGTCGAGGTCAACATCGCGGTGAGTGATGTCAAGCTGCCCGAGGAAGAGGAAGAGGAAGAGGAGCCGGAGCCCCGGATCCAGTGACGCCCGGCGACCTGACAACGCACGGCTGAGGAGCTGAGGAGCGCAGCATGAGCATGGCCGTGGTCGGCATGATCGCCGGGATGGCACTCGGCTTCGCCGGATATTTCGGCGGATTCGGTGCCTTCCTGCTGGTGGCGGCGCTGGGCGCCGTCGGGTTCGTCGTCGGCCGGTTCCTGGAGGGGGACCTGGAACTGGGCGACTTCTTCCGCACCCGTGACGACCGGCGCGACCGGCGGCGGTGACGTCCGTGAGCGACGGAGCCGGTGACGCGCGCAGACTCCCGGCCGTGGTGGCACCGGGCGAGCGCGGTGCGCTGCGGATCGCCGACCGGGTCGTCGCCAAGATCGCGGCCCAGGCGGCACGCGAGGCGGTGGAACCGCTGGCGAAAGAGGCCGCCGCCCCCCAGGCCACCGTTGTCGTGCACCACGACACGGCCCGGGTCCACGTCCACCTCGAACTCGGCTACCCGAGCGACATCGGCGCCCGGTGCGCGGCCGTGCGTCGACATGTCGTCGAGCGGGTAGGCGCGTTGGTGGGAATGGAGGTGCCGGAGGTCGCCGTCCAGGTGGAGCGGCTGCACCCGGCACACCCGCAGGGCACGGCACAGGGGAGGACGCGATGAGCGAGCCCCGGGGATCCGAGACCACCACACAGCCGCTGACCGTCATCGAGAAGGCGCCCGAACCGCCCCCACCGATGGCGGAGGAAGAAACCGACGGCCGCAGCGGCCGCTTCTGGTCGGCGCGCCGCGTACCCGCGGGCATCGTCGCGCTGCTGCTCCTGGTCGGCACGGCCGCCTTCCTCTACGACATCGCCGCCGTACGAGCCCACCGGCCCGCGATGCACTGGCGCCGCGAGCTGGCCGGCCAGCTCTCCACGCGGGCTCTCGACGACACCTGGGTGCTGGTCGGCGCCGGAGTCGCCGCGGCCCTCGGCCTGTGGCTGATCGTGCTCGCCGTCACGCCCGGTCTGCGCGACCTGCTGCCGATGCGGCGCTCGCACACCGACGTCCGGGCCGGACTGCGGCGCGACGCCGCCGCCATGGTGCTGCGCGACCGTGCCATGGAGATCGCGGGCGTCCGGGCGGTACGGGTGCGGCTGCGGCGGCGGAAGGCCGACGTCCGCGCAGTTTCGCACTTCCGCGACCTCGACGACGTACGTGCCGACCTGGACGGCACGCTCAGGGATGCGATCAGGGGCCTCGGCCTGACCCGGCCGCCCGCGCTGACCCTGCATGTCGCGCGGCCGGGACGGAAGGGGTGAGGGCGATGCTCAGGGCGGTCAACCGCGTGCTGATCGGAATCGTCGGGCTGCTGCTGTTCGTCCTCGGCGGCTCGGTGCTCGCCGTGGGCCTGGGCGTGCGGCCCCCGTCGTGGTGGATCCACGACGGACGGCACGACGTCCTGCTCGGCGCGGCCCGGCGGACGCACTGGCGGGACGCCGACTGGTGGTGGCCGACCGTCTTCGCCGTGCTCGCCGTCCTCGTCCTGCTCGCCCTGTGGTGGCTCGCCGCGGTGCTGCGCAGGCGCCGGCTCGCCGAACTGCTCGTCGACACCGGCGACGGCGAGGGCGCGGTGCTGCGCGGCCGGGCCCTGGAGGGCGTACTGGCCGCCGACGCGGCACGCCTGGACGGTGTGGCGCACGCACACGCCACACTGACGGGCAGGCGCACCGCCCCCGAGGCTCACGTATGGATCCAACTGGAGCCCGACGTCGACCCCGGGACGGCCCTGCACGACCTCACCGCCGAGTCGCTGACCCACGCCCGCGAGTCGGCAGGCCTGGCGAAGCTACCGGCGGAGGTACGCCTCCGGGCAGTCAAGCACCGTGCGGAAAGGGTCACTTGAGAGCAACGGCCGTCAGAACCCGTGCCGCATCCCGCCATCGACAGGCACCATGATCCCGGTCAGATAGGACGCGGCCGGAGACATCAAGAACGCAGCCACCCGCCCGAACTCCTCAGGCGCCCCATACCGACGCAATGGAATCCGGGACTCATTGGCAGCCCGAGTGGCCTCGGGATCCGCCGACAACCCGTCGAGTTCGCGCACGCGATCCGTGTCGATGCGAGAGGGCAGCAGCCCCACGACACGGATCCCCCGCGGCCCGAGCTCGTCCGCGATCGACTTGGCGAACCCGGCAAGTCCGGGCCGCAGCCCGTTGGAGATCGTCAGCGCCGGAATCGGCTCGTGCACGGAAGCCGACAGCACGAACCCGATGACACCGCCCGCCTCCAACTCGGCCGACGCGGCACGAGCCAGCCGCACCGCGCCGAGGAACACGGAGTCGAACGCCGTGCGCCACTGCTCGTCCGTGTTGTCGGCGATGAAGCCGGGCGGCGGGCCGCCGACGCTGACGAGGATGCCGTCGAAGCGGCCGAAGTGCTCACGGGCGGCCGCGATCAGCCGCGCCGGTGCCTCCGGGTCGGCGTTGTCGACGGCCACCCCGGCCGCGTTCGGGCCCAGCTCCGCCGCCGCGTCCGCGACGCGCTTCTCGTCCCGCCCCGTGACGATCACCTTCGCCCCGTCGGCGACGAGCTCGCGCGCGGCTGCGTTGCCCAGTCCGCGGGTGGCCCCGGTGACGACGTACACCCGGTCCTTCAGTCCAAGATCCATGGCCCCTATCCTGCCCCGTCGCCCCCGAACAGGGCGAGAGCGGTGTTCACCAGACCGATGTGACTGAACGCCTGGGGGAAGTTGCCGAGCAGGCGGCCCGCCACCGGGTCGTACTCCTCGGACAGCAACCCCACGTCGTTGGCGAGGCCGACCAGCCCTTCGAACAGCTCCCGTGCCTCGTCCGTACGGCCCGTCATGTGCAGGGCGTCCGCGAGCCAGAACGAGCATGCCAGGAACGCGCCTTCCTCGCCCGGAAGTCCGTCGCCGGATGCGCCGGATGCATCCGAGGTGTCGTAACGGCGTACGAAGCCGCCGTGGCCGAGCTCCTCGCGGACCGCGTCGACCGTGCCGACCACGCGCGGATCCTCGGGCGGCAGGAAGCCGACGCGCGGGATGAGAAGCAGGGCGGCGTCCAGTTCGCGCGAGCCGTAGTACTGCGTGAAGGTGTTCCGTTCCGGGTCGTAGCCCATCTCACACACCTCACGGTGCACCTCGTCCCGCAGCGCACGCCAGGCCGTCACGTCGCCGGGCAGCTCCTGGTGCTCCTCCAGAGTGCGCACGGCCCGGTCGGCGGCCACCCACACCATGACCTTCGAGTGCACGAAGTGGCGGCGGCCGCCGCGGATTTCCCACAGGCCCTCGTCCGGCTGCCGCCAGTGCTCGCGCAGCCACTCCAGCAGGACGCCCTGGAGCGACCATATGTGCCGCTTGGGCGACAGCCCCGCACGCCGGGTCAGCCACAGCGAGTCCAGGACCTCGCCGTACACGTCCAGCTGGAGCTGGTTCACCGCGCCGTTGCCGATCCGTACGGGTGTCGACTCGGCGAACCCGGACAGCCAGGGCACCTCGAACTCGGGCAGTCTCCGCTCGCCCGCCACGCCGTACATGATCTGCAGATGCCCCGGGTCGCCCGCGACCGCGCGCACCAGCCAGTCGCGCCAGGCCTCGGCCTCCTTGTGGTAGCCCGCGGACAGCAGGGCGCCGAGGGTGAGGGTGGAGTCGCGCAGCCAGCAGTACCGGTAGTCCCAGTTGCGCACACCGCCGACCCTTTCGGGGAGCGAGGTGGTGGCCGCGGCGACGATGCCGCCGGTCGGGGCGTAGGTGAGGGCCTTGAGGGTGATCAGGGAACGGACGACCGCGTCCCGGTACGGACCGTCGTACGCGCAGCGGACCGTCCAGCGCCGCCAGTCCGTGACGCTGGAGCGCAGTGCCTCGTACGGGTCGACGAGCCGGGGACGGGCCTCGTGCGAGGGGTGCCAGGTGAGGACGAACGCGACCCGCTCGCCCTCCGCGACGGTGAACTCCGAGTGCGTGCCGAAGTCCTCGCCCCAGGTCCGTACGGCGGGCTCGCTGCGCAGCCACACCGAGTCCGGTCCGGCGACGGCGACCCGGTGGCCGCCGGATCTGCGCATCCAGGGGATGATCGCGCCGTAGTCGAAGCGCAGGCGGAGCACACTGCGCACGGTGACGCGGCCGCGGACGCCCTCCACGATGCGTACGACGTCGGGAGCGCGTTCACGCTGCGGCATCAGGTCGGTGACCCGGACCGTCCCCCCGTCGGTCTCCCACTCGGTGTCCAGCACCAGGGTGTCGGGGCGGTAGGCGCGGCGCGTGCAGGTGCCGGCGGTCTTGGGGGCGATCCTCCAGTGGCCGTTCTCCTCGTCCCCGAGGAGTCTGGCGAAGCACGCGGCGGAGTCGAAGCGCGGCAGACACAGCCAGTCGATGGAGCCGTCCCTTCCGACCAGGGCCGCCGTCTGTTCGTCGCCGATGAGTGCGTAGTCCTCGATGCGCGGGTGCACGAAGTTGCGGGTTCCCGGCGGGCCGAGGAGGCAATCAGGGCATCGGCCGGGGGAGTGACGAACCCGCGACGGCGGAGCCCGATCCCGAGAAGATCACCCCCGGGTCCGCCGGGGCCTGGTTGAGGACCCACAGGCCGATCAGCGTGGCCAGGGCGAAGACGACCGCGATCAGAACGGCGAGCACGAGCCGCCGTCGGCGTTCCCGCCGCAGCCACTCGCCGCGTGCCGTGCGATAGGCGTCGGGGGCGGCGTGCACCCCGCCCGCCAGCGCGGCCAGGGCCTCCTGCAGCTCGCGCTCCGTGCGGTCCGGACTGGTGCCACGCGACGGAGTCGCATCTCGATGCGTCATCGCCGGGCCTCCATCGCCTGGGTCAGTGCGGCGATGCCGCGCGCCGTGTGGGTCTTGACGGATCCGCAGGAGATCCCCATCGCCGCGGCGATCTCACTCTCCTTGAGCCCGAGCCAGTGCCGCAGCACCAGCGCCTCGCGCTGCCGGGCCGGCAGCTGCTGGAGGGCGTCGATCAGCACGCGCTGGTCGTCGTGCAGCAGCGCGGTGCTCTCGGCGGACGCGACGAGCTCGTCCCTCGGCTTCTCCTCGTGCCTGCGGGCCACTTGGAGGTGACGTATGCGCATCCGTGTCAGATTGCAGACGGTGGACCGCAGATATGCCTCCGCCGCCTGCGTGTCCCGTAGCCGCCGCCACTTCCGGTAGATCTGGTAGAAGGCCTCGGCGACCACGTTCTCCGGGTCGTCGGCGCCGAGCAGCACGGCGAGGCGCAGCATCGAGGCGTACTGCAGCTCGAACAGGCGGGCAAGGGTGGCCTCCCGCTCCAGGTCGGCCGGGTCGCTCACCGCGGGGGTGAGGGCGGCGGGCCGGGGCAGCGGTACAGGTGCGCTGGATGTGCGTCTCACGGGTTGTTCGCTCCCGTCTCCGGGCGCCGCCTCATGGACAGGCGCGGCGGCAGGTCGGTCAGATCGATGCCGCGCGGGACACCGAGGCGTTCCAGAGCCGCGGTTCCGGCCACGGCGACGATCAGGTTGAGCACGAGGGCGGCGAGCCCGGCGTAGATCTCCAGCGGTCCGAAGCCCAGCGCCACGATGGACGAGAACCCCTCGCGCACGACCATGAAGGTCCCGGCCGCCATGCCCACGCCCCACCCGGCGAGCAGGGCCCGTGGATGCAGCCGCCCGGTGAACAGCCCCACGGCCACCGCCGGGAAGATCTGCAGGATCCAGACCCCGCCGAGGAGCTGGAGATTGACGGCGTCCTGGTCGCGCAGCCCGAACACGAACGCCACCGCGCCCACCTTCGCCGTCAGCGACACCGCCTTGGCGATGCGCACCTGCCGCTTGGGCGTGGCGGTGGGATGGACGTATTCGACGTACACGTTGCGCACGAAGCTGGTGGCGGCCGCGATGGACATCACGGCGGCGGGGACCAGCGCACCCACGGTGATCGCGCCGAAGACCAGCCCGGCCAGCGGCCCTGGCATCAGCCGGTCCACCAGCATCGGTACGGCCGCCTCGGCGCCGCCCTGCGGCGCCCGTACGCCCGCCGCCAGCGCCGCGATGCCGAGAAAGCCGAACAGGGCGAGCAGCCCGGTCCAGGCGGGTAGCGCCACGGCGGTCTTGCGCAGGGTGTGCGGGCCGTCGGCGGCGAAACCGGCGGTGAGCACGTGCGGGTACATCAGCAGGGCCAGTGCGGAGCCGAGGGCGAGGGTGGCGTAGGCCGGCTGCTGTTCGGGGGAGAGGAGCAGCGCCGGGGCGCCCAGCCGCTGTGCCGCGCCGTCGAAGACCGCACCCGGCCCGCCGAGCCGCTCGAGGACCAGCCAGCACACGGCGGTGAGCGAGACGAAGACGGCGACCGCCTTGAGCGCCGAGATCACGGTGGGCGCGCGCAGCCCGTGTCGATATGTCGCCACCGCGAGCCCGGCGAACAGCGCCACCATCACCAGATCGCCCCTCGCGCCCCGCGGATAGACACCGCCGGCCGTCAGCACCGCCCGTATGCCGAGGAGTTGCAGTGCCAGATACGGCATGGTCGCGAGGATCCCGGTCAGCGCGACCACCAGGGCCAGTGGCGGCGAGCCGTACCGGCCGCGCACGAAGTCGGCGGCGGTGACATAGCCGTGCCGGTGGGCGACGGTCCACAGACGGCTCAGCAGGACGAAGGCGATCGGGCAGACGATCACGGTGTACGGCACCGCGAAGAAGGCGGGCGCGCCATTGCCGTACGCCAGTCCCGGTACGGCGGTGAAGGTGTACGCGGTGAAGATCGTGCCGCCCAGCAGCAGCCAGGTCCACACGGGGCCGAGGCTGCGGTCGGCCAGGGCCCAGCCCTCCAGGGACGGCAGCCGGTCGCTTGGGCGCAGCCGGCGCGCGGTCACGGCGAGCAGCGACGCTCCGCCGATCACGGCGAGGAACGTCGCGGTCATGGCGCCGTCGGCCATGGGTCACCGTCCTTGGTGTGCCTGTGCCCTCGGGCGAGAGTTGCGCGAACGGCCGGTTTGGATGACACACGACCGGCGCGAAATCTTCTGGAAATTGGCTGTCAACCGGTTCCGGCGGGTGGGCAACTCTTGCACAGACCGACAGCGAGCGGGAGAGGAGCGCAGCTCATGGCACGGACCGGTCATCACCGGCTGCGGCACGTCGCGATCGCCCTGCTGCTCCTCGCGCCCTCCGCGGGCCTGCTGTGGGTCCCCTGGTACGCCGGCGCGGAGCCGCGGCTGGCGGGGACGCCGTTCTTCTACTGGTACCAGCTCGCCTGGGTGCCGGGGTGCGGCCTGTGCCTGCTTGCCGCGTATGCGCTGACGGACCGACATCGCCGCTGATCCGCGCTGATCCCCGCGCACTACTAGTCACACCGTTCCCGGTGAGGAGTCGCCATGCCCCCGTCAGCCCTGCCCGAATCCGGCCGCGAGGTGCCGGAAAAGTCACGAATGCGGTCCTTCGCGTTGTGGACTGCCGTCTCCCTGATCGGCGCGGTCGCGTGGGGAGTCATCGCGCTGGCCCGAGGGGAGAGGATCTCCGCCGTCTGGCTGGTCGTCGCCGCGCTCGGCTCCTACGCCATCGCCCACCGCTTCTATTCACGGTTCATCGCCCGCCGGGTCCTTCAGGTCGACGACACCCGCGCCACTCCGGCCGAGCGGCTGGAGGACGGGATCGACTACCACCCCACCGACCGGCGGGTGCTGTTCGGCCATCACTTCGCGGCCATCGCCGGCGCCGGGCCGCTGGTGGGCCCGGTGCTGGCCGCGCAGATGGGCTATCTGCCGGGCACCGTCTGGATCATCGCGGGCGTGATCTTCGGCGGCGCCGTCCAGGACATGATCGTCCTGTTCCTCTCCATGCGCCGGGACGGCAAGAGCCTCGGCCAGATGGCCCGGGACGAGATCGGCAGGGTGGGCGGTGCCGCCGCGCTGATCGGCGTCTTCGCCATCATGATCATCCTGCTCGCGGTGCTGGCGATGGTCGTCGTCAACGCGCTGGCCGAATCCGCCTGGGGCACCTTCTCGGTCACCATGACCATCCCCATCGCCCTCTTCATGGGCTTCTGCCTCCGCTACCTGAGGCCGGGCAGGGTCGTGGAGACCAGCGTCATCGGTGTGGGGCTGCTGCTGCTCGCCATCCTCGGCGGCGGCTGGATCCAGAACTCCTCGCTCGCCGACTACTTCGTCTGGAGCCCCACCACCCTGGTGTTCTGCCTGGTCGGTTACGGCTTCATCGCCTCCGTGCTCCCCGTGTGGATGCTCCTGGCCCCGCGCGACTATCTCTCGACCTTCATGAAGGTCGGCACCATCGCCCTGATGGCCGTCGGCGTAGTGATCGCCGCGCCCACCCTCAAGGCCGCCGACGTGACCGAGTTCGCCCGCACCGGCACCGGGCCGGTGTTCGCCGGATCGTTGTTCCCCTTCCTGTTCATCACCGTCGCCTGTGGCGCCCTGTCCGGCTTCCATGCGCTGGTCTCCTCCGGCACCACACCCAAGCTGATCCAGAAGGAGTCCCAGGTCCGGCTGATCGGGTACGGCTCCATGCTCACGGAGTCCTTCGTCGCCGTCATGGCGCTGATCGCCGCCTGTGTGCTCGAACCGGGCCTGTACTACGCGATGAACTCCCCGGCCGCGCTGCTCGGCCCGACCGTGGAGAGCGCGTCGCAGGCGGTGAAGGGCCTCGGGTTCACCATCACCCCGGACCAGTTGACGGCCGCGGCCAAGGCGGTCCAGGAGCAGACGCTGGTCGGGCGCTCCGGCGGCGCCCCCACCCTGGCCGTGGGCATGTCGGAGATCTTCTCCGGGGTGTTCGGCGGCGGGATGAAGGCCTTCTGGTACCACTTCGCCATCATGTTCGAGGCGCTGTTCATCCTCACCACGGTGGACGCGGGCACCCGGGTGGGCCGCTTCATGCTGCAGGACATGCTGGGCAACGTCTGGAAGCCGATCGGCCGGGTCACCTGGAAGCCGGGCATCTGGATCACCAGCGCCCTGGTCGTCGGCGCCTGGGGCTACTTCCTCTACGCCGGTGTCACCGACCCGCTCGGCGGCATCAAGCAGCTCTTCCCGCTGTTCGGCATCGCGAACCAGCTGCTGGCCGCGGTCGCCCTGGCCGTCACCACGACCGTGCTCATCAAGTCCGGCAAGCTGCGCTGGGCCTGGGTGACCGGCATCCCGCTGGTCTGGGACGTGGCCGTCACCTTCACCGCCGGCCGGCAGAAGATCTTCTCCGCCGACCCGAAGATCGGCTTCTTCGCCCAGCGCGACCTCTACGCCGACGCCATCGACGCCGGCCGGCTCCTGCCGGGTGCCGCGGACCTGGACGACATGCACACCATCGTCCTCAACAACACCGTCGACGGTGTGCTCATGGCGATCTTCCTGCTGCTGGTCCTGATCGTCCTGGTCAACTGCGCGGTGGTGTGCGCCCGCGCCCTGCGGGCCACCGGGCCGCTGCCGACGACCGAGGCACCCTACGTCGAGTCGCGCATCGGCGTGCCGGCCCAGCGCAGCGACGACACGCTGGTGGGGGCGGGCTCATGAGGACCGTACGGAAGGTACTGGACACAGCGCTCCGGTACGCGCGGGAACTGACCGGCGAGGCGGAGTACGACCGCTACTGCGAGCGGCACCTCCGCCACCACCCGCACGCACCGTTGCCGACCCGCCGGGAGTACGAGCGGATGCGCACCACGCGGCGCGAGTACGAGTCACCCGGCCGCTGCTGCTGATCCCACGGCGCTCCGACCGCGAGACGGGCGTGCCCTCCCGGCACCGGTGGCACGCCCGCCCCGTGGGCAGATGTGCGGGACGGCTCACACCACGGCCGGCTCCGGGTCCTCGCTCGGCCGCTCCGCCGCCTCGACCCGGTCGCGCAGCTCCCGTCGTACGAGAACCCACCAGCCGACCGGGACGCCCGCGGCGAACAGCCACCACTGGATCATGTACGCGTAGTTCAGCGGAGCGTCCTCCTTGCCGGGCCGGCCGATCAGCTCCGGGGTGTCGCCCTTCGGCTCGGGTGCCGTCTGCGCGATGTAGCCGCCGAGCACCTGGGCGCCGAGGCGCCGGGCCTCCTGTTCGCTGTTGATCAGCATGATCTGCCGGTCCGGCAGCCCCTTGAGGTCCTTGATGCCGCTCGCCGCGGTCGTCTCGTCGGGCATCAGCCGGCCGGTGACGGTGAGCTCGCCGCGGGGCGGGGCGGGGATCTCGGGGAACGCGGTCTGGCTCCTGCCGTTCGCAGGGATCCACCCCCGGTTGATCAGCAGTACCTTGCCGTCCGTCAGGACGAACGGGGTCAGGACGTGGTAGCCGATCTCGTCGTCGGAGTTGGTGCGGCGGCGCACCACGACCTCGCGGTCGGTGTCGAAGCGGCCCTTGGCGGTCACGGTGTGGTACCGCTCGCCGGAGGTCACGGTGTGCCCCGGCGAGGTCAGCTTCTCCACGGATACCGGCTTGGCGTTCAGCGCGTCGGAGACCAGCTGGTTGCGCGCGCTGCGCTCCTGGTACCGGTGCTCCTGCCAGAAGCCGAGCCTGATCATCGTCGGGATCAGTGCGATCGCGACGAGGGTGAGGATCACCCACTGGCGGGTCAGCAGGAAGCGGTAGCGGTGCACCCCACGACGGTACAACTCGGTCGTGGGGTGCAGTCGCGCGGGTACGGCTCACACGCGGTCGACGATCCCCACCTTCCCCGCCTCGCGGGCGCAGTGGGCGCCGCAGTAGAAGTTGCCGTCGGCCTCGGCGCCCTGGCCGATGATCGAGACCTTGCAGTGCTCGCAGACCGGGGCCATGCGGTGGATCGCACAGGAGAAGCAGTCGAAGACGTGCACCGCGCCCTGGGCATGGACCTCGAAGGTCATTCCGTAGTCATTGCCGCAAACTTCGCATTTCGCCATGGGCCACAGGGTGAGCGGTCGCCGTCGCCCGGGCGAGCGGGCTCCGGGCGAGTCGCACGGCAATCACCCATCCGTACGGTCACTTCTCCGACGCGGGCTCGACATCCCTGAGGAGTTGCCCGAACGCCGCCTCGTCCATCACCGGCGTCCCGAACTGCCGGGCCTTGACCACCTTCGACGTGCCCGAGTCGGGGTCGTTGGTGACCAGCAGACTGGTCAGCCGGGAGATGCTCGTCGCGACATGCAGCCCGGCCTCGACCGCCCGGTCCTCCAGCAGTTCGCGGTCGACCGAGGTGTCCCCGGAGAACGCGACCCGCATGCCCTGCTTGAGGCGTTTGCCGTCTTCGTACCGCCCGGGGTTGGGGTGGGGGCACGCGGGCCGCTTGCGGGACGGACGCCAACTCGTCGGCCGGTAGCCACCGTAGCCACCGCTCGTCTGACGGCCGATCAGGGCCGTCGGCCGGTCGCTCCACTCGGTCAGCGGCCGGCACTCCAGCAGCGGCAGCCGCACGCCGCCCTCCGCCGCGGCCCGCAGACTGGGCCGGAACGCCTCCGCCAGCACACGCGCGTCGTCCAGCGCGTGGTGCGCCCGCTGCTGTACGACACCGAAGTGCGCGGCGAGGGACTCCAGCTTGTGGTTGGGCAGCGGCAGGCCCAGCTCCTTGGAGAGTGCGATGGTGCACAGCCGCTGCCGCACCGGAGCCTCACGCTTCGCGCGCGCGTACTCGCGCGCGATCATCTGCCAGTCGAAGACCGCGTTGTGCGCGACGAGCACCCGGCCGTCGAGACGGGCGCCGAACTCCTCGGCGATGTCGTCGAAGAGCGGCGCGCCCTCCAGCACATCGCTCGTCAGACCGTGGATCCACACCGGGCCCGGATCGCGCTCCGGATTGACCAGCGTGTACCAGTGGTCCTCGACCTCGCCGCGCGCGTCCAGCCGGTAGACGGCCGCGGAGATTATCCGGTCGTCCCGGGCCAGGCCGGTGGTCTCCACGTCAACGACCGCGTATCCCTTCGGATACGCGGCCGGCCACCGGGTGGGGGAGGACGCTGCGGTCGTACGGTCATCGAGCATGGTCATTGAGGATACGGGCCGCGACCGACAGTCCCTTCCCCGGCCGTTTTCCTGACGCCTCGCCATGGCGGCCCGTGCGCACACCGCGCGCGCGTGCCGTGAATGGCGCGAATGTCGGGGCCCGCGGCTATGGACCTTTTCACCGCCCGGTGCAAGCGTGCTGCCGCCCGGGCGGATGACGGTCGACGGAAGGGCGGTACGGCGTATGGCACGCGTACGGTACGGCGCACGGACCGAGGCGGAGATCGCCGCCGCGCGCACCGCGAGCGCGAAGCTCCCCGACATCTGGTCCACCGGTGTGGTGGCCGTCTGGGAGACCGACCCGGACGCGGTCGCCGCGGTCCTGCCGCCCCCGCTCAAACCGACGGCACGGCCACTCGTCCGAGTGAACGTCAGCAAGGTCGATCTGCCCGGATACCCGCTAGGCGCCGGTTCGTTCGCGGTCGCCGCCGCCCATGACTCGGTCGAGGGCTGGTACCCGCTCGTCATGCCGATGACCCACGAGCGCGCCCTCACCGGGGGCCGCGAGGTCTTCGGGGAGCCCAAGAAGCTCGGTGAGGTGACCGTGGAGCGCGACGGACTCGTCGTCCGCGCCGCGCTCGCCCGGCACGGCATCGCCTTCGTGGAGGTGCGCGGGGCGGTGACCGGCCCCTTGCCCCTGCCGGAGCCCTCCCGGAAGACCGACTTCTACTTCAAGTTCCTTCCCGCGGTGGACGGTTCCGGCTTCGACGCCGACCCCGTCCTCGTGCACTGCGTGCGCCACGAGAAGGTCCGCAGGCTGGAGGGGATCACCGGGGACGTCGTCCTGCGGGAGTCCATGTACGACCCGGTCGCGGACCTGCCCGTGCGCCGCCTCCTGGAGATCACCCTCGCCGAGAAGACCAGCGACCAGAGCGGCCGGGTCGTCGAACGGGTGGACGCCCAGGCCCTGTTGCCGTACGTCCACCAGCGCTACGACGATCCGCGGCAGGTTCTCGACGCGTCTCCCGAGGGGAGCGTCTGATGGAACTGAGGGCGGGACAGGTCGCCGTCGTCACCGGAGCGGCGAGCGGGATCGGGCTGGCGATGGCCCGGCGGTTCGCCGCGGAGGGTCTCAGGGTGGTCCTCGCCGACGTCGAGGAGACCGCACTGGAGAAGGCCGCGTCGGACCTGCGCGCGGACGGCGCGCACGTGCACGCGCGCGTGGTCGACGTCGGCGAGCGCGAACAGGTCCTGGACCTCGCGGAGTCGGCGTACGACGCCTACGGAGCCGTCCACGTCCTGTGCAACAACGCCGGGGTCGGCTCGGGCGCCGAGGGGCGCATGTGGGAGCACGACCCGAACGACTGGCAGTGGGCGTTCTCGGTGAACGTGTGGGGCGTCTTCCACGGCATCCAGGCGTTCCTGCCGCGCATGCTCGCCTCGGGCGAGCCCGGTCACGTCGTCAACACCTCCTCCGGTGACGGCGGCATCGCCCCGCTCCCCACGGCCTCCGTGTACGCCGTCACCAAGGCGGCCGTCGTCACCATGACCGAGTCCTTGTACGCCCATCTCAGGGCGGAGCACGCGCGGGTGGGCGCCTCGGTGCTGTTCCCCGGGCCGCACATGCTGCGCACGGGCCTGTGGGAGTCGCACCGCAACCGGCCCGCCCGGTACGCCAAGCTGCGGCCCCGCAGAACCCCGTACCGCAGCCTCGGCCAGTGGGAGGCCGCGATGCGCGAGTCGGGCAAGGAGGTGCGCTTCACGCCGGTCGAGGAGGTCGCGGACCTCGTCGTGGACGGCATCCGCGCGGACCGCTTCTGGCTGCTGCCCGAGAGCGAGCACAGCGACGCCCAGATCCGGGCCCGGGCGCGGTCGATGCTCGACCGCGCGAACCCGTCGTACCTCGAGAGCTTCATCCTGGACCGAGACTGAGGAGGCCGCCGTGACCGGCCAGGACCCGTACCTGATCATCTCCTCCGACTGCCACGCCGGGCTGCCCACCGAGGAGTACCGCCCCTATCTGGACTCCCGCTTCCACCGGGAGTTCGACGAGTTCCTCGCGGGCCGCGAACGGCGCCGCGAGGAGATGACACGGCTCGGCATCCGCAACGAGTCGTTCGCGAGCAAGTGGTTCCAGGACAACGAGGAGGGGCTGCGCGGCGGCTGGGACGCCGCGCAGCGTCTGAAGGAGCTCGACGGGGACGGGGTGGCGGCCGAGGTGGTCTTCCCGGACGCCGACGCCGTGGACAGCGGGACGGCCGCGCCCTTCGGGGTCGGCCTGGGACTGTCCGGCGACCAGGACCCGGAGCTGGGCATGGCGGGCGCGCGGGCGCACAACCGCTGGCTGGCGGACTTCGTGTCGCGGCACCCCGAACGGCACTGCGGGGTCGCCCTGTTGCCGATCACGGGCGAGGTCTGCGACGTCGTCGCCGAGGTCCACCGGGCCAGGGAGTCCGGCCTGGGCGCCCTGATGATCCCGTCCATGTGGGTCGACAAGGAGCCCTATCACGACCGCCGTTACGACCCCGTGTGGGCGGCGGCCGCCGAGTGCGGGATGCCCGTGGTCACCCACTCCGGCGCGGCCCCGCGCCACGAGTACGGCGACCACCTGGGCATCTATGTCGCCGAGGTCACCTGGTGGCCCGCGCGGCCGCTCTGGTTCCTGCTGTGGTCGGGCGTGTTCGAGCGGCACCCCGGTCTGCGGTTCGGTGTCGCCGAGTCGGGCTGCTGGTGGCTGCCCAACCTGCTGTGGTTCATGGACCGGCTCTACCTCGGCGCGCACGGCGGCAAGAAGCTCTCCCCCTTCGAGGAACTGAGGCGCCCGCCGCACGAGTACCTCGACCGCCAGGTCTTCATCTGCGCGACCAACACCAAGCGCCGGGAACTCGCCCAGCGCTACGAGATCGGCGTCGACAACATCCTTTGGGGCAGCGACTTCCCGCACCCCGAGGGCACCTGGCCGGACACGCGCGCGTGGCTGCGGCGCACCTTCCACGACATCCCGGTCACCGAGACGCGCCGCATGCTGGGCCTGGCGGCGGCCGAGGTCTTCGGCCTCGACGTCGAGCGGCTCACCCCGCTGGCTCGCCGCATCGGCCCCACACCCGCCGACCTCGGCCAGCCGGACGACCAGGCTGCCGTCGAGGCGTCCTGGGCCCGCTCGCGCGAGGCGGGCCGGCACTGGCTGACGGACAACGACTTCCCGGTCCTGGGGGTGACGCCATGAGCGACGACCGCTACACGGTGATCTCGGCCGACTGCCACGCGGGGGCCGATCTGCTCGACTACAAGCCCTACTTGGAGAAGCGGCACCACGACGAGTTCGACGCGTGGGCGGCCACCTACGTCAACCCGTACGAGGACCTGCTCGCCGACACGGCCGACAGGAACTGGAACTCCGAGCGCCGTCTCGCGGAGCTGGAGCGGGACGGCATCGTCGCCGAGGTCGTCTTCCCGAACACCATCCCGCCGTTCTTCCCTTCCGGCTCGCTGATGGCCCCGGCACCGACCGCGGCGGAGTTCGGGATGCGCTGGGCGGGTCTGCGCGCCCACAACCGCTGGCTGGCGGACTTCTGCGCGGCAGCGCCGGGCCGCCGGGCGGGCGTCTTCCAGATCCTCCTGGGCGATGTGGAGGAGGCCGTGAAGGAGATCCGGTGGGCGGTGGCGGCGGGCCTCAGAGGCGGCCCGATGCTGCCCGGCACACCGCCCGGCTCCGGCCTGCCCGAGCTGTACTCGAAGGCGTACGACCCGATCTGGGCCGTCTGCGCGGAACTGGGCGTCCCCGTCAACCACCACGCGGGCTCGGCCTCCCCGCCGCTCGGCGACGAGGCGGCCGCCCGCGCGGTCTTCATGGTCGAGACGACCTGGTTCTCCCACCGCGCGCTGTGGCACCTCGTCTTCGGCGGCGCCTTCCGCCGTCACCCGGGGCTGAAGCTGGTCCTGACCGAGCAGGGTTCGGGCTGGATCCCCGGTGTGCTCGACATGCTGGACTACTACCACGGCCGCATGGTCGCGGCGGCGGCGCAGGCGTCCACGGCGGAGGCCAAGTTCGGTGCCGGCCTCGCGGCCGGCATGGGCGAGGCGCCGTCCCGGGTGTGGCGCGACAACTGCTTCGTCGGCGCGAGCTTCATGCGCCCGCACGAGGTGCCACTGCGCAACCGCATCGGCCTCGACAAGATCATGTGGGGCAGCGACTACCCGCACGACGAGGGCACCTACCCCTACTCCCGGGAAGGACTGCGCTTCGCGTTCGCGGGCGTGCCGCGAGAGGAGGTCGCCGCGATGCTCGGGGGCAACGCGGCCCGGGTGTACGGCTTCGACCTGGACTTCCTCGACCCGATCGCGGCGAAGGCGGGCCCCACGGTCGAGGAGCTGGCGGAGCCCCTGGCCGAGCCGCCCGCGGACGCCACGAGCCCGGTGTTCGCGCGGGGAGCGTCGGTACGGGTCTGGTGACACCGGGGGTGCGATCCTCGGTCATGTGACCGAACCAACCCATGACGAGGCGCACAGCGGTGCGCTCGGCTCCCGGCTGAACTGGCTGCGGGCCGCGGTACTGGGCGCGAACGACGGCATCGTGTCCACCGCGGGGCTCGTCGTCGGGGTGGCCGGGGCGACGGACGACCGGGGCGCCCTGCTGACGGCGGGCCTGGCCGGGCTGCTCGCCGGGTCGATGTCGATGGCGGCGGGCGAGTACGTGTCCGTCTCCACCCAGCGCGACTCGGAACTGGCCGCGCTGGCCCTGGAGAAGCGGGAGCTGAGGGAGTCGCCGGACGCCGAACTGGAGGAGCTGACCGGGCTGCTGGAAGAGCGCGGGCTCACCCGGGACGTGGCGCGGGAGGCGGCGGTCCAGCTGACGGAACGGGACGCGCTGAAGGCCCACGCGCGCGTGGAGCTCGGAATCGACCCGGACGAACTGACCAATCCCTGGCACGCGGCCTGGGCGAGCTTCCTGGCCTTCACCGTCGGCGCCCTGCTGCCGCTGCTCGCGATCGTCCTGCCGCCGGCCCAGGTACGGCTCGCGGTCACCGTGGCGTCCGTGCTGGCCGCGCTCGTCATCACCGGGTGGAGCAGCGCCCGGCTGGGCGCGGCCGACCCGAGGCGTGCGGTGCTGCGCAACGTGGCGGGCGGGGCGCTGGCCATGGGCGTCACCTATGCCGCCGGAAGTCTGCTGGGGGCGGCGGGCGTCTAGACCGCCCTGCGGGTCGCTTGGCGGAGATCGATAACAAGCAAGCGCGTACCCCCGGTAATACTTGTGGGTAGCAACCTCTAGGCGCGGTGCACGGGCGGCCCTACGGTGCACGCATGCCGAACCTCCCCGATGTAGTGCTCTGGTCCATACCGGCCTTCGTGCTGCTCACCGTCGTCGAGCTGATCAGCGTCCGCCTCCATCCCGACGAGGAGACGGCCGGATACGCGCCGAAGGACACCGCGGCCAGCCTCTCCATGGGGCTCGGCAGCCTGTTCTTCGACGCCATGTGGAAGATCCCGATCGTCGCGATCTACTCGGCGATCTACGCGCTCACCCCGCTGCGCCTGCCCGTCCTGTGGTGGACGGTGCCGCTGATGCTGCTCGCGCAGGACTTCTTCTACTACTGGTCCCATCGCGGTCACCACGTCATCCGCATCCTGTGGGCCTGTCACGTCGTGCACCACTCCAGCAGGAAGTTCAACCTCAGCACCGCGCTGCGCCAGCCCTGGACGAGCCTCACCTCCTGGCCGTTCTACGTCCCGCTGGTCGCCGCGGGCGTGCACCCGGCCGCCGTCGCCTTCTGCTCCTCGGTGAGCCTCGTCTACCAGTTCTGGATCCACACGGAGCGGATCGACAAGCTGCCCCGCTGGTACGAATTCGTGTTCAACACGCCCTCGCACCACCGGGTGCACCACGCGTCCCAGGGCGGCTATCTGGACCGCAACTTCGGCGGCGTCCTGATCGTCTGGGACCGCCTCTTCGGGTCCTTCGTGCCCGAGGCCGAACGCCCCGTGTACGGGTTGACCAAGAACATCAACACGTTCAACCCGATCAAGGTCGCCACGCACGAGTACGTCGCCATCGCCAAGGACCTGAAGGCCGCGCGCGGTTGGCGGGAGCGCGCGGGACGGGTGTTCGCGGGGCCGGGCTGGCAGCCGATGCCGATGCCGGTGGCGGACGCGGCCGAGGAGACCGCGACCGCGTGAGAGAGTCCCGTGTCCTGCTCGCCGCCTTCGCCCTCGCCACCGTCGTCGACCTCGTCTCCCTCGCGGTGGGGTCCGACGCGGGGCACATGACGGCCAAGCCCCTCCTGATGCCTCTGCTCGCCGCCCACGCTGCCCGCGGCGGCGCCCCTCGCCTCCTGCTCGCCGCCCTGCTGTGCGGCTGGGGCGGAGACGTCCTGCTCCTGTCGGACGCGCAGCCCGCCTTCATGGCCGGCATGGCCTGCTTCGCGGCGGGACACGTCTGCTACCTGGTCCTCTTCCGCGGTTACGGCCCCGCACGCGCGGGCGGCGGGCTTCTGGCCCCCGGCTACGCCGTCACCCTCGTCGTCACGATCGCCCTCCTGTGGCCGGACCTGCCCGCCGGCCTCCGTGTCCCCATCGCCTGTTACAGCACCCTGCTGACCGCCATGGCATACGGCGCGGCCGTCCGGCTCGGCCTCGTCGCCGGCCTCGGCGGTGCGCTCTTCATGCTCTCCGACACGCTCATCGCGACGGGCATCGCCGCCTGGCCACAGCCGCCCCGGCCCGACCTCTGGATCATGCTCACCTATGCCCTGGCACAGTCCCTGCTGGTCCGGGGCACCCTCCGCGAGCGGCCCGCGCCGGCGACGGCGTACCGTGAAGTGCGCTCGACCACCCCCTGAGCGCACTCGGAACCGCAGATCAGAGAAGGACCCTCGCCATGCGCGCCACCACCATCCACGCCCCGTACGACATGCGCGTGGAGGACGTCCCCGAGCCCGTGGTGCAGTTGCCCACCGACGCCGTGGTGCGCGTGCTGCGCGCCTGCATCTGCGGCAGCGACCTGTGGGCCTACCGCGGTGAGGCGGCCCGGCAGCCGGGCCAGCGGATCGGCCACGAGTTCCTCGGCATCGTCGAGGAGACCGGCTCCGAGGTGAGCACCGTGCGGCGCGGTGACCTGGTCGTCGCCCCCTTCATGTGGTCCGACGGCGTCTGCGACTACTGCCGCGAGGGCCTGACCACCTCCTGCGAGCACGGCGGCTTCTGGGGCTCCGTCGGTTACGACGGCGGCCAGGGCGAGGCCGTGCGCGTCCCGTTCGCCGACGGCACCCTCGTCCGGCTGCCCAAGGACGCGGCCTCCGACGACCACCTGCTGTCCGCCCTGCTGACCCTGTCCGACGTGCTCGGCACCGGCCACCACGCCGCCCTCGGCGCGGGTGCCCGGCCCGGCGCCACCGTCGCCGTCGTCGGGGACGGTGCCGTCGGCCTGTGCGCCGTGCTGGCCGCCAAGCGCCTCGGTGCCGAGCGGATCATCGCGCTCGGCCGCCACCAGGTCCGTACCGACATCGCCCGCCGCTTCGGCGCCACCGACGTCGTCGCCGAGCGCGGCGACGCGGCCGTCGAGGCGGTCCGTGAACTCACCCGCGGCCAGGGCGCGCACGCCGTCGTCGAGGCCGTCGGCACCGAGCAGTCGATGCGCACGGCGGTCAACATCACCCGCGACGGCGGCGCGATCGGCTTCGTCGGCGTACCCCACGGCAGCGGCACCGGCCTCGACCTCGGCGTCATGTTCGACCGCAACATCGCCCTGCGCGGCGGCGTCGCACCGGTCCGCGCGTACATCCCGGAGCTGCTGCCCGACGTCCTGGACGGCACCGTCGACCCGTCGCCGGTCTTCGACCTGACGGTCGGCCTGGAAGGCGTACCGGACGGCTACAAGGCCATGGACGAGCGCACCGCGCTCAAGGTCCTCGTCACCAACTGAGCCGTCGGCCGGTCACCAGCGGATCGGCAGCGGCAGCGCCGTCAGCAGCCCCGACACCGTGACGACCAGGCCGAGGGCGACGACCTCGGCCCGTGCGGGCACGCACGCGGTCAGCGGGTCGGGCGCCCGGCGCAGCCGGATCCGCGCCCACAGGGCGAGCAGGGCGACGACGGTCACCAGGATCACCTTGGCGAGCAGGGCACGACCGTAGGCGGTCGCCGTCAGCTGGTGCAGCACCGTGTCCGCCGGCATCCGGCGCAGGGTGCTCCACAGGCCGGTGGCGGTGATCGCCGCGAGCAGTACGGTGGCCACGCGCGCGTAGAGCCCCAGCAGCGCGGCGCCCGCCTCGCCGCCGCGGCCGGGCCAGAGCCGCAGGGTCCGCAGCACGTGCAGCAGGGCGCCCGCCCACAGGGCCGCGCACGTCAGATGCGCGAGCGTCAGGCCCGAGCCGACCAGCGGGCCGTGCTCCGTGGTGGGGTGTGCGCGCAGGGCCTCCGCGAGGACGACCGCGGCCAGTGGCCAGATCTGGGTGCCGGGCCGGCGCGACAGGGCGCACAGACCGGCGACGATGAACGCGTTGACCTCGATCAGCGCGAGCGCGCCTTCGCGTGTGGAGTACAGGCCCCCGATGTCGATCTGGGACAGGCTGTGCGGCACCAGGTTTCCCGTCGCCACGACCGAGGCGAGGCCGAGCGCGGCGACGAAACCCGTCGCGGCCGCGTAGGGGGACCAGCTGCGCGGTGTGTCCGGGGGAGCGCCGGGCAGCCGATGGGCCAGCCGGTTCACGAACAGCTCGCCCATCGGTATGCCCAGGGCCGTGAACAGCGCCGTGCGCAGCAGGGCCAGGCCGCCGACGCCGGGCGCGGCGGCCTCACCGGTGCCGTGCAGCGCGGCGGACGGCCCCAGCAGGGATATCAGGGCGGTCGACGTCACCAGGGCCAGGACGGCGGCGGCCCGGACCACTGCGGTCCGGCGGCCGGCCGGGCTCTCGCCGTCCGCCTTCGCGGTCGGTCGTATCAACGTCACCCCTGGATCCTCGCCAGTGGTCACAAAACAGGGCAAGTAAAGGACAGCAACCGGGGGATGGGCGGTCCGCCCACTGATACGGTTCCGGCCACCCCTGCGCTCAGGACCACCGGGGCGCGTCCGCCCCCCAGGATCCCGGCGGCCGCGCCCAGTCGACCGGCCCGCCGGCGAAGGACACCGGCGGCGGAGCGTACCGCAGCCGTCCCAGCGCGCTGTCCCGCTCGGCGAGCCGGGGGTGTGCCGCGTCGTGGGCGGTGTCGCCCGCCGGGCCGTGCTCGATCCCCTGCGTCAGCCAGGCCCCGGTCCGGGCCAGCGCAAGCCGCACGAACCGGCTGCCACCGTCGTACGACTGCTCCGTCAGCGCCCGCAGCACCGCGGCCGCCAGCAGATAGCCCGTGCCGTGGTCCAGGGCCTGCGCGGGCAGGGCACCGGGCTGCCCGGCGCACCCCTCGATCGCCGCGATGCCGGTCGCGACCTGCACCAGGCTGTCGAAGCCCCGCCGCCCGCCCCACGGCCCGTACGTGCCCCACGCCGATACCTGTGCCACGACCAGCCCGGGGCGCCGCTCGGCCAGCGCCTGGGGGGACAGCCCGAAGCGGTCCAGGGAGCCCGGCCGGTAGCCGGTGATCACGACGTCCGCCTCGGCCAGCAGTTCCTCGAAGACCGTGCGATCGGCGGCGAGATCCAGCGTCGCCGAGCGCTTCCCGATGTCCGTGTCCGCGTGCAGGTCCGGGAGTTCGGGCAGCCGCGGGGCGTCCACGCGCAGCACGTCCGCGCCGAGCAGGGCGAGTGTGCGGGTGGCGACCGGGCCCGCGAGGACCCGGGTCAGGTCCAGCACCCGCAGCCCGGCGGCCGGCAGCAGGGGAGTGCCCTCGACCGGTGCGAGCACACGCGCGGGTGCCGAGTCCAGCCGCTCGCGCTCCACCAGCGGCCGCTGCGCCAGCGCGGCGGACTGCTCGTGTGCGGCCCACTCCTCGGGAGTGCGCAGGGCGACGGCGAGGCCTCCGGCGCCGTACACCGCCTCCTCCACCTCCAGGGCGGACCGCTCGGCGAGCCGGGCGGCGACGTCCTCCACCGGGGCCGCGGCGTCCTCCGGCAGCCCCAGCGCGCCCAGCAGCCGCGCCCGGTGGTGCGGATAGTTGGCGTGGGTGCGCACCCAGCCGTCCGCGGTCCGCCAGAACCGGGACAGGGGCGCGAAGACGACCGGCGCCCGTCCGTCCACCTGCAGCAGCCGCTCACTGTGGAAGGCGGCCGCGACCGCCGCGTCGTCGACCCGGACCTCCGGCACCTCGGCGAGCCCGGCCCGCCGCGCGCCCAGCTCGGCGGCGGCCAGCGCGCAGGTGCCCACACAGGTGCGCGCCAACTCCCTGACGGGCAGCCTCGCTTCGAGCGCTCCCCGGCGTACGACGGTCGACACACGCGAGAGCAGAGCGGGATCGCCGCCCACCGCGTCCCAGGCGTACTTGGTTTCTGTCATGACTGCACTATGCAGTATTGATTCAATCAACCTTGGACGCAGCGGCCCACCACAGGCGCACCTCCTTGCCGACATCGGTGGGGCGCAGCTCCCAGCCCTGGGCGAGGGCGGCTTCGGCGACGTAGCGTCCGCCCACTCCGCGGTAGTCGCGCAGCGGTATCGCACACTCGACCGGCGGTCGCGGCTTCTTCGGCACGACCGGCCCCGAGGCCCGCCCGGTCCAGTCGGCGACCGTCTTGTCGACCCGCGCCCGGTAGTAGTCGGTGTCGCCCTCATGCCGCAGTTCAGGCCAGGTCACGCACCAGGAGGGCAGTCTCATCGTCCGGTCCAGCACTCGGTCCATGAACGTGTCGAACCACCGCTCGGAGTCGCTGAACGCGGCGATCACCTCGGCCACCAGCCCCACGGCGAAGAGGAAGGCCCACGACGCCGGGGCAAGCAGACACAGCACGGGCAGGTACGCGACAGTGGCCAGGAAGCGGAGCGCCAACTGTCCCCGGGGCCGGACCGGTTCGGGTCTCCAGGTCAGGGGATCTTCATACTCGAGCATGACGGAGATCCTGCCGCACGAGACGCCCGGGCCGGGCGGTCGTCCCGCCCGGCCCGGGTCATCTGCACACAGGCTCTACTTGGTCACCGCGGCCAGCGCATCCGCCGTGCCCCAGCCGTAGAAGCCGTTGTAGTTCTTCACGCCCTCGCACACCGCGTCGACCTTGCCGTCGCCGTTGATGTCGTACGGGTCCGTGCACGGCGTGGCGTCCGCCTCGGCGTACAGCAGCGCCTTCACCAGAGCCGCCGGGGCATGCGGATGCGTTGACTTGATCAATGCGGCCACACCGGCGACATGCGGGGTCGCCATCGACGTACCCGCCATGTAGCCCCACTTGCCGCCCGGCAGCGGGCCCAGGATCAGACCGCTGGTCGCCGGGGGCGCCGGCTTCTGGTAGGCCGTCGAGTCACCGCCGGGCGCGGCGATGTCGACGACCCCGAGGCCGTAGTTGGAGAAGGACGACTTGATGCCCTTGGCGCCGGTCGCCGCGACCGTCACGACACCGGGCAGCTGGGTCGGTATGTCGTAGCACTTGTGCGGGTCGATCACCCGGTCGCTGGGCGTGCCGTCGTTCGGCGAGACCGGGTCGGTGATCGAGTCGGACGCGAGGTCGTAGCTCTCGTTGCCCGCCGCCGCGACGTTGACCGTGCCCTTCTTCTCCGCGTACCAGGAGGCCCGGGTGATGGCGTCGACGAGCGCCCTCTGGTCCGGGTCGTCCTTGCAGTTGAAGTACCACGGGTCGGTGTAATAGCTGTTGTTGGTCACGTCCACGCCGTGCTCGGCCGCCCACATGAAGCCGCAGACCACGGCCTCCGTGTAGAAGTAGCCGGCCGTGGTGGCCACCTTGATGCCGGCAACCTTGACGCCGGGCGCGACACCGGTGATGCCGACGCCGTTCTTGGCGCCCGCGATCTCGCCCGCCACATGCGTGCCGTGCGGGCTCTCCGCCGCGCTGGGCCGCCAGGAGCCGTCGGTCGTGTCCGGCTTGCCCGACACACAGTTGGCGGAGGCGTCCCGGTCGAAGTTGGGCGCGATGTCGGGGTGGGTGTCGTCGACGCCGGTGTCGATGACGGCGACGGTCACGTCCCGGCTGCCGAGGGTCTTCTCGTGCGCCTTGTCCGCCTTGATGGCGGGCAGGTCCCACTGCAGCGGCTCCAACGGGTCCTGCCCGTCGGCCGCCTGCGCGTTCGCGACCTCTTCGGCGCCGAGCACCTTCGGCGTGCCGACGTCGGTGGTCGACTGCGCGGGCAGCGGCGCGTTGCGCGTGGCACCGGCGGAGTCGACCCCGTGCACCGTGCGGACGGTCTTGGCGAAGTCGGGGTTCGACGAGTGGACGACGATCACGCCGATCCGGTCGTACGAGATCACGACCGTGCCGCCGGCCTCGGCGATGGCCTTCTTCACTTGCGCGGAAACGCCGTGCCCGGGGCGGACATTGACGACATAGCTGAGCGAGGGTGCGTCATCGGCCACCGCCGTCGTGGCGTCGGCCGCGGACGCCGTGACGTTGGGCAGGAACGCGAGGGCCGTCGCCATGGCCATCCCGACCGGGATCGCCATGGCACGGCGGTAGCGCGACTGGGGCGCTGTCATGGTGTCTGTGTCTCCAGTTCGTTCGCGGTACTGGTGGTGCCGTGCGGGAAGTCCTGGAAGCCGGGCCTTACTTGACCGCGCGCAGCGCGTTGACCACGCCGAACCCGTAGAAGCCGTTGACGCGCTTGCCGCCGACGCAGGTGGCGTCCACGACCCCGTCGCCGTCACCGTCGTACGGGTCGCTCGGGCAGCCCGGGTTGTCCGCCTCTGCCTTGAGAAGGGCCTGCAACTGGGCCGGGGAGGCGTGCGGGTGGGTGGACTTCAGCAGCGCGGCCACGGCGGCCACGTGCGGGGACGCCATCGAGGTGCCCTGGAGGAAGCCGTACTGGTTGTTGGGCAGCGTGGACAGGATCCGGCCGTTCTTCGACGGCGTGTCCGGGATCTGGTACTTGTCGCCGCCCGGCCCCGCGACGTCGACGACGCCCCTGCCGTAGCTGGAGTAGTACGACTTGCTGCCCTTGACGCCCACCGCGCTCACGGTGACCACACCGGGCAGCTGGGTCGGCACGTCGAAGCACTTGTGCGGGTCGACCGTCCGGGTGGTGGCGGTCGAGTCGTCGGGGCTGGAGTCGTCGACGAGGGCGTCCGAGTCGAGGTCGTCGTTGGAGTTGCCCGCCGAGGCGACGTTGAGCGTGCCCTTGTGCTGGGCGTACATCTGGGCCCTGTTGACCGCGTCGACGATGGCACGTTGATCGGGGTCGTCCATGCAGTTGTACAGCCACGGGTCAACGTAGTAGCTGTTGTTGGTGATCTCCACGCCGTGGTCGGCGGCGAACACGAAGGCGCAGACGACGCTCTCCGGGTAGAACAGCTGCGTCGAGTCGGGCTGGGCGACGGTGATGCTCGCGACCTTCACCCCGGGGGCGACACCCGCAACCCCGATGCCGTTGCGGGCCGCGGCTATCTCGCCCGCCACATGCGTGCCGTGGTAGTGGGCGGCGTCCACCGGCCGCCAGGCGCCGTACGTCGTGTCGGCCTTGCCGCTCACACAGTTCGCCGACTGGGACGGGGAGAAGTTCGGGGCGATGTCCGGGTGGGTGTCGTCGACACCGGTGTCGATGATGCCCACAGTGACGTTCCTGCTGCCGGGGTCGATCGTGGCGGCCTTGTCGGCGCCGATCGCCCGCAGGTCCCACTGGTCGGCCTCGAGGGGCTCCTCGCCTGCCGCCGAGGTCTGCGCGACCTTCGCGGCCTCCGCCTTCGACAGGACCTGCACCGCGCCCTCGTCGGTCGTCCCCGCGGCGCTGAGCGGCGCGGTACGCGTGGCGCCGGCCGACTGCACCCCGCGCACGGCGCGCATCTGCTTGCCGAAGTCCGGGTTCGCGGAGTGGACGACGATCACGCCGATCCTGTCGTACGTCGCGACGACGGTTCCGCCGTTCGCGGATATCGCCTTCTGCACCGCCTCGATCGTCCAGTGGTCCGTCCGGGTGTTGACCACGTACGCGAGGTTGGGGCCGTCCGCCGTCCGGGACGCCCCGGCCGTCAGCGGGGCCGCCGAGGCCGCCGACGGCAGAAAGCCGAGCGAGGCGGTCAGCGACAGCACGACCGGCACGGCGAGAGCGAGCCGGCGTCTGGAGCGCAGATGAGCCATGGGATCTCCACATCATCCTGAAACGAAACCGCCCGGGCACAGGTGGTGCTCGGGCGGGTACATGACGGGTGGTGCAGGGCGAAGCTATCTCCCTGTCTCATTGGCCAGCAATGACTTGGTCAAGATGAGTTCTGAAAGAACTCATAGGACTTGAACCGGTCCTCGCGTGGCGCCGTGGACCTTCGACAGGGAGCACGAGCACGATCGGACTCCCCCCGTCGCACCCACCCGCAGCACGAGGAGAATCCGTGGCTACCGAGACACCGCCCCCCTCGAAAGCGCAAGCCCAACTCCCCTCCAGCGAGGAGTTCGCCGAGGTGCAGCAGAGCTCGGAGTTCGGTGATCTGCGCCGCTCCTACCGCTCCTTCGCCTTCCCGCTGACCGTCGCCTTCATCGCCTGGTACCTGCTGTACGTCCTGCTCTCCAACTACGCGGACGACTTCATGGGCACCAAGGTGGTCGGCAACATCAACGTCGCCCTGGTCCTGGGCCTCGCCCAGTTCCTCACCACGTTCCTCATCGCCTGGTGGTACGCGCACCACGCCGCCGCGAAGCTCGACCCCAAGGCGGAGGCCATCAAGTCCCGGATGGAGGGCGGCGCATGAGCATCGCGCAGCAGAGCGTGCTGGCGGCCGGCGAGGCAAGTGAGCACCGGCCGCTGATCATCACCCTGTTCGCGGTGTTCGTCGCCGCGACCCTGGTCATCACCGTCTGGGCGGGTCGCCAGACCAAGGACGCCGCCGACTTCTACGCGGGCGGACGGCAGTTCACCGGCTTCCAGAACGGCCTCGCCGTCTCCGGCGACTACATGTCCGCCGCGTCCTTCCTCGGCATCGCGGGCGCCATCGCCCTCTTCGGCTACGACGGCTTCCTGTACTCCATCGGCTTCCTGGTCGCCTGGCTGGTCGCCCTGCTCCTGGTCGCCGAGCCGCTGCGGAACTCGGGCCGCTACACGATGGGCGACGTCCTCGCCTACCGGATGCGCCAGCGCCCGGTCCGTACGGCGGCCGGCACCTCCACCATCGTCGTGTCGATCTTCTACCTGCTGGCCCAGATGGCGGGCGCGGGCGTCCTGGTCTCCCTGCTGCTGGGCATCACCAGCGACGGCGGCAAGATCGGCATCGTCGCCCTGGTCGGCGTGCTGATGATCGTGTACGTGACCATCGGCGGCATGAAGGGCACCACCTGGGTCCAGATGGTCAAGGCCGTGCTCCTGATCGCCGGCGCGATCCTGCTGACCTTCCTGGTCCTGCTGAAGTTTCACTTCAACGTCTCCGATCTGCTCGGCAAGGCGGCCGACAACAGCGGCAAGGGCGCCGCGTTCCTGGAGCCCGGCCTGAAGTACGGCGCGACGGGCACCACCAAGCTGGACTTCATCTCGCTCGGCATCGCCCTGGTGCTGGGCACCGCGGGCCTGCCGCACATCCTGATTCGCTTCTACACCGTGCCCACCGCCAAGGCCGCCCGTAAGTCGGTCATCTGGGCTATCGGCCTCATCGGCGCCTTCTACCTGATGACCCTCGCCCTCGGCTTCGGCGCGGCCGCGCTGATCAAACCGGACGAGATCATCGCCTCCAACAAGGCGGGCAACACGGCGGCTCCGCTGCTGGCCCTGCACCTGGGCGGAGTGGACTCCAGTTGGGGCGCCATCCTGCTCGCCACCATCTCGGCGGTCGCCTTCGCCACGATCCTCGCGGTCGTCGCGGGCCTGACCCTGGCCTCGTCCTCCTCGTTCGCCCACGACATCTACGCCAATGTCATCAAGAAGGGTCAGGCCGGCGAGAAGCAGGAGGTCAACGCGGCCCGGTACGCCACCGTCGGCATCGGCGCCGTCTCGATCCTGCTCGGCGCCCTGGCCCGCGACCTGAATGTGGCCGGCCTGGTCGCCCTGGCCTTCGCGGTCGCCGCCTCCGCCAACCTGCCGACGATCCTCTACAGCCTCTTCTGGAAGAGGTTCACCACGTCCGGCGCCCTGTGGTCGATCTACGGCGGCCTGGTCACCGCCGTCGGACTCGTCCTGTTCTCGCCGGTCGTCTCCGGCAAGCCCACGTCGATGTTCCCGGACGTGGACTTCCACTGGTTCCCGCTGGAGAACCCCGGCATCATCTCGATCCCGGTCGGCTTCCTGCTCGGCGTCGTCGGCACCCTCCTGTCGAAGGAGGCCCCGGACGCCATGAAGTACGCGGAGCTGGAGGTGCGGTCCCTGACGGGCACCGGGGCACACTGAGTGCATCGCACGGACGGCCGCGTCGAGGGGCATCGTACGGTCCTACGACGCGGCCGCGCCGTGCCTGGCGGTATAGCGGCTCGGCCTGTGTCAGTGGTGTCACGTAGGCTCGCAGGTGACGGAAAACGATTGACGCGGATGCGGGAGGGGGCCCACGTGCTCATCGACACCTACGGCCGAGTGGCCACCGACCTGAGGGTCTCGCTGACCGACCGGTGCAATCTGCGCTGCACCTACTGCATGCCCGAGGAGGGCCTGCAGTGGCTGGCCAAGCCCGACCTGCTCACGGACGACGAGATCGTCCGCCTGATCGACATTGCTGTCCGGACGCTGGGCATCAAGGAGGTCCGCTTCACCGGCGGTGAACCCCTGCTGCGCCCCGGACTGGTCGGCATCGTCGAGCGCGTCGCCGCGCTGGAACCGCGCCCGCAGATGTCCCTCACCACCAACGGCATCGGCCTGAAGCGCACCGCCGCCGCCCTGAAGGCGGCGGGCCTGGACCGGGTCAACGTCTCCCTGGACACCCTGCGCCCGGACGTCTTCAAGGCGCTCTCCCGCCGGGACCGCCACAAGGACGTCATCGAGGGCCTCCTGGCCGCCCGCGAGGCGGAGCTCACCCCGGTGAAGATCAATACGGTCCTGATGCCGGGCCTGAACGACGACGAGGCCCCGGACCTCCTGGCCTGGGCGATGGAGCACGAATACGAACTCCGCTTCATCGAGCAGATGCCCCTGGACGCCCAGCACGGCTGGAAGCGCGAGGGCATGGTGACGGCCGCGGACATCCTGGCCTCCCTGCGCACCCGCTTCGAGCTCAGGCCCGAGGGCGAGGGGGAGCGCGGCTCGGCCCCGGCCGAACGCTGGCTGGTCGACGGCGGTCCCTACCGCGTCGGCGTCATCGCCTCCGTCACCCGCCCGTTCTGCGCCGCGTGCGACCGCACCCGGCTGACGGCCGACGGCCAGATACGGACGTGCCTGTTCGCCACGGAGGAGACGGACCTGCGCGCGGCCCTGCGCTCCGACGCCCCCGATGAGGAGATCGCCCGTATCTGGCGCCTGGCGATGTGGGGCAAGAAGGCCGGATCCGGCCTGGACGACCCGTCGTTCCTGCAGCCGGACCGTCCGATGTCTGCGATCGGAGGCTAGGGAGTCGGGTGCGGGAGCTGAGGCGTCAGGACGACTCCTCGGCCGACGATTCCCATTCGGTCAGCAGGACGACGTCCTTCAGGAATCCCCGCACCCCGAGGAACTGCGACAGATGCTCCCGGTGCTCCTCGCAAGCCAGCCATGTCTTGCGGCGGTCCGGTGTGTGGATCTTCGGGTTGTTCCATGCCAGTACCCACACGGCGTCGATGCGGCAGCCCTTGGCGGAGCAGATCGGGGTCTCGTCACTCACGGGTTCGTCTCACAGGAATGGCTGAAAAGCGCTGTAGAAAAGGCGACGCCGAGCAGCCACGGGGGGAGCTGCCCGGCGTCGGTCCGTCGCTCCGACGGGGGATGCGGAGCGCGTACGCAGTATGTCATGGGTCACCCGCCGCCCGGCACTGGAACTGCATGATTGATCTGAGCTTTTCTTGAGCTTGGTGCGGAGTCGCCGTCCGTTTACCTGGCGCCGGTCACCGTCACGCCGGATCGGGCCGCTCACTGCGGACCCCCGGTGCCGGATCGGTCAGTACATCCTCCGGGACGGATTCCGCCTGCGTGTCCTCGGCCCGGGGAGGGGCGATCATCGGCCGCGTCGGCGCGGCCACAAAAGTCGACGGGAGGGACTGCGGCCGTTCCCGGCCCGCGTTGGCGATCACCACGGCGACATAGGGGAGGAGCGCCCCCAGAACCAACGCCACGATCGCGACGTGCCGTTCGACGTTCCAGAGGGTTGCCGCGAGGATCACCGAGATGGTGCGGACCGTCATCGAGATGATGTACCGGCGCTGCCGGCCGCGCACGTCCTCGGCCAGGCCCGTCCGGGCTCCGGTGATCCGGAACACCTGGGCGTTGCCTCCGCCGTGCTGCTTCCGCATCACATTCCACCATCCGCCCGCATCGGACTCTCCCCGGCCCACAACCATTCCCCGCACGGTCGGGGAACCGGGCCGGGCCGTCATCAACGTTACGCCGCGCCTGCGCAGCCTTCGAGACCGGGTCGCCTCCTGCCTGGGCGAACGTCCTGCGCCGGGCTGCGTACGGTCGTAAACCGTCCGGCCGTACCCGACATGCGCCGTACGGCGGACGGGCCGAGACTGACCGTAGTGCTCACGTCGAGCCGGACGAGGAGGCAGCCATGGGCTGGTTGTGGGCGATCATCGTCGGATTCGTGCTGGGTCTGATCGCCAAGGCGATCATCCCCGGCAAGCAGCACAGCCCCCTCTGGCTGGTCACCATCTTCGGCATCCTGGGCGCCGTCGCCGGCAACGCGATCGCCGCGGCGTTCGGCGTCGCGCAGACCCGGGGCATCGACTGGACCCGGCACCTCTTCCAGCTCATCGCCGCGATCATCATCGTCGCCCTCGGCGACATGGCGTACATGGCGCTGTGGGGCAACAAGAAGCAGCAGCGGGTCTGACGGCGGACCCGTCACCGGCACACAGAAGGGCGGCTCCCCTGCCGGGAAGCCGCCCTTCTCCGTGTCTCAGGCGCCCGTGACCTCGACCGCGGCCAGGTTCTTCTTGCCCCGGCGCAGCACCAGCCAGCGGCCGTGCAGCAGCTCCTCCTTGGCGGGGACCGCGTCCTCGGCCGTGACCTTGGCGTTGTTCACGTAGGCACCGCCCTCCTTGACCGTGCGGCGCGCGGCCGACTTGCTGGCCACCAGGCCGACCTCGGCGAACAGGTCCACGACCGGGCCGAGCTCGGTGACCTGGATGTTCGGCAGCTCGGACAGGGCCGCGGCCAGCGTCTTCCCGTCGAGGTCCGCCAGCTCGCCCTGACCGAACAGGGCCTTGGACGCGGCGACCACGGCGGCCGTCTGGTCGGCGCCGTGCACCAGCGTCGTCAGCTCCTCGGCCAGCGCACGCTGCGCGGCCCGCGCCTGCGGACGTTCCTCGGTCTGCCGCTCCAGCTCCTCGATCTCCTCGCGGGACTTGAAGCTGAAGATGCGCAGGAACTTCGACACGTCCCGGTCGTCCGCGTTCAGCCAGAACTGGTAGAACGCGTACGGCGTGGTGAGCTCCGGGTCCAGCCAGACCGTGCCGGACTCCGTCTTGCCGAACTTGGTGCCGTCCGCCTTGGTGATCAGCGGCGTGGCCAGCGCGTGCACCGCCACGTGCGGCTCGACCTTGTGGATCAGGTCGGCGCCTGCCGTGAGGTTGCCCCACTGGTCGCTGCCACCGGTCTGCAGCGTGCAGCCGTATCTCCGGTACAGCTCCAGGAAGTCCATGCCCTGCAGGATCTGGTAGCTGAACTCGGTGTAGCTGATACCCGCGTCGGAGTGCAGCCGCCGGGAGACGGCCTCCTTCGAGATCATCTTGTTGACCCGGAAGTGCTTGCCGATGTCGCGCAGGAAGTCGATGGCCGACAGACCCTGGGTCCAGTCCAGGTTGTTGACCATCGTCGCGGCGTTCGGCCCGTCGAAGTCCAGGAACTTCTCGATCTGGCCGCGCAGCCGCGCCACCCAGCCGGCCACCACCTCGGGGTCGTTCAGCGTCCGCTCCGCCGTCGGCTTCGGGTCGCCGATCAGACCCGTGGCCCCGCCGACCAGGCCCAGCGGTCGGTTGCCCGCCCGCTGGATCCGGCGCATCGTCAGGATCTGCACGAGGTTGCCGAGGTGCAGGCTGGGCGCGGTCGGGTCGAAGCCGCAATAGAACGTGACGGGACCGTCCGCGAACGCCTTGCGCAATGCGTCCTCGTCCGTGGAGAGGGCGATCAGCCCCCGCCACTTCAGCTCGTCGACGATGTCCGTCACGGTTCTCGCGTCTCCTTGGTGATCTTCGGGCAGCCGGGTGACAGCCGACTGCGAACGCCTACGAGGTTATACGCCCTGACTGACAGAGCTCATATTGAAGTCCGGCACCCGCAGCGCAGGCATCGCAGCCCTGGTGAACCAGTCGCTCCACTCCCGGGGCAGCGTCTTTTCCGTGCGCCCGGCCTCGGTCGCCCGCCCCAGCAGGTCCACCGGCGACTCGTTGAACCGGAAGTTGTTCACCTCGCCGGTCACCTCGCCGTTCTCGACGAGATAGACGCCGTCCCGGGTCAGACCCGTCAGCAGCAGCGTCGCCGGATCGACCTCGCGGATGTACCACAGGCAGGTCAGCAGCAGCCCGCGCTCGGTGGCCGCGACCATCTCCTCCAGCGAGCGGTCCTCGCCCCCGTCCAGGATCAGGTTCCCGCCCGCCGGGGCCACCGGCAGCCCGGTCAGCCCCGCGCTGTGCCGGGTGGTCGTCAGATGCTTCAGCTCGCCGTTCCCGACCCAGTCGACGGCGCCCGTCGGCAGCCCGTTGTCGAACACCGACTGATCGCCGCCGGAGGAGTGCGCGACGACGAACGGCGCGGACTCCAGGCCAGGCTCGTTCGGGTCGCTGCGCAGGGTCAGCGGCAGCTCGGTCAGCTTCTCGCCCAGACGGGTGCCGCCGCCCGGCTTGGAGAACACCGTGCGCCCCTCGGCGGCGTCCCGGCCCGACGCCGACCACAGCTGGTAGATCAGCAGGTCGGCCACGGCGGTCGGCGGGAGCAGCGTCTCGTAGCGGCCCGCGGGCAGCTCCACACGCCGTTCGGCCCAGCCGAGGCGCACGGCCAGCTCGGCGTCGAGCGCGCCCGGGTCGACGTCCTTGAAGTCCCGCGTGGAGCGACCGGCCCACGCCGAACGCGTACGGTCCGGGGACTTGGCGTTGAGCTCCAGCGTGCCGTTGGGCTGGTCGTGCCGCAGCCGCAGACCCGTGGATGTGCCGAGGTAGGTCGACACCAGCTCGTGGTTGGCGAAGCCGTACAGCTCACGGCCGCCCGCACGCGCGCGTGCGAAGGCCTCGCCGAGCGCCGGGGCGAAGTCCGCGAACACCGCCGACGAGGTCTCGGCCGGCGCGTCCGTGAAGTCCGGCGACTCCGGTACGTCCGTGACCAGCGGCTGTGCGTCCTCGGCGGGCCCGGCGCCGCGCGCGGCGGCCTCGGCGGCCCGGACCAGCGGCTCCAGGTCCTGCGCGGTCACGGCCGAGCGGGAGACGACACCGGAGGCCGTGCCCTCCTTGCCGTCCACGGTCGCCACGACGGTGAGGGTGCGCCCGCGCGTGACGCCGTTGGTGGTCAGCGCGTTGCCGGCCCAGCGCAGATTCGCGGTCGAGTGCTCGTCGGCGATGACGACGCAGCCGTCCGCCCGGGACAGCTCCAGTGCGCGCTCGACGATCTCGTGCGGCTTGTACGCCTTGTTGCTGCCCGCGCTCATCGACCCGCCTCCTGGGTGGTGTTGAGGATGTTGACGCCCTTGAAGAGGGCGGAGGGGCACCCGTGCGACACGGCGGCCACCTGGCCCGGCTGGGCCTTGCCGCAGTTGAAGGCACCGCCCAGGACATAGGTCTGCGGGCCGCCGACGGCCGCCATGGAGCCCCAGAAGTCGGTGGTCGTCGCCTGGTAGGCGACGTCCCGCAGCTGACCGGTGATCCGCCCGTTCTCGATCCTGAAGAAGCGCTGCCCGGTGAACTGGAAGTTGTAGCGCTGCATGTCGATGGACCAGGACCGGTCCCCGACGACATAGATGCCCCGGTCGACACCCCCGATGAGGTCCTCCGTGGACAGCCCCGCCGGATCCGGCTGGAGTGAGACATTGGCCATGCGCTGCACGGGCACATGCCCGGGGGAGTCGGCGAACGCGCACCCGTTGGACCGGTCGAACCCGGTCAGCCTCGCGATCCTGCGATCCAGCTGGTAGCCGACGAGCGTGCCGTCCTTCACCAGGTCCCAGGACTGCCCCTCGACGCCCTCGTCGTCGTACCCGATGGTGGCCAGGCCGTGCTCGGCGGTGCGGTCACCGGTGACGTTCATCAGGTCGGAGCCGTACCGGAGCTTGCCGAGCTGGTCGAAGGTGGCGAACGAGGTGCCGGCGTACGCGGCCTCGTAGCCGAGCGCCCGGTCCAGCTCGGTCGCGTGGCCGATGGACTCGTGGATGGTCAGCCACAGATTGGACGGGTCGACGACCAGGTCGTACGGGCCCGCCTCCACGCTCGGCGCGCGCATCTTCTCCGCGAGCAGCTCCGGGATCTGCTCCAGTTCGCCGTCCCAGTCCCAGCCGGTACCGGTGAGGTACTCCCAGCCGCGTCCGACCGGCGGCGCGATGGTCCGCATCGAGTCGAACTCGCCGCTCGACTCGTCGACCGAGACCGCCGTCAGCTGCGGATGCAGCCGTACCCGCTGCTGGGTGGTGACGGTCCCCGCGGTGTCGGCATAGAACTTGTTCTCGTGCACGGTGAGCAGCGACGCGTCGACGTGATCGACGCCGCTCGCCGCGAGCAGACGCGAGCTCCAGTCCGTCAGCAGCGCCGACTTCTCCTCGTCGGGCACCGAGAACGGGTCGATCTCGTACGAGGAGACCCAGGTCTTGTCGGTGTGCACCGGCTCGTCGGCGAGCTCGACCCGTTCCTCCGACCCGGCCGCCCGGATCACCTGGGCGGAGAGCTTCGCCATCGCGACGGCCTGCGAGGCGACCTTGGCGGCGGCGTCGAGGGTCAGGTCCACGCCCGACGCGAAGCCCCAGGTACCGCCGTGCACGACCCGCACGGCATACCCGAGGTCGGTGGTGTCCGACGAGCCGGCGGGCTTGGCGTCCCTGAACCGCCAGGACGCGCTGCGCACCCGCTCGAACCGGAAGTCCGCGTGCTCGGCCCCCAGCGCACGCGCGCGTGCCAGCGCGGCGTCGGCCAGGGCGCGTAGGGGTAGCGCCAGAAATGTCGGATCGATTCCGTGGGCCACAGGAGGCTCCCCCAAGTCGATGAGTTCTCTTCTGCTCAAGCGGATGTCTTGCGAGGTGAATGCGAGGTGAATGCGCCGCAGTGAAGTATGTCGCGCGGCCACCACGGGGCCGTAGCGGATATCCGCGCGGCGCTGCGCCGAGCCGCCCCGGAACCGCCGCGCACTCGTACCCTCAGAGTGATCACGAGGTGGCATTATGGCGCCACGCGGGACCGGAGGAGTGACATTCGCGCCTGACCGTGGACGCCCGACGAGCCGGGCATCCGCGGTGCGCCCCGCTCATTGATCCGCCGGCCTTGCTCCGGCGCACCGCCACCCGGTCGAAACTGTAGGGATCCGACAGCGACGCCCGCATGCCACTGTCGGTGCCCGCTTCACCACCGGCGGCCCCGTACCGATAGGTTTTCGATGAAGCCGCCTGTCATCCAGCTGTTCGGGCGGGTGTGTCAGACCGCTATCGAAAGGGTGATCCGTTGAGCCGCTCGGTTCTCGTCACCGGAGGCAACCGGGGCATCGGCCTCGCCATCGCCCGCGCTTTCGCCGACGCCGGCGACAAGGTCGCGATCACGTACCGCTCGGGTGAGCCGCCGGCCGCCCTGACGGACTTGGGCTGCCTCGCCGTCAAGTGCGACATCACCGACGCCGAGCAGGTGGAGCAGGCCTACAAGGAGATCGAGGCCGAGCACGGCCCCGTCGAGGTCCTCATCGCCAACGCCGGCATCACCAAGGACCAGCTCCTGATGCGTATGACCGAGGAGGACTTCACCTCGGTCATAGACACCAACCTCACCGGCACCTTCCGCGTGGTGAAGCGCGCCAACCGTGGCATGCTGCGCGCCAAGAAGGGCCGCGTCGTCCTCATTTCGTCGGTCGTCGGGCTCTACGGCGGCCCCGGCCAGGCGAACTACGCCGCTTCCAAGGCCGGCCTCGTCGGTTTCGCGCGCTCCCTCGCCCGTGAGCTGGGCTCGCGCAACATCACGTTCAACGTCGTCACGCCCGGTTTCGTCGACACCGACATGACCAAGGCGCTCACCGACGAGCAGCGCGCCACCATCATGGCGCAGGTGCCGCTCGGCCGGTACGCCCAGCCGGAGGAGATCGCCGCAACGGTGCGGTTCCTCGCCTCGGACGACGCCTCGTACATCACTGGAGCCGTCATCCCTGTTGACGGCGGACTGGGAATGGGTCACTGATCACCATGAGCGGAATTCTCGAGGGCAAGCGCGTCCTGATCACCGGTGTGCTGATGGAGTCCTCCATCGCCTTCCACACCGCCAAGCTGGCCCAGGAGCAGGGTGCCGAGATCATCCTGACCGCGTTCCCGCGGCCCACGCTCACCGAGCGCATCGCCAAGAAGCTCCCCAAGCCCACCAAGGTCATCGAGCTCGACGTCACCAACGACGAGCACCTCGCGCGCCTGGCCGACGTGGTCGGCGAGGAGCTCGGCGGCCTCGACGGCGTCGTGCACTCCATCGGCTTCGCCCCGCAGGACGCGCTCGGCGGCAACTTCCTCAACACTCCGTTCGAGTCGGTCGCCACGGCCATGCACGTCTCGGCGTACTCCCTGAAGTCGCTGACCATGGCCTGCCTGCCGCTGATGCAGAACGGCGGCTCGGTCGTCGGCCTCACCTTCGATGCCAAGTTCGCCTGGCCGCAGTACGACTGGATGGGCCCGGCCAAGGCCGCCCTGGAGGCCACCAGCCGCTACATCGCCCGTGACCTGGGCAAGCAGAACATCCGCTGCAACCTCGTCTCCGCGGGCCCGATCGGCTCCATGGCGGCCAAGTCCATCCCCGGCTTCGCGGAGCTCGCGTCCGTCTGGGACAACCGCGCGCCCCTGGAGTGGGACCTCAAGGACCCCGAGCCGGCCGGCCGCGGTGTGGTCGCCCTGCTGAGCGACTGGTTCCCGAAGACCACCGGCGAGATCATCCACGTGGACGGCGGTCTGCACGCCGTCGGCGCCTGATCGTCACCGCCGAGGCCTGAGCCAGGACCGGGGCCCGCACCCTTCGGGGGTGCGGGCCCCGGTCCTTGCGTGTGTCACCCGTTCGGCTCACCGGCCGGGCGCGGACGTGCCGCGACGGCGCACTCTGGAGTGCGAGTCCCCCTCGCGAAGTTCCTCCCCAGCACGGCCGAGGAGGTCCCCTTGTGCGCCTGTCCCACAGCCTGGCCTCACTGACCGTCGCCGTCGCTCTCGTGCTGTCCCTGCCGTACGAGGCGATGCCGCACGCACGCGTGAAGGACAAGAGATCCCCGGCCCCGTCGCTGTTCGGGGCGGAGTGCCGTACGAGCGTGCGCGGCTCCCATGTCGTGGCCTACTGCCACAACCCCTATGTCGACACCGATCGCGTGAGCCTGCACATCGAGTGCGCCCGCTGGTGGGACCTCGACACCGACGGCGACCCGGTCGACACCGGGCCCGCGATGACCGTACGGCTCTCCGGCCGGTGCTGGAAGGAAGTCGGCTCGGTGTGGATCAGCCACCAGAAGGCGGGCTGAACCGCCCCGGACGGCACAGGAACGGATAGCTCGCGGCCTCCGCCGCGGCCGCCTCCGTGTCACCCGCCCGGATCGCGTCGACCAGCCGGGCGTGGTCCATGTGCGTCTCGGGCGTGAGGACCTCGCCGACGTCCGCGCGCAGCCAGTCCCGCAGCACCTCGCCCAGGTCGGCGTACATCGCGGTCATGACCTCGTTGTGGGAGGCGGCGACCACCGCCAGATGGAAGGTCGCGTCCGCCGCCACGAAGGCCTCCGCGTCACCCGACGCCCAGACCTCCTCGCGCCGTACGAGGAGCGCGTCGAGCTGCTTGAGGTCCTTCTCGGTGCGCCGCTCGGCGGCCAGCTTGGCCGCCGCCGACTCCAGCGTGGAGCGCAGCTCCGCGATGTGCCGCGGGTCGGCGCCGGAGAAGCGGCGGTGCATCACGCCCGCCAGCTCACTGGTGGCGACCACAAAGGTGCCGGAGCCCTGGCGGATGTCCAGCAGGCCGTTGTGCGCCAGCGCCCGGACGGCCTCGCGCACCGTGTTGCGGGCGACGCCCAGCTGCTCGACCAGCTCCGGCTCCGTCGGGATGCGCGAGCCGACCGGCCACTCGCCCGAGGTGATCTGGTTCCGCAGCTCGGCGATGACCTGCTCGGACAGCGCCGAGCGGCGGGGGTGGCTCAGGGGCATGGCTCACCTTCGCACGAGAGGGCCGGGAGAAGCCGACCCGGGGATGGACAACCAATCATCCCATGATTCTATGATGGACAGCATGGTGAGCGAGGAAACCCGGACGAGGACGTCGACAACCGAATCCACCACGGCCCCGGACGCCGAACGCGCCGGGGCCCCGGCCGTCGACGGCACCCCGGCCCCCGCCACGCGCGCGTGGGCGACGCGGCTGGTCGTCGTCGGCATCGTGCTCGCGGCGGTGAATCTCCGCCCGGCCATCACCAGCCTCGGCGCGCTCCTCGAAGAGGTCCGCGGCGGGCTGGGCATGAGCGGCAGCGTGGCCGGACTCCTCACCTCGGTGCCCCCGCTCTGCTTCGCCGTCTTCGGCGTCATGGCACCCCGCCTCGCCCGCCGCTTCGGACCGGCCGCCGTGGTGTGCGCCGGCATGGTCGCCATCACGACGGGGCTGCTCATACGGCCCTACGCCGGGTCGACGGCCGGATTCCTGGCCGCCAGCGCGCTCGCCCTCATGGGCATCGCGGTCAGCAACGTCCTGATGCCGGTCATCGTCAAGCGCTGGTTCCCGGACCGGGTGGGCTCCATGACCGGCCTGTACTCGATGGCCCTCGCCCTCGGCACCTCGGCGGCCGCGGCGGTGACCGTGCCGATGACCGACGCGCTCGGCGGCGGCTGGCAGCCGGGGCTCGCCGTCTGGGCGGTGCTCGCCGCAGCGGCGGCCCTGCCGTGGGTCGCGCTGGCCCGGCACCGCAAGGATGCGGCGCCCGTACCCGGGGAGCCGGGACGGGAGGCACGCGCGCGTGCGGAGCAGCCGCCCGCGCTGCGGATCACCCGGAGCCGTACGGCCTGGGCGCTCGCTGTCTTCTTCGGGCTCCAGGCCACCGCCGCCTACATCACGATGGGCTGGATGGCGCAGATCTTCCGTGACGCGGGTGTCGCGGCGAGCACGGCGGGGGTGCTCCTCGCCGTCACCATGGTGATGGGCGTGCCGCTGGCCTTCGTCATCCCCCGGCTGGCCACCCGGCTGCCCCACCAGGGGCCGATCGTGCTGGCGCTCGGCGCGTGCGGTCTGGCCGGCTACGCGGGGCTGTACTTCGCCCCGGCCGCCGGTGCCTGGGCCTGGGCCCTGCTGCTCGGCGTCTCCAACTGCGCCTTCCCGCTGGCCCTCACTATGGTCGGCATGCGGGCGAGGACCGGCGCGGGTGTCGCCCAGCTCTCCGCCTTCGCGCAGAGCACCGGCTATCTGATCTCCATCCCCGGGCCGCTGCTGGTCGGCGTGCTCTACCAGCACAGCGGCGGCTGGGGCCTGCCGATCGCCCTCATGGCCGGCCTGATGCTCCCGCAGATGGTGGTCGGCGTCCTGGCGGGCCGGAACCGGACCGTGGAGGACGAGGCGGGCCGCTGAGCTCACATGCTGAACTCACCCGCCCAGCTCACCCCGGCAGTCCCGGCAGGAGAGAAGGGTGCGAGACTGGCCGCATGCCTGTGCTCGACCCGAACCCCCCGAACGGCCAGAAGAAGATGCTGATGGTCTTCGGCGCGTTCCTCGTCATCTTCGTGCTCATCGCCATCGTCGCGACCATCGCGTCCCCCTGACCACGGCCCCGCGGCCGATGGTGGGGCTAGCACCACCATCCCCTAGGGGGTGAGTGTCAGGGTCAAGTGGGTGGATCACCGGATGGGTTGGCGGCGGCGGATTCCGTAGTTTCGAGTTGTGCCCGCGGGATGCGGTCACGGACCACTCGCAGACCAGCGGAGGCGATCATGTCGGCCCGTACGCACACCCGGCCCCACCCGGCGACCACGGGCGGCGTCGACATCCGGCTGCCCTGGTGGGCCCTCGCCCTGCCCGCGCTCGCCTTCGTCACCCTGCTTCTGCTGATACTGAACCCGTCGGACGCCCACGCGGCCACCGGCGACCCCGCGGTCACCCATCTCGTCGAGCGTGCGCAGCAGCTGGTCGCGCGCTAGTCGCAGTGCCGTCCCGCACAGCAAATCCGCATGTCAACTCCCTGCGCCGCGTGGCCTGTTTCATGCGAAGCTGGGCCCATGAGCGTCGCAGAACCCCGCAGGATTGTCCTCTTCCGGCATGCGAAAGCCGACTGGCCACAGGTGACCGACCATGAGCGGCCCCTCGCTGAGCGGGGCCGCACGGACGCCGCAGTCGCCGGACGCAAGCTGACCGACACCGGAATCCCGTTCGATCTGGCCCTGTGCTCCACCGCGGTCCGTACCCGCGAAACCTGGAAGCTCGCCGTCCACGAGTTCCCGCACCGGCCGAAAACCGTCTATGAGGAGCGGCTCTACGAGGCCTCGCCCGGCGAGCTGATCGCCGTGCTCAACGAGGTCCCGGACGACGCCCAGAACGTGATCCTGATCGGTCACAACCCAGGGGTGCACGGCCTGGCCGAGATCCTGTCCGGCTCGTCCGACGACAGCGCCCGTGAGCGGATGAACCGCCGCGGCTTCCCCGCCGCCGCCTTCGCCGTCGTGTCCTACAGCGGCTCCTGGAAGAGCCTGGAGCCGGGCGCGGGCGAGCTGATCGACTACTGGGCGCCGTCCGAGTGACCCCGGCCGTGTGACGGTATGCAGCGAGGGGCCCCGCACCGCGCTGGTGCGGGGCCCCTCGTATGCGTCCGGTCGGGTGGCTCAGGCCTCGTCGTGCGTGTCCGCCGCCTCGACCTCTTCCCGGGTGACGCCCAGCAGATAGAGCACCGTGTCCAGGAAGGGGAAGTTCACCGCGGTGTGCGCGGCCTCGCGGACGACGGGCTTGGCGTTGAAGGCCACGCCCAGCCCGGCCGCGTTCAGCATGTCCAGGTCGTTGGCCCCGTCGCCGATCGCCACGGTCTGGGAGAGCGGCACACCGGCCTCGGCGGCGAACCGGCGCAGCAGCCGCGCCTTGCCCGCCCGGTCCACGATCTCGCCGGTGACCCTGCCGGTCAGCTTCCCGTCGACGATCTCCAGGGTGTTGGCCTGGGCGAAGTCCAGCCCCAGCCGCTCCTTCAGATCGTCCGTCACCTGGGTGAATCCGCCGGACACCACGCCCACTTGGTAGCCGAGGCGCTTGAGCGTACGGATCAGGGTGCGCGCACCCGGCGTCAGCCGCACCTCGCCGCGCACCTTCTGCACCACCGAGACGTCCAGCCCCTCCAGCAGGGCCACGCGCGCGTGCAGCGACTGCTCGAAGTCCAGCTCTCCGCGCATCGCGGCCGCCGTGACCTCGGCGACCTTGTCCTCGCAGCCCGCGTGCGCGGCGAAGAGCTCGATCACCTCGTCCTGGATGAGGGTGGAGTCCACGTCCATGACGACCAGGCGCTGGGCCCGTCGGTGCAGCCCCGCCGACACGACCGCGATGTCGACGCCGAGCGCGGCCGCGTCGGACACCAGGGTGGTGCGCAGCGGCTCGGTCTCCACACCGGACACCGCGAACTCGACCGCGGTCACCGGGTACTTGGCGAGCCGGAAGATACGGTCGATGTTGCCGCCGGCCTTGGCGATCCTGGCGGCGATGGCGGCGGTCGACTCGGCGGTGAGCGGGTGGCCGAGGACGGTCACCAGGGAGCGGCCGTGGCCGCGCGGGCGGTTGTCGCCGTGACCGGAGATGATCTCCGCCTGCATCTTCATCGACTCGGCCCAGCTGTGCACGGTGGCCCGGAGGTCGCCCTCCACCCCGGCGGGCGGCTGGGTCACGAGCGCGCAGAGCACCAGCCGGCCGCGCGTGACGACCTGCTCGATGTCGACCACGTCGACGGAGTAGGCGGCAAGGGTGTCGAAGAGGCCGGCCGTGATGCCCGGCCTGTCCTTGCCGAAAATCTTGACGAGGAGGGTGGGGACCTCGGAGGTCTGCGAAGCGCTCATGGTGTATCCACCGTATCCGGCACCCAGTGCCTACTGCCCATGCGGTCCGCCTAGCGGACAGGGAACAGTGGGTGACGGAGCAGTGTCCGACGCCTTACTTCATGGGCACGAGCAGATCACCCGACGATCGTCGGGCGGGCCCTGCATCAGCCGCGTCCCTTCGGCCTCCTGGGCGGAGGCGGAGGCGGAGGGGGAGGTGGCGGCGGAGGTGGCGGCGGGGGACCGTCGTCGGAGCCGGAGGCATCAGGGGGCCGGTCCCCGGGGCGAGGCCCGGGGCGGTGCCGTGGTGAGCGCGGCGGCGGGTCGAACGGCCGGGCCATGGTGGGCGCGCCGTACACGTCGGCGGCCGGCGGCGGAGCACCGGGCGAGTGCGCATCGTCCGGGGCCCGAGCGTCGCGGTCATCGGTTGGCCGGGTGCTGCCGTAGGACGGGGCGCCATCGGCCCGTCGAGCACGGCCGTACGGCCGGGACCCGCCGTACGGCCCGGCACCGCCGTAGGGACCGCCCCCGTCGGGGAACCGGCTGCTGCCAGGAGCCGGCGACGCCCCAGGAGCGGGTCGGGTGCGCGGGAAGTTCCGCCCGGGTTCCCGCAGCTCGTCCGGCACCTGCAGGTACGGGTTCGTGTCGGGGTTGGGCGGCCGGTACGGCGTACCGGGCACGTAGGGGCCGGACTGCCCGGCGCTCACCGCATCGCCGCCCCAGGCGTGTCCGGCGCGCTCCGGATACCCGGTGCCGTCCCCCGCGTCACCCAGTGCCAGCGGTGCCGCCCGTCGTCCCGCGGCGCCGGTGGCCCGGGCCAGCAGCGCCCCGGCCGCTCCGGCTCCCGCGCCCCAGGCGGCCCCGAGGAGCAGCGCCATGCCGAGATGGCCGTGGAGTTCGATCCCGGCGCCGAACGCGTCGAAGCCGAGCACGGACAGCGAGGCGTCCACGGACACATCCGTCAGCCGGGCGAGCAGGGGCAGCGCCAGCGCGGTCGCGATCCCCAGCCGCAGCGCGCACCGCCCCGCGAAACCGAGGGCACCGGAACCGCGTACACCCGTCCCCGGAGCCGCAGCGGTACCGACCCCCGCCTCCACCGGTGTGCGAACCGCCGTGAGCACGCCCGCGAGCAGCATCATCAGGGCCGCCGCCACCCCCAGCAGCCACACCCGCCCGTCCAGGTCCGCCAGCCGGCCCAGCGTCACCGGCTGGTCGGACTTCACGCTCAGCAGCTCGTCGAGGGGGTGCGGCAGCACCGTGGCCAGTGCGCCGGTCGCCTTGCCGTCCCACGGCACGAGCAGGCCGACGGGGATGCCGAGCCACACCCCGTTGGGCGCGCCCAGGAGTGCCGCACCCGCGATGCGCCCCGGGTGGTCGTCGCCGATCGCCGCGTACGCCGCCGCCGCGAGCCCGGCGGCCACGGTCACGACCAGCACGGTGACGAGCGCCGAGGCCGCGGGCCGGACGACCCGGTGCACGGCCTCCCAGCCGCGCGGCAGGGGAGTGCGGCGAGAGGCCAGCAGGGCGATCAGGAGGATGCCGGCGGACCAGCCGAGTCCGCCGAGGAGGGTGGGTGCGGTGTCCACCGTGAAGCCCACCGCCGCCTTCGCGTGGACGAGGTCGCCGATGCGGTCGGGCAGCAGTCCGCCGATGTCCCCGAGCCCGGGGATGCTCAGCCCGCCGCCCTTGCCCCCACCGCCGCCCAGCCCGGGCAGCTTGTCGAGGCCGATCGAACCCCCGTCTATCGTGATGACGTCGTGCCCCGCCCAGGCCAGCCCGCCCAGCGTCGCCACCATCAGCGCGACCACCGCGCCCGCGCGCGCGAGGAGTTCGGCCGGTGCGATCACAACTCCGGCCGTGCGCAAGGACCGTAGGAACATCCACGACAGCAGCAGGGCGCCCACCAGGCTCACCCCGAGTGGCGTGATCTCGATGGCGGTGTGCGCCTCCGCGCCTTTCAGGCCGAAAGCGGACACATCACCGGACGGCGTGACCGAACCACCCGCCCCGAGCGCCACAACAGCCGCCGTCATCGGGCCCAGTGAGCCCGCCGCGTCCGCCTGCAGGAGATGCAGACCGAGCGCGGCCGTGCCCGCCATTCCTATCAACGCCCAGCTCACCGCAGCGATCGCGGACAGCAGGACGTCTGCCCACGGCAGCCGCGCGCCGTGCCCAGCGGTCTCGACTTCCGTGGCAGAGCTCATGGCAGACCCCCCGATCCGCGGCGCGGCCGGCGGCCGCTCGTGTCCCCCTCGCGTGGGATTACCACTCTCCGGGTCGGTTTCAACCCCGTCAACGGGAGCAGTTGAAGCGCTCGGCGGCGTTCATCACAAGGCCCGACTTTCGGTCAGGGGGCCGAGCCTGAAATAGTTCCCCACGATGTTCGACATCCCTAGACTCCCTGTGATGGGGGTAACTCGGGGGACAACTCAGTGGGGCATGGAGTGCCGGAACTCGTACTGGAATCAAACGGACGGACCTGGACGCTCGATTCGTCCAGGACCTACACACTCGGACGCGATCCGCAGGGAGACATCGTGTTCGACGACGCCAGGGTCTCCTGGCGTCACGCCACAGTCAGCTTCAACGGGCGCAGTTGGGTCATCGAGGACCATGGCAGCACCAACGGCACGTTCGTACAGGGGCAGCGGATCGGTCAGATGGAGATCGGCCCCGGATCCGCCGTGCACCTCGGCAACGCGACCGACGGGCCGCGCCTGAACCTGTCCGGTGCCGCCGCCCAGCAGCAGCCGCAGGCCGCGCCGTACGCCGCGCAGGGCGCGAGCGCCGGCTGGGCGCAGCAGGCCCCGCCGCAGCAGCAGGCCCCGCAGGCCGGTTGGCAGCAGCCGCAGCAGGCCGCGCCGATTCCGCAGCAGCAGGGCGGGCCGGCCGAGCCGTACGCGCAGCAGGTGCCCGGTGGTGGCGCGGGGGCGCCGCCGGTCTACGGTGACCGCAGCCCGACCACGTTCCACCAGTTCTCCCTGGGTCGTGTGATGCGCATCGGCCGTGCCCTGGAGAACGAACTGGTCGTCTCCGACCTCCAGGTCTCCCGGCACCACGCCGAGTTCCACTCGACGCCCGACGGCCGCTTCGAGATCCGTGACCTGGGCTCGCACAACGGCACGTACGTCAACGGCCAGCCGATCGCCAAGGGCGGCTCGCAGCTGCTGGGCCCGACCGACATCGTCGGCGTCGGCCACTCTACGTTCCGTATCGTCGGCGACCGCCTCGAGGAGTTCGTCGACACCGGTGAGGTCTCCTTCTCCGCGCGGCATCTGACCGTCACGGTCGACGGCGGCAAGCAGATCCTGAAGGACGTCTCCTTCGGCGTCCCGGAGAAGTCGCTGATCGCGGTCATCGGCCCCTCCGGCTCCGGCAAGTCGACGCTGCTGAAGGCGCTCACCGGTTACCGGCCCGCCAACCAGGGCGACGTCCTCTACGACAACCGGAACCTGTACAAGCAGTTCGCCGAGCTGCGCCAGCGCATCGGTCTGGTCCCGCAGGACGACATCCTGCACAAGGAGCTGACCGTCAAGAAGGCCCTCAAGTACGCGGCCAAGCTGCGCTTCCCGGCCGACACCACGGCTGCCGAGCGCGAGTCCCGCATAGACGAGGTGCTGCGCGAGCTGAAGCTCGACATCCACAAGGAGAAGAAGGTCACCTCCCTCTCCGGCGGGCAGCGCAAGCGCGTCTCGGTGGCCCTGGAACTGCTCACCAAGCCGTCGCTGATCTTCCTCGACGAGCCGACCTCGGGCCTCGACCCGGGCATGGACCGCGATGTCATGCAGCTGCTGCGCGGCCTCGCCGACGACGGCCGTACGGTCCTCGTCGTCACCCACTCCGTGGCCGAGCTGGCGCTGTGCGACAAGCTGCTCGTGATGGCACCGGGTGGTTCGGTCGCCTACTTCGGCCCGCCGGAGGAGGCGCTGAACTTCTTCGGCTACGACACCTGGGCCGATGTCTTCTCCGCCTTCGAGAACTACCGCGACTACGACTGGGCGGGCCGCTGGAAGGGCTCGCAGCACTACCAGATGTACGCCGCGGACATCGACGCCGTTGCGCCGCAGGCCGTACAGATGCCTCCGATGCAGGCGATGAAGCCGCCGAAGCCGCAGGGCTGGATGTCGCAGTTCGTCACACTGGTACGCCGCTATGTGTCGGTGATCGCCTCCGACAAGGGCTTCCTGGCCCTGATGGTGATCCTGCCGGCCGTGCTCGGCGCGGTGAGCCTGCTCATCGACTCCGACAAGGGCCTGCTGCCCAACCCGGCCAACCCGCAGACCGGCCGGATCATCCCGAACGGCACGGCAACGACGGTCCTGCTGATCCTCGCGGTCGGCGCCTGCTTCGCGGGTGCCGCGAACTCGGTCCGTGAGCTGATCAAGGAACGAGTGATCTACGAGCGGGAGCGCGCGACCGGCCTGTCCCGCTCGGCGTACCTGATGTCCAAGGTGTTCGTGCTCGGCATGATCACCGTGTTCCAGGGCCTGCTGGTCGGTGTGATCGGCTTCACCAGCCGTGAGATCCCGAAGGAGGGCCTGGTCCTCGGCAAGGCGACGATCGTCGAGCTGTCCGTGCCGATCATGGCGCTCGGCTTCACCTCGATGATGTTCGGCCTGATCATCTCCTCGCTGGTGAAGACGTCCGAGAAGACCATGCCGCTGCTGGTCATGTTCGCGATCATCCAGGTCGTGTTCACGGGCTGTCTGTTCACGCTGCACGGCTCGATCGGCGTCAACGAGTTCTCGTATCTGATGCCGTCCCGCTGGGCGGTCGCGGCCGCGGGTGCCACGCTGGACTTCAACAAGATCAGCCCGCCCAAGGACGGCGCAGGCACCGACCCGCTGTGGGACCACACCGTCGGCGCCTGGGGCGTGGACATGGCCGCCCTGATCGCCCTCGGTGTGATCTGCGGCTTCTTCGTGGCCCGCTTCCTGCGCCGCCACGAGCCCGAGGTCATGCGCAAGTAACCGGGCCCGTACGACGCCGAAGGGCGGCACCCCGGCTGGGGGTGCCGCCCTTCGGCGTACGCGAGAAGAGGTCCGCGCGGCCTCAGTACGCGCTGTTGACGTTGTCCATCGAGCCGTACTTGTCGGCCGCGTAGTTGCAGGCGGCCGTGATGTTGGCGACCGGGTCGTAGATGTTCCACGAGGTGCCGGGCACGTGGTACGCGTTGAAGGTCGGCGGGATGACCTGGAGCAGGCCCTTCGACGGGATGCCGTTGATGGCGTTGATGTCCCAGTCGTTGATGGCCATCGGGTTGCCGGAGGACTCCCGCATGATGTTGCGGTGCAGGCCGCTGTACGAGCCCGGGATGCCCTTGGCCTTCATGATGTCCAGGGACTCACGGATCCAGCCGTCCAGGTTGTTGGCGTAGGACTTCGCGGGCTTGGCCGCGGCACGCTCGACGGTCCGGCTCGCGGCCTGCTTGGCGGAGCGCTCCTGGGCGGCCTTCTTGGCGGCCTCGGCGACAGCCTTCGCCTTGGCGGCGGTCTCGGCCTGCTTCTTGGCGAGCGCGTCGGCGGCGGCCTTCTTCTGCGCCGCGATCTCCTGGATCTTGACCGTCTGGGTGGCGAGCTGGTCGGTGACCGAGCCCTTGACGTCCTTGATCTGCTCGGTGCTGTACGCCACCCGGGCCTCGGCGGAGGGAGCCCCGGTCGTGATCGTCTCGGCGCTGCTGGGAACCGCCGAGAAGGCGATGGCGGCGGTACCGAGGGCGGCGACGCCGGCGATCGCGATCTTGTGGTGCTTGGTCAGGCGACGACTGAGACCACGAGTGTTGGTGTTCTTGTGCATGGCAGATGGACCTCTTCGAATAGCGCGGAGTCGCCTTCTGTCCGACGGCGGACCGGGTCCGGCCCGTACGAACGCCGCGGGGCGAAAACCCGCGGCGTCCGGCGACGAGAGCAATTCTTAGCGGCCGCAAAATCTCGTGGCAAAGGTGTGACGTACGACCCTGGATAGTGGATCGGGGAAGGGCAAAATGGGACAGACTGGAACGTCTGCCCCGTTCGGGACGCGGTGGTTTATCTCCTATGTCCGTTCGTACGTGATCCGCACCCTATGCGCGGGCTCACATCGCGGATGAGGTTTCCTCACCCAAAGTTGCCAAAGCAACGCTCTGTGTCAGGGCTCTCCTCCGGCAGGATGAGATGCACGTCGCCGAACTCGTGCCACAGATAGAGCCCGCGCAGCGCCTCCTCGTAGCTGCGGTCGACCGCCGCCCGCCCCGCGATCGCCTCCAGCATCAGCAGATGCGAGGCCTCCGGCTCGTGCAGCCCGGTCAGCAGCCCGTCGACCACCCGCACCCCCCGCTCGGGCGTCACCACGAGATCGGTCCACCCCTCGGCCGCACGCACGGTCCCGTCCGCCCCGGCCGCCGACTCCACCGCCCGCACCGCCGTCGTACCGACCGCGACCACCCGGCCGTCCCCGGCCCGCACGTTGTTGATCAGCCGCGCCGACGCCTCGGGCACCGCGTACCGCTCCGGATACGGCGGCTCGTGCGCCTCCGCCGACGCCACCCCGGTGTGCAGCATGACCGGCGCGAACTGCACACCCCGGCTCACCAGCTCCGCCACCAGCCGCGGTGTGAAGGGACGGGCGGCACTCGGCATCTCCGCGCTGCCCGTCCCGTCGGCCGACGGCAGGGCGAACACCGTCTGATACACGGACAACGGCTGATCCCGCTCCGTATAGGAGTAGCGAATGGGCCGCCCGTGCTCCCGCAGCAGCCCGGTCACCTCCGCCCCGGCCACCCGCGCCCACCAGAGCCGCTCGCCCCGTGGGCTCAGCGGCTCCTCCAGAGTCAGCCGCGCACTCCCGGGAAGCCGTACCTCCGTCCCCGCGGGCCCTCCCGTCCCTCTCCCGCCACCACCCTTCCAAGAAGCGCTTCGCGCCCCGCTTGAGCCACGCGCGCGCGTGGTGCCCCGCCCGTCCGGATCCCGCAGCTCGACCGCCCACCGCCCGTCATCCCCGAGCGTGGAGAAGTGCACCACCACGCGCGCGTGCCCGATCCGCCCGTCCACCGCGGCAGCCAGCGTGGGCGAGGTGTTCACCACCAGCAGGTCCCCGGCCCGCAGCAGCCGCGGCAGCGCCGCGAACACGTGGTGCGACACCTCGGTCCCGCGCGACACCAGCAGCCGTACGGAATCCCGCCCCAGCCCCGGCCCGCGCTGCTCGGCGGGCACCCGCGCCGACAGCTCCTCGGGCACGCGCAGCGCCAGCGTCATCGCCCCTCCAGCAGGGAGGGCGCCCCATAGCGGCCGCTCGCCGGACGCTCGTCCAGCAGCCGCAGAAAGGCGGGCACCACACCCGCCGGCTCCGGCCGTGGATCCTCGTCGTCCGGTACGGCCGCCGCATACAGCTCCGTGGCCATGTCCCCGGGGTCGACCGCCCACACCCGCAGCCCTGGCTCCTCCTCGGCGAGCACCGCCGCGAGCTGGTCCAGGGCCGCCTTGGACGCCCCGTAGCCGCCCCAGGTCTCATACGCCTCGGCGGCCGCGTCCGAGCTGACCGCGACCACCGCGCCCGCCGGGGACTCCCGCAGCAGCGGCAGCGCCTCCTGGACCAGGCCCAGCGCGGCCACCACATTCACCTCCAGCGCCCGCCGCAGCCCCTTCAGGGGCAGCTCCGCCAGTCGCACCAGCGGCTCGGCGCCCAGCGCGCTGGCGTTGTTCACCAGCAGATCGATACCGCCCAGCTTCCACGCCGCCGCCACCAGCTCGGCCCGGTGCCCCGCGTCCGTGACGTCCCCCGGCAGCGCCTCGACCCGCGTGCCGTGCCCGGACACGGCCGCGGCCGCCGCCGTGAGCGCCTCGGCGCCCCGGGCGTCGAGCACCAGATCCCAGCCGCGCGCGGCCAGCGCCTCGGCGAGCGCCCGTCCCAGGCCCTTCGAGGCCCCCGTGATGATCGCTACCGGCATGACAACCGTCCCCTCTGCCGCGCCGTCCTTCGATCGGCGGTGGCATCAACCTAGGAACGGGACCGCCCCGGCCGCCTCGGACGCGGGGCGCAGACCGGCGCGGTCCTTCGCCCTAAGCCGCACGTCCGGGGCCGGAGACCTACGACACGGGGACTAGGGCCACCGGCCCAGGCCGGGCCGCCACTGGTCCGATCCGCACTGTCACACCCCGCCGGTACCGTGAGGTCATGAGTCAAGGCCCCCGGTCCGGCCTCGCCGCGGTGAGTTCCGCGCTGCTGGCCATGAGCAGGCACCTGGAGGTGCGCGACGTCCTCAAGACGATCGTCGCCTCGGCCCGTGAGCTGCTCGACGCGCAGTACGCCGCCCTCGGCGTCCCGGACGACCACGGCGGCTTCGCCCAGTTCGTCGTCGACGGGATCAGCGACGAGCAGTGGAAGGCCATCGGCCCGCTCCCGCGTCAGCACGGCATCCTCGCCGCGATGCTCCAGGAGGCGCGGCCGGAGCGCCTCGCCGATGTGCGCAAGGACCCGCGCTTCGAGGGCTGGCCGGCCGCCCACCCCGAGATGTCCGACTTCCTCGGCCTGCCGATCCGTGACGGCGACGAGATCATCGGGGCGCTGTTCCTGGCGAACAAGCTGCGCCCGGTGGGGGGACACCCCCCGAGTCCCGAGCCCGAGGGAAGCTGCGGCTTCACGGAGGAGGACGAGGAGCTGCTGGCCATCCTCGCCCAGCACGCCGCGATCGCCCTCACCAACGCGCGCCTGTACGAGCGCAGCCGCGAGCTGACGATCTCCGAGGAGCGCTCCCGGCTCGCCCACGAACTGCACGACGCGGTGAGCCAGAAGCTGTTCTCCCTGCGCCTGACGGCCCAGGCGGCCGCGGCCCTGGTCGACCGCGACCCGTCCCGCGCCAAGGGCGAGCTGCACCAGGTGGCCCGGCTCGCTGCCGAGGCCGCCGACGAACTGCGCTCCGCCGTGGTCGAGTTGCGCCCCGCCGCGCTCGAAGAGGACGGCCTGGTCGCCACCCTGCGCACCCAGATCCACGTCCTCGACCGCGCCCACAGCGCACGCGTGTCCTTCGCCTCGAACGGCTTCCGCGCCCTGCCCGCCGCACAGGAGGAGGCACTGCTGCGCGTCGCCCAGGAGGCCCTGCACAACGCTCTGCGGCACTCCGGGGCGAAGCATGTGGACGTCACCCTGGGCCGCCGCGCCTCGGGAGCCGTCCTGTGCGTCGCCGACGACGGCAGCGGCTTCGAGCCGACGTCGATCCGCCGTGCGGGACGTCATCTGGGACTGGTCTCGATGCGGGACCGGGCGGCCGGGGTGGGCGGCTCGCTCACGGTGGAGTCCGCGCCCGGCAAGGGCACCACGATCGAGATGGAGGTCCCCGGTGGCTGACGCAATCAGGGTGCTGCTGGTCGACGACCACCAGGTCGTCCGCCGCGGCCTGCGCACCTTCCTGGAGGTGCAGGACGACATCGAGGTCGTCGGCGAGGCGGCCGACGGCACCGAAGGGATCGCCCGCGCCGAGGAACTCAAGCCCGACGTGGTCCTCATGGACGTCAAGATGCCGGGCATGGACGGCATCGACGCGCTGCGCAGGCTCCGCGAACTCGACAACCCCGCGCGCGTGCTCATCGTCACCAGCTTCACCGAGCAGCGCACGGTGGTCCCGGCCCTGCGCGCGGGCGCCGCCGGATACGTCTACAAGGACGTGGACCCCGACGCGCTGGCCGGCGCCATCCGCTCGGTGCACGCCGGGCACATCCTCCTCCAGCCGGAGGTGGCCGGCGTGCTGCTCTCCCAGGAGGAGGCCAACTCGGGCCAGATCAGGGGAGGTTCGCTCACCGAGCGGGAGCGCGAGGTGCTGGGCCTGATAGCGGACGGCCGCTCCAACCGCGAGATCGCCCGCGCCCTCGTCCTGTCCGAGAAGACCGTCAAGACGCACGTCTCGAACATCCTGATGAAACTCGACCTCGCGGACCGGACCCAGGCGGCGCTGTGGGCCGTTCGTCACGGTGTGACAGGGTGAGATTCATACCGTCGGGGGAATGTCACCCGGACGGCGCACCCTCCGGCGATCTCCGCCGTTCTCCAGTGCGTGCTGCGGCGACTGCCGCGGCGATCGCCAAGGAGGGGTTGAAAGTGAAGAACCTGAAGAAGGCAGCGGCCGTGACGATGGTGGCCGGCGGCCTGCTGGCAGCCGGTGCCGGAATGGCCTCCGCCACGAACGGCTCGTGGGCCGGCGGCGAGGCCAAGGGCTCTCCGGGCGTCGTCTCGGGCAATGTCATCCAGGCCCCGGTGCACGTCCCGGTGAACGTGGTGGGCAACAGCGTGAACGTCATCGGCGCCCTGAACCCGGCCTTCGGCAACGTGGGCCTCAACCACTGAGCCCACCCGCCTACCTCCGGCCTCCCGACACCTCACCGGGAGGCCGGTCACTTGTCGGCGCAGGTCGGTACGGGGGTCCGGGGGCAGTGCCCCCAGGCGGCCCACGCCGACGCCGATCACCACCGACCGGCGCTCACCGCCCGCGCCCCCGCTCCCGTTCCTCGACAATGGAGTTGTACGCCGCGACCTGCGCCCGCCGCGCCGTCCGCTCAACCGGCCGCAGCGCGGCCCCCCGCGCCGCCATCTCCGACGCGCTCACCGCGCCCCCGTGGCCGTTCTCATGGGCGAGGGAAATCAGCAGCCCCACCCGCTGAGCCAGCTCCAACACCCGCACCGCCCGCGGGGGATACCCCGGCGCCAGCACCTCGTTCCCCCGCTCGGCCCGGGCCCGGTACGCATCGATCGCCGCCTCCGCCACCGGCCCCGACCCCGCGACGTCCAGCCGCGAGAGCACCGCCGTCGCGTCCCGCAGGGCCTCCGCCAGCTCACGCTCGGCCTCGCCCAACGACGGCACATCGGCGGGCGGCGCCTCCCGCACCGGCAGACAGTGCCAGACCACCTCGGCATGCACATCGCCGGCGGGCCCGGCCTCGTACAGTTCGGGCACCAGCCCGAACGGGGCGTCGTGGCAGATCACCGCCTCCTCGGCCGCCAGCGCCCGAGCGTTGAACTCCGGCGGCCCGCTCAGCCCCAGCGGATGCCCCGGCGCGGGCAGCGCCACCCGCAGCCCGGTCACCCCGAGCGTCCGCAGCCGCCCCAGCGCCAGCGTGAGTCCGACCGGCGCCGACTCGTCCGGCAGTCCCTCCACCCGGTGCACCGCGTCGTCGCCGACGATGGCGAGTACGGCGTCATCCGGAGAGACAAGTCCGGCCAATAGGGCGTTTCCCCAAGCGGCGAGGCGTCCTGAACGCGGTTCCGAGAGCATGCCCCCACCCTAAGGACCGGACCGATGGAATGGACCGAGCCACCGGTGGCGTAGATTTCGTAGGGGCTGCGCCCACCGGCGCGGCGGACCGAGCCACAGGCGTACGCGACAGCCGAGACCGGCCACACTGCAAGGGGAGACAACGCGCTCATGAGCGATGTTCTGGAGCTTCAGGACGTATCCGTGGTCCGCGAGGGCCGGGCTCTGGTGGACCAGGTCTCCTGGTCGGTGAAGGAGGGCGAGCGCTGGGTCATCCTCGGCCCCAACGGCGCCGGCAAGACCACCCTGCTGAACGTCGCCTCCAGCTACCTCTACCCCAGCAAGGGCACCGCCAGCATCCTCGGCGAGACCCTCGGCACACCCGGCACCGACGTCTTCGAGCTGCGCCCGCGCATCGGCATGGCCGGCATCGCCATGGCCGACAAGCTCCCCAAGCGCCAGACCGTCCTCGAGACCGTACTGACCGCCGCGTACGGCATGACCGCGCACTGGCAGGAGGACTACGAGGAGGTGGACGAGCAGCGTGCCCGCGCTTTCCTCGACCGCCTCGGCATGAGCGACTACCTGGAGCGCAAGTTCGGCACGCTCTCCGAGGGCGAGCGCAAGCGCACCCTCATCGCCCGCGCCCTGATGACCGACCCCGAGTTGCTCCTGCTCGACGAGCCCGCCGCCGGCCTCGACCTCGGCGGCCGCGAGGACCTGGTCCGCCGCCTCGGCCGCCTCGCCCGCGACCCGATCGCCCCCTCCATGATCATGGTCACCCACCATGTCGAGGAGATCGCCCCCGGCTTCACCCACGTCCTCATGATCCGCCAGGGCAAGGTCCTCGCCGCGGGCCCGCTGGAGCTCGAACTCACCTCGCGCAACCTCTCGCTCTGCTTCGGCCTCCCGCTCGTCGTGGAACAAGTCGGAGACCGCTGGACCGCGCAGGGCCTGCCGCTGTCCTGACCCCCTTTGCGCCCTGTCCGCGGAACGACCCACGGTTCTAACATGACCATGTGAACGACATCGACGCCTGGGTGTGGTGGCTCGTCGGCGCTGCAGCGCTCGGAATCCCGCTCGTGGTCACGGCGATGCCGGAGTTCGGCATGCTCGCCGTGGGCGCCGTCGCGGCCGCGGCCGTCGCGGGCCTCGGCTTCGACGTCGTGGTCCAAGTACTCGTCTTCGTCGTCGTCTCGGTCGCTCTCATCGCCGTGGTACGGCCCATCGCGGCCCGGCACAGCGTCCAACGTCCCCAACTCGCCACGGGCGTAGAGGCGTTGAAGGGCAAGCAGGCCGTCGTACTGGAACGCGTCGACGGCGCCGGCGGCCGCATCAAGCTCGCCGGGGAGATCTGGTCGGCGCGTTCGCTCGACACCGGCCGCGCCTACGAAGTGGGGCAGGAGGTCGACGTCGTGGACATCGAGGGGGCAACCGCGATCGTCATCTGACCTCGCAGGACTCAACTGAACCGAACACCCCACGAGTTGCGCGACGGTCTGTCAGACTCGTCCAGCAAGATCTTCAACAGCCATAAGATCTGCCGAAGGCGCCGAGGCGGAGAAGGGTACGGGGAGCCACGATGGAACCGGTCATCATCGTATTGATCATTCTGGTGGTGTTGGTCTTCATCGCCCTGATCAAGACGATCCAGGTCATCCCACAGGCCAGCGCGGCCATCGTCGAGCGCTTCGGCCGCTACACACGGACGCTCAACGCGGGCCTCAACATCGTGGTCCCGTTCATCGACACCATCCGCAACCGCATCGACCTGCGCGAACAGGTCGTGCCGTTCCCGCCGCAGCCGGTGATCACCCAGGACAACCTGGTCGTGAACATCGACACGGTCATCTACTACCAGGTCACCGACGCGCGGGCGGCCACGTACGAGGTCGCCAGCTACATCCAGGCGATCGAGCAGCTCACCGTCACCACGCTCCGCAACATCATCGGCGGCATGGACCTGGAGCGCACCCTGACCTCCCGCGAGGAGATCAACGCGGCCCTGCGCGGCGTGCTCGACGAGGCCACCGGCAAGTGGGGCATCCGCGTCAACCGCGTCGAGCTCAAGGCCATCGAGCCGCCCACCTCCATCCAGGACTCGATGGAGAAGCAGATGCGCGCCGACCGTGACAAGCGCGCCGCGATCCTCACCGCGGAAGGTACGCGCCAGGCCGCCATCCTCACCGCCGAGGGTGAGAAGCAGTCCCAGATCCTGCGCGCCGAGGGTGAGGCCAAGGCCGCCGCCCTGCGCGCCGAGGGTGAAGCCCAGGCCGTCCGCACGGTCTTCGAGGCGATCCACGCCGGAGATCCCGACCAGAAGCTGCTCAGCTACCAGTACCTGCAGATGCTCCCGAAGATCGCCGAGGGCGACGCCAACAAGCTCTGGATCGTCCCCAGCGAGATCGGTGACGCCCTCAAGGGCCTGTCCGGCGCCATGGGCAACTTCGGTCCCCTGGCGGGTGGTTCGGGCGGCGGCGGGACCTCCGTCCCGCAGCAGAACAACGGCAGTGAGCGCCGCGAGAAGCCGTCGATCGACTGAGGCATCCGTGACACGAAGAGGGGCTCGCCCTCCCGGGAAGGCGAGCCCCTCTCACATACCGGCTACGCGGCCGGCTGGGACAGCCACTCCGGCAGCGCCTGGAAGTCCTCCTGCCCCAGCGCCAGCAGCATCGCGTCCTGGGGCGTCGGCTCGAACGGCTGCCGCAGCAGCGGCATGCCCGCCTGCTCCGGAGTCCGGTCGGCCTTGCGGTGGTTGTCCTCCGCGCACGAGGCGACCGTGTTCAGCCACGAGTCCGCGCCACCCTGCGCCCGCGGCACCACATGGTCCACGGTCGTCGCCCGCCGCCCGCAGTACGCGCACCTGTGCCTGTCCCGCACCAGCACACCCCGCCTCGACCACGGCGCTTGTCTTCGGAACGGCACCCGTACATACCTGCACAGCCTGATCACCCGGGGCGCGGGTATGTCCACATCGGCACCCCGCATACGCAGTTCGGGGTGGGCCTGCTCGACGACGGCCTTGTCCTGCAGCACCAGAACGACAGCTCGGTTCAGCGTCACCGTCGACAGCGGCTCGAAGCTCGCGTTCAGCACCAGCGTGTCCCGCATCCAGCCCACCTCCCGTGTGCACCTGCCCACCCCCCGGCGGGCTTGGATCAACTCTGGACGGGCGCGCCGAGATGGACAACGCAATAAAAAATGCCCGCCTCTGATCACTTCCAAGACCGGAGGCGGGCAAACGTTCAATGAACGCTGGGCTGAATCGACGCCGAGTCAGCCCTCGGCGGGGTTCTCGTACTCACCGATGAGCTGGGCACGCGCGATCGCGTGGAACCGCAGATTGAAACCGACGACGGCCGGAGAGGCGTCGGAATCCGGACCGAGCTTCTCCTGGTCCACGGCGTACACCGTGAAGACGTACCGGTGCGGCCCGTCCCCGGGCGGCGGAGCGGCACCGCCGAAGTCCTTCGACCCGTAGTCGTTGCGCGCGTGCACCGCACCCTCGGGCAGACCCTCGAACTTGCCGCTGCCCGCGCCCACCGGCAGCTCGGTCACGGAGGCCGGGATGTCGAACAGGACCCAGTGCCAGAAACCGCTGCCGGTCGGGGCGTCCGGGTCGTAGCAGGTCACGGCGAAGCTCTTGGTCTCGGCCGGGAACCCCTCCCACCGCAGCTGCGGGGAGGTGTTGCCGGCCGCGTAGACCTGAGCGTCCTTGAGCCTCGCGTTCGGCTCGACGTCCTCGCTCGTCACCGTGAACGACGGCACGGGCGGGTGGAAGTCATGGGGGAGCGGCCGCCGCTTGAGCTCGGTCACCTCGGTACCTCCTGATCGGTTCCTTCAGTAGGACCCGAGCCTAGAACCAGTTGCGCTTGCTGCCGACCTCGGACAGCCACTGGTTGAGGTATGCCGCCCAGTCGGTCCCGTGGAAGTCGTGCAGACCCACCTGGAAGGACCGGAAGGTGTCCGAGCCCTCGCTGAACAGACCCGGCTTCTTGTCCATTTCCAGGATGACGTCCATGGCGTGCTCGTCCGCCACGAAGCTCAGCTCCACCTGGTTCAGGCCCCGGTACTGCGACGGCGGGTAGAACTCGATCTCCTGGTAGAACGGCAGCCGCTGCCGCGTGCCCCGGATGTGACCGCGCTCCATGTCGGCGTTCTTGAAGCGGAAGCCCAGCTGGATGAACGCGTCCAGGATCGCCTTCTGCGCCGGCAGCGGGTGCACGTTGACGGGGTCCAGGTCACCGGAGTCCACCGCGCGGGCGATCTCCAGCTCGGTGGTCACACCGATGTGCATGCCGCGCAGCGCCTGCCCGTCGATCATCGTGATCGGCGTCTCCCAGGGGATCTCCAGCCCGAACGGAACGGCGTGCACGGCACCGGCCTGCAGCTGGAAGGCACCGCCGAGCCGCACCTTGGTGAACTCGATGTTCTGCTTGTACTCCTGGTCGCCGCTCTCCACCTCGACCTGCGCCTGCAGGCCCACGGACAGCCCCTCGATGTCCTGGTTCACGGACCCGCCCTGGATCCGCACCTCACCCTGGACGACGCCACCCGGGACGACGTTGACCTCGGTCAGCACCGTCTCGACCGAAGCCCCGCCGGCGCCCAGACTCGCGAGCAGCTTCTTGAACCCCATGACTCTCCCTTTACGTATGGATCCCTGATCCCTACAAACGCGATCCGGACGCGGCCGGTTCCGCGCCACACCCTGGCAAGCGGGGGATCCTTTGACCACCCCTTGGCACAGACACGTCTGGACTACGCTCGTACGACATGATCGTGCCCCCGGACCGTACGCCACTGCACAGGACGTTCTTCGACCGCCCTGTGCTGGAAGTCGCCCCCGACCTCCTCGGCCGGATCCTCGTACGGCACACCCCGGACGGACCGATCGCGGTGCGCCTCACGGAGGTCGAGGCATACGACGGCCCGAACGACCCCGGCTCACACGCCTATCGCGGCCGCTCACCCCGCAACGACGTGATGTTCGGTCCGCCCGGACACGTGTACGTCTACTTCACCTACGGCATGTGGCACTGCATGAACCTCGTCTGCGGTCCGGACGGCTCGGCGAGCGCAGTCCTGCTCCGCGCGGGAGAGATCCTCGAGGGCGCCGCGCTCGCGCGTAAACGTCGACTCTCGGCCCGAAATGACAAGGAACTGGCCAAAGGACCGGCACGCCTGGCCACAGCCCTGGACGTGGACCGCGCACTCGACGGCACGGATGCGTGCGCCTCCGGCGAGACGCCACTGAGGATGCTCACCGGCACCTCGGTGCCCCCCGACCAGGTACGCAACGGCCCTCGCACGGGTGTGGCCGGCGACGGGGGCATCCACCCCTGGCGTTTCTGGGTCGCCAACGACCCGACTGTGAGCCCCTATCGGGCCCACGTCCCCAGGCGCCGCTCAAGTTGACGCGTCCCTGGAAGGTGCGTAATGTAGCCCGAGCCGCTGAACCGGGTACGGCAATCGCCAGCAGCCGGAGCGGCCAACCCACTACCTGCTACATCCCCTCGACCGGGGTGAATTTCGGCGTGCCCGCATGCCCGAATTCAAGCCCGCGGAACTCGATTATGAGTTGCCGAGCGGATCGGCTAACGTAGTGAATGTCGAAAGGCCGACAAGCGAAAGCCGGAAGCCCCAGACAAATCCCGCCGACCGGGAATCGGACGCCGAAAGGATCTGATAGAGTCGGAAACACCGAAGGGAAGCGCCCGGAGGAAAGCCCGAGAGGGTGAGTACAAAGGAAGCGTCCGTTCCTTGAGAACTCAACAGCGTGCCAAAAGTCAACGCCAGATATGTTGATACCCCGTCCGTCGGACA
>NZ_JAUYWJ010000031.1:0-97426 GCF_032656585.1 Streptomyces herbicida
GGCCCGCGACATCAACCACGTCGCGGCACACTGGAAGAAGGCGCTGAACCAGTTCTCACTCTTCTTCGAGGACCGGCTCAACACCAACTGAAGCCCAAGGACTTACACAAAGACACTGACACGTCCCGGGGGGCCGGTCACTGGCACTTTGTGCCGTTGACCGGGGGTTTTCCGTGCAGAAGGTAGGTGTTGACTGCTTTCTGGATGCAGGGGTTGCCGGTCATGTAGGAGCTGTGGCCTTCGCCGTTCAGGGTCAGGAGGACGCCGGAGCCCAGTTGTTCGGCCAGGGCGGGGGCCCAGGTATAGGGGGTGGCGGGGTCGCCCGTGTTGCCGATGACCACGATGGGCGGGGCGCCGGGGGCGTTGATGTGGTGGGCGGGAGTGCCCTTGACCGGCCAGCCGGTGCAGTCCATCGGGCGCCAGGCCAGGGTCGGGCCGAAGACCGGGGAGGCCTTGGTGAACGCGGGCAGTGCTTTCGCCACGTCCCGCTCGGTGTAGCGCTGGGGAGTGCTGGCGCAGTAGATGCTGCTCGAGGCGTCGAGGTAGTTGGTGTAGTGCCCGTCGGGACTGCGCTGGAAGAGGGCGTCGGACAGGGCCAGCAGGATGGTGCCGTCACCGGACTCCGCCTGCTGGATCGCCTGCCAAAGCGCCGGCCAGATGGCCTTGGAGTAGAGCCCTGTGAGGACCCCCGCTTCGCCGAGGCTCTGGGTGAGTTCGCGGCCGGTGTCGGTGGGGATGGGTTTGGTGTCCAGGCCGTGCAGCAAGGTGGCGACCCGGGTGACCACCGCGTCCTCGGCGGAGCCCTTGGCCTTCGCGTTCGCTTGCGGCTGCTGGGCCGCCCAGCTGCCGAAGTGGCCGAGCGCCCGCTGGAAGCCCGCCGCCTGCTCGCGGAAGAACCGTATGGGGTCCAGTTCGGTGTTCACGGCACCGTCAAGGATTGTGCGGCCGACCTTCTCGGGGAACCGGTGGGCGTATTCGGCGCCCAGCCAGGTGCCGTACGAGAAGCCGAAGTAGTTCAGCTTCCGCTCGCCCAGCGCGATCCGGATTATGTCCAGGTCCCGGGCGGCGGCGACCGTGCCGACGTGCGGCAGGGTCTCACCGGACCGGTTTGCGCACCCCTTGACGAGGGCCGTTCCTCTGGAGAGGAGGGCGGCCTTCTCACGGGCGTTGTCGGGGCTGGCGTCCATCGCCAGCCACTCGTCCTTCCGCTTGTCGCCCACGCAGTGCACCGGGCGGCTCCGGCCGACCCCGCGGGGGTCGAAGCTGACCAGGTCGTAGCGGGTGCCCAGCTTCTTGAACTGGGCCGCGGAGCCCCCGGCGAAGGCGTCGATCCCGGATCCGCCGGGGCCGCCGTAGTTGAACACGAGTGAGCCAATGCGGTGGGCCCGGTCGGTCGCCCTGAGGCGGATCAGGGCCACCTTCATGGTCTTCCCGCGAGGCTTGGAGTAGTCGAGCGGCACCGTCAGCTCGGCGCACTCGAGGCTTCGCGGGGCCGGTCCGCCGGGCGGGGCGGGCGGGAGGTCGTGGCACTCGCCCCAGGCGAGAGGCGCTGGGCGATAGGGCTCGCCCGCCCGGGCGCCCGGCGCGGCCGCGGCTTCGTCGGCCGGTCCGTACTGCCCGATCACACCGACCGCGAGGAGGGCCGCTCCGGCCACGAGAAGGGGCTTGCCGCCCCTCCCGCCGAGCACGGATGGTCCGCGGCCGCTGATCGATTTGCCGGTGAACAGCATGAGCTGTTCTCCTTTCCCATGGAGGCACGTACATGTAAGGACACGCCCGTGGGCGTGGTGGTGCGTGTTTCCGTCCGTGGGCTGCCGAGTGACCGCTCGGCAGCCCACTTCATGACGACGGTGAAGTGTGCGAGGCCCTATTCCTGGTCGGGTTCCTGGAGGGATTCCTCGGAGAAGTTCCTCAAGCGCTCCAGCTGGTCCCAGTGATGGGCGATGCGCTCTCTCCCGACTGCAGTCAGCGTGACGCTCGTCTTGGGCTTCTTGTGCACGAAGGTCTTCTCGATCTCGACCAGGCCCGCCTCCTCCAGCTTCGACAGGTGGCTGGAGAGATTCCCCTTGGTAAGCCGTGTCGCGCGCTGAAGGAAGACGAAGTCGGCGGCTTTCACGGAGGACAGCACCGTCAGGATCGCCAACCGGCCTGGTTCGTGGATCAGGCGGTCGAGGATCAGCTCCTCGTTTCCAGACTCCGGCATGACAGACCTGGAGGTTTCAGACTCCGAGATTCCGGACCCTGACGTTTCAGGCCCGGGCATTGCTGTTCCCGATGGTCGGTTCCTCGCAGGGCCTGAAGGCGCGATTGAGGGCGCGATGGTCGAAGATCCCCGTCGCGATGGTGGCCGCTCCCGCCAGGATCAGACCCAGATTGATCTTGCTGTCCGCTCCCGCACCACCCCAGCCGGGTACGAGGCCTGCTGCCAGGAGAGCGCCGCAGATGATCGCGTGGTGCGCCCTCAGTCCTACGCCGACGGCGTAGTAGACCACCATGATCAGGGCGAACGAGGCCGCGGTGAGGCTGAGCGGCAGATCGAGGGACCAGTCCGTCTGCACTCCTGCGGCGACCAGCACCGCGCTGACGGCGGTGGCGATGGCGCCTTTGGTCTGGGCCCTTGTGGACAGGGTGACCCGCCCGTAGTTCTCGTTGTAGTAGCGGGTGATGAGCAGGTATGCCGCCGCGGCCGCCAGCAGGCAGCCCATGAAGACCCAGGCGTGGCGCAGCGGGCCCCAGGCCAGGTTGCCGAGCCCCGCCAAGATGATCACGGCGCCTACCGGGATCGAGAGAAGGCCTCTCAGGTAGTAGTAGAGCGCCGCCGCTGACTCCAGACTTCTGCGTTCCATTGCCACCCCTCCCAAACTAGTCTGTGTCGCAAACCATATGTTCGAGGCAGTGTCTCGTCAACTGGTTTGCACGGCAAACTACTACGGCGAAACCAGCAGCGGCACCGCGCACAGCAACGTGCTCAACGTGAAGTGTCTGTAGCGACAGCCGTCGTGTGGGCGGGCGTCGGCGCCCGCCCCCACGCGTGCCCGGTCACGGAAGGCGGGACCCGCAAGGCCATGGACGATGTGATAGCAGCAAGTGCGCGACTCGCCCGACGGGTCATGGACGGTCGCTTGAGTGACGAGACGTTCGCGGTGTGGGTTGATGGGCGCTGCTCCGTTTGGGGAGTAGACCGCGACGACCTCGTCGCCCAGGTCGAAGCCGTAGTACTGATCGCACTCATCGCGACCGCACCCGAGGCCGCTGCCGGCGCGGGTGAGGCCGAGTGGCGTGCGAAGGCCCCGGCGAAGCTGCAGCGCCAACGATGTGGAGCTCTTCGCCGCACTTCCCCACCCTCTGTCGGCAGGGCTGGGGCCCCGGGTGGAGCAGCTGCGCCTGATGTCCACCGGTGTGACGTCCGGCTCGGCCGTGCGCTGGCTGCGCCTGGTCGACACCGCTGGCGAGTTCCTGGGCTTCGGGCCGCCGCCGCGACGATAGGCTCGTGCGCTTGCAGCAGGCGGCGCATCATCGGATGACGAACGCCGCGCCGCGCACTGAACGGAGCGCAGGTTCAGACACCGGCCTCCGGCTCGTGGCGGGGCCTACTCGCGTGGGCGAGGTACTCCGGCGTGGCCTGATGCTGGCATGGTCGGCTTCGGCGAGCCAGTCGGCGGCGCCCAGCAGTTGGGCGTGTTCTGCGATGGTCGGGTGGCAGGGCAGTGAACGCGGCGGCCTGGTCCAAGGTGGAGTCCGCCGCCCTCGGCGCGTCCGAGGCGTCCGTCGGGGCGGGTGTGGGCAGCGGTGTACAGGGCCAGGAGCCGGGTAGTTGCGCCCAGCTTCCTTTTGCGGATCTTCCGGTCACCCACGACTTTCTGGGCCCAGCCGGAGGTCCGCGCGCGGGTGATCTTGCCGAAGGTGAACGAGCGGGCTTGCTCGGGCAGCAGCGTGGGGACGGCGACCGCGACGGGATCCCCGGAGCGGGAGGCCATCACCTCGGCGACGGTGCCGGCGCGCGCGGCCCGCAGGGTGAGACACGCGTCCCGGAACGGTGCCCCACGTCCTATGGCACGGCTGCCTCGTTGGGCCGGGCATGACGACGGCCGGGCGAATCCCTTCAGATCGACCGGTGGATCCTGGATCTGAGGGCCCAGACCGGGATCCGCTGGGACAAGGCCGAGCTGATCCGTGAACTGCTGCGCATGGCGCGTACGCCCGACGGCATCACGCTTCGCGGCGCAGGCCGGACGGCTGCACGAGATGCGTGCAGTCGGCCAGACCATCCGGATGCCACAGCTGGCTTTGTACGCGAGAACAGGAGTCACTCACGGCCCGGAGGACGTCTGCGGGGCCACCCCTCGGCGAAGGCCCTGAGTTGCCTCCGTTGCCGTTCCTCCTCTGCGATGCGGCCGCCGAGTACGGCTTGGTCGATGTAGGGAGCGACGGCGGCGAGGATCAGGCCGGCCGCTGAGCCGGGGGCGCCCCCTTGATCCTGCGGGACGGGGTGCGACCGTTCCGCCACCGCTTGCCGGTCCGGTAGTTGATCCCAACGATCCGGCACGCTTGGTAGGTGGTCAGGCCCTGGTCCATGAGCCGGACGTATTCCTCCCGCTCACGGACCAGCTTCTTGCGGCCTTGGGCCACCGTCCGCACCCTGCGAATCTCGAACTCCATCGCAGCCCTTGAGCTGGGGTGTTGCGACGACTCCTAGAACTCAAGGCATCTTGGCTGGGGCCTCTTTTGTGTTCGGTGTTACAGGGGGCGGATGTTTTCCGCCTGCGGGCCCTTCTGGCCCTGCGTGATGTCGAACTCGACCTTCTGGCCTTCCTGAAGCTCGCGGAAGCCCTGGGTGGCGATGTTCGAGTAGTGGGCGAAGACGTCAGGGCCACCGCCGTCCTGCTCGATGAAGCCGAAGCCCTTTTCCGCGTTGAACCACTTCACAGTGCCCTTGGCCATGTGCCTGTCTCCTTCGAGGGGACTCGTATTGGGTCCCGCACCGTGCGGGATCCGGAGGTGATCGCCCTGGTCCGGAGAGGCGTTGAACAGCAAAAACGCCCATGATTGCGATCACGGGCGAACGGGACTTCGGAACCACGACTGCTGATCACGACGTTACACCGGCTGGTGACGCTCGGCCACGAAGAAGCACGAAGGCGACGCGACTCGTGGGGCGACCTGCTGCCACTGACAGCCGTCTCCCGAATGCGCCTCACCTGCCGCTGAGTGAGGCTGAAGCTATGGCTGAGCGTCGCGTGATCGTGCTCCCGCCCGGCGAGGGTGGTGGCCGCCGTGTCCAGGTCGACAGCGAGACGCTCGGCACCGCGTACAGCCTGCACGATCCGGCGGTGTTCCTGGAGCGTGCCGGCCTGGAGGGATTGGACGAGGTGGACGCGGCGAACTCGCCGCTGATCGAGTGGCACGGCGGCGGTCCGGAGGTGTGGGAGCACTGAGCTTGACTCTGAAGCTCCTATAGATCGTCAAGCGGTTGAAGCTGTCGATGGTGCGCCGCTGAACGCGCTGGTGAGGTGGTGGTAGACCTCGCGCGCGACGAAGCGCTTGAGGCATCTGAAGATGTCCTTCGTCTTGAGCCCTTCGAGGGTGCGTCGTGCGACGTAGTCGCGGGTGCGTGGGTCGTGACGCATGCGAACCAGGACGATGGTGTGCAGCGCGCGGTTGGCCTGGCGGTCGCCGCCGCGGTTGAGTCGATGGCGATCAGTGCGGCCTGAGGAGGCTGGCACGGGTGCAGCCGCGCACAGGTGGGCGAAGGACGCCTCCGAGGCGAGCCTGTTGGGGTTGTCCCCGGCGGTGACCAGCAACTGCCCGGCGGTTTCGGTCCCGACGCCTGGTAGCGCAAGAAGGCCGGGTGCGGTGTGGGTGATCAGGGCGCGCAGTTCGGCGTCAGCGTCTGCGATCTCCTCGCTCAGATGCTGGTAGCGCTTGGCCAGGCGCTTGAACGCGAGTTTGACGGCGGCGGCCGAGGTGGTCAGATCGGAGCCGGGTCGGCTGGCAGCCAGGCGCCGTATCAGCTCGGCGGTGGTCGGCGAGCGCAGTGCTTCGCGCGTTGCAGCAGGCGCGGTGATGATCAGTGATTTGATCTGGTTGATGGTCTGGGTGCGGGCCTTGATGGCGCTGGCACGTACTACGCGCAGCGCGCGAATTGCCTCGACCGTGCCGTCGCGGCCTTTCGGGGTGCCATTGGCGCGGCCGGAGAGCACCGCGGTGGCGGCGGCGTAGGCGTCGACAGGGTCGGATTTGCCCGCGGCGCGGCGAGCCCGACGATCGGGTCGGTCCACCTCCACCACGGTGATCTGGCTGGCACGCAAGTACCGGGCCAGTTCGGCGCCGAAGGATCCGGTGCCCTCCATGCCCACCGTCAGCACCCGGCCGTGCGAGCGCAGCCACGCCAGCAGGCGCCGATAGCCTTCAGGCGTGGTGGGGAACGCCTCGGTGGCCAGGTGCCGGCCGATGGTGTCGATGACAGCGGCCTGGTGGACGTCGGTGTGGGTGTCGATCCCGCCGATCACTTCGATGGGCTGTGGCATGACGGCCGGGTTGGTCCTTCCGTGCGCGGTGGTGTGGGCTCGCGCGCACCGGCTCGGCGGACGGACACGACTGTGATGGGACCGCCTCGGTCAAGCTCCTATGAGGTCACGATCGCCGAGCCGGTACACGCAATGGCACCGCTCGGCGGTCGACGATTCAGAGTGAGGACAGCCGGAGCGTCAATCGGGGATCGGGTCAGACCCTCGAGCGGTGCCTCCCACATCCTCACAGTCGGGGATCTTGGATTTGCCGAGGTCAGCTGCCCAGGGTTCGCCAGGACTTCAGCCGGGGTAGCTCGCGCTGGTCGAGGTAGTTCTGGAAGGCAGTTGGTCGGCGAGGCGTGGGTGTTTCCTCGGCCGGTGGCAGTCCGCTGAGGCGCTCGATGTTGACGGCGATGGCCGTCAGGACGTGCTGGATGTGGGCCTTTCCCTGTCCTCGGTAGCGGCAGCGCCGCATGCCGTGTCCGTGGGCGAACTCGTTGACCGTGCCCTCCACTCCGGAGCGGACCGCATAGCGGGTCTTCCATTCGGGCGTCTGTTGCTCGGTGCGGACGCGGAGTTGCAGGTCGCGGAGCTCTCGCGGGGGAAACCCCACGGTGCGGGCGCTGTCGGCGGTGGTGGTGCACTGGGTGCGGGCCAGGCAGGGGCGGCACTGGCTCTTGGTGAACCTGGCCACGATCAGCGGGGCCGCGGTGGGCGAGGATGTCGGGTAGGGGCCGTGCCAGCCCGCGCTGACCTGTCCCTGGGGGCAGGTGACCTGCTGACGGTCGTAGTCGATGTGGAAGTCGTCCCGGGCGAAGCCCTCGTTCCGGCGGTGTTGGCGGGTGGGGTTGCTGCGGAGCGGCCCGGAGAGGGTGACCTGGTATTCACGGCTGGCTTGTTCCAGGTGGGGCAGGGAGGTGTAGCCGGCGTCGGCCAGGTGCTCGGCGGGCAGCAGTCCGCGACGCGCCAGGCGGGTGTGGATGCCGGGCAGGACCTGGCTGTCGTGGGCAGCGGTCGTACGCGAGGTGGTCCGCGAAAAAAGTCGGACTCGTCCGCCGTAAGGTCGAAGCGGGAGCTCAGGGCACGTCCGAAGTCGGCGAAGTAGAGCTGACGCCCGTCGGTCAGGATGTTGGCGAAGTGAGAATCGAAGTGGACAAGTCCGCGAGAACTCATGAAGTCAGCTCCGTCCATCAGAGCTTCCTCCACCCAGCGGAAGGGCGAGCTGTCCTCGCCTTCCGGCATGGCAGTTTCGCGGTGGTCAGCCAGCCATCCGGCGAGCGTGTGCGGCACGTGCTCCAGGAAGACCACCAGGCTGCACGAGGACTGGCCGATGGCCTCCAGCCGGTCACGAACGGCGGGTGGTCCCTCCCAGTGGGCAACGGCCCCCTCCACGCGGGCCCCGGCCCCCTCCACGCGGGCCCCGGCCAGCACCGCGCAGGCCGCGGTCAGCAGCACCGACACCAGCGAGTGCCGGCGACCGCGACGGTCACGCGGATCGGACAGCGTCGCCAACCGGGCAGCAACACCGGACAGTTCACGCTGGCGCGGCGAGGGCGACTTGGTCAGGCAGACGGTGGCAGACTGGCGGCACATCGAGGCTCCGGTGGTGCAGGGCGACTTGGCAGGTCACCCCGTCAAACCGGAGCCTCGATGTCTCCGTGACGGTCCGCCGCCACCCCGTCACACTCCCGTGACCAGCGACGCTTCAAGATCACCAGCACTTTGAATCAGCCCTGGTCACGAACCGACCACGCACTCCAACTACTCGATCTTGAAATCTGAGAACGCATCAGCCCTGGCCAGTGACCCGCCCCCTGCCCCTTGAGTCAGACCATCCAATTGGAATTGACAATTGCTCGAGGGTCAACGGAGAACTTCTTAAAACGTAAGTACGAAATCATGTCTGTGCCAGCTTGCAAGTGTAGTGTCGGCGAGGCACCAATCCCAGAGATCAATAGTCAAATGGAGGGTATAATTCCATGACGCATGGAAGCAAGGCGGATCTTCTGCGGCGGGCAAGTCTCACGGCCGCTGTGACCGTCGCGGCACTCTCTCTCGGGGTAGGCGCAGCGAGCGCCAGTTCTCCGGATTCTTCGACGGCAAAGGAATCGAAGCCCGCGGCCAAGATATCCGAGAAGAGTGCATTGGGACACGCCGTCCTGCGTGTACTTAGCGAAGACGGGACCATGACTCCGCAGGGCAGCTTCTGTAACTAGTCGGGAACCCTGCTGGATCGTGTTGAGTACCACCGCGCGGCGCGTAGTAAGGCCGCCGCGCGGCATCATCCGTTGACAGGGGAGTAGGTATTCATGCGCAAACTTCCGCTCGTAAGTCGCACTAGCGCCAGCGCTGAATGGCCCACGACTGCGGTAACGAACGAAGCACTTTCCGACGCACAGTGGCACCCGCTGCCGTTTACTGAGTTTGTCGTAAAGGTTCACAGCAGATGTAACCTTGCATGCGACTACTGCTACGTATACGAAATGAGCGACTCCACCTGGAAAACGCAGGAAAAAACCATGTCCCGCGCCACGGTGGATCAGGCGGCTACTCGAATAGCGGAGCACGTCAGGGCTCACCGGGGAGAAATACCGGAGGTCAAAGTTGTACTGCATGGGGGCGAACCACTCCTGGCCGGCACAGAGCTAATAGAATATATGGTGACTAAATTCCGCAATGAAGTCCCGGCCGACGTCGGAATTGACTTCCGTATTACCACCAACGGAACGCTGCTCGATCGAGCCAACCTGGAAATGCTCCGGTTATCCGACATCAAAGTATATGTCAGCTTGGATGGCAGCCAGCAAGATAACGACCGGCATAGAAAATATGCTGACGGAAGGGGCAGCTTTAGTGCCGTGGTGCGTGGAATCAATGCGCTACGCGAACCGTCCTACGCTGAACTCTTCGCCGGCATGCTGTGCACGGTGAACGTCGAGAATGACCCAGTGGAGACATACGAAACACTCGTCTCGTTCGGATCTCCCATGATCGATTTTCTGCTTCCCCACGGCAACTGGACCCAGCCTCCTCCGCACTGGGGAGGCAGCAGCCGAGGCGAGACTCCCTACGCTGACTGGCTAATCCCAATCTTCGACCGCTGGTATGGGGCAAGTTCTAAACCAACTTCGGTACGCTTCTTTGATGAGATCCTGGCCCTCATACTTGGTGGGCACAGCAGACTGGAGACTGTGGGACTCGCCCCAAATCGCACTGTCATCATCGACACCAGCGGATCCATCGATCTCGATCACCAACTCAAGTCGGTTCACTCTGGCGCTCATCTCACAGGGTCGCATATCGAACGGGACCCGTTCGATTCGCTCATCCTGCACCCAGGAGTAGTAGCCCGCCAGCGCGGTGTCGCAGCGCTTTGCGAGGCGTGCTTGCGCTGCCCTATCCGCGACGTGTGCGGAGGTGGTCAGTACGTCCATCGTTATAAGAAGGGAACGGGCTACCTCAATCCATCCGCCTACTGTGCGGATCTGACGCGTCTTATAACGCACGTACACGAAAGGGTACTCGCAGATCTAAGCTCGGCGCTTCGTCAAGAGGCCGGCAGCGTATGACCCAACCGGTCCCGGTGGCTAGGGCGTCGCGGTTAACCCGAGAGAAGAGGAGAGTGCATCGCTCCGGATAGATGATGTCGAATCGGCCAGATACCAGCCTCTCCGTAGCAATCGAAATTATCTGCTCCTTTGGATCGGTTCAGGTATTTCGATTATGGGAGGCAGGGCCTCAAGCCTCGCCTACCCCTTACTAGTCGTTTCCCTTACCGGCTCAGCATCAGAAACCGGGCTGGTGGTATTTTGTAGCACACTGCCCGAACTGGCTCTCTATATTCCGCTAGCCCCCCTGGTCGACCGCTGGGACTGGCGCCGCACAATGCTCTTTGCCGAGCTAGGGAGGGGAGTTGCGATTGCCGCTCTTTTCGCCTTCTTGGTTTTCGGGGATCCTTCCTTCTTTCAAGTGGCCTCGCTGGCGTTTCTGGAGAGTTCACTCGGAGTCCTTTACCAACTTTCCGAACAGCGGGCTATTCAGAGCGCGGTGCCACCGCAGCAAGTAGCAAAAGCTCTCGCCGCAAATGAAACCCGTACACATTCTGCTGTTCTCCTGGGACGCTCCCTTAGTGGAACTCTGTTCAGCTTATGGAGTGCCGCACCGTTTCTGTTCGATGCGATTTCACGCGCAGTATCTATTATTGCAATTTTGTTGACAAGAGGGAGCTATCGAAGTCACAAGAACCAGAAGTTTCAAAACTTTTTCCGTGAACTCACAGAGGGCTTCAAGTGGGTTTGGGGAGACGGTCTGATGCGCAGAGACCTAGCACTGACTGCGGGAATCTGTTTCTGCGCCCAGATGTTCATTGTCACCTTTGTTGCATGGTCGGACCATGTGGATATTTCGTCGCTCTTTGTCGGCCTAGTGATCGCGATGTCTGGGATAGGAGGCGTGGCAGGCGGACTAGTTGCAAATTTTACACTCAAACGTGTCGGCTATCGCGTGCTGCTAATTCAACCGTGGCTTTGGGTTGCAAATTTCTTGAGCCCTTCATTGTCTTTCAATTTGAATGCTGCGGCAATCTGTATATTTCTCACATCAGTTATTGGGGCGATCGGGAACGTCGCCATGAGTTCGTACGTCTTCGAGCGTGCGCCATCAACGATGCTGGCACGGGTGTCGAGTGTTCGCCTTTTCTCGACGCTTATGGGCGCTGTGTTTGGCCCCCTGTTCGGCGGGTTTCTCACTGCCCGGTTCGGGTTTGAATTTACAGCCGGCGTGATTTTCGCGACAATGTTCGCTATTGCCGTTTGGGCTACTTCGAGTCGTACGCTATGGCGAACCCTGGGAAGCACCAAGCCTTAACCTCGGTGTGCCACTCGGCATACGCCAGGGTCGCCAGTCGGCATCGCCGACGGGGAGGACGTCAAAGAGGGCGACGTAGACGGTGAAGTCGGCGCCGCGGGCCGCGACGGAACCGGCCCGGCCCCTGCTCTCTCTTTGGCTGTCACCGGCCTGTGCTGTGTTGTCCGTCGGGCTGGGCGCCGGGTGGCGGTGTCCTGGGCTCGAAGGAGGCGTGGACGTCTGCCACGGCCTTGGTCCAGGCGGCCTGGGCGGCTGGGCCGTTGCCGGGCTGTTGGTAGTGCGGGTGCGGTGTCTTGCTGCCGGTGGTGATCAGGACGGTGAGTGGCTGCCGGCTGTGTGAGCGGGCGGAGGCGACGTCGAGGGCTCGGCGCTGCTGCTCCTGGCTGAGTTCTCGGAGTCCTTTGACCTGCGTGCACAACAGGGTGAAGGAGATGGTTTTGCCGAGCCGGGCGGCGTGTTCGAGGACGTCGCGCGCGGCGTCCGCGATCAGATCGAGTTCTCGGGGCCAGGTGGGTAGTGCGTCCTCGTGGTGGGCCCGCTTCGGCTTGCGTTTCACCTTGGGCACGGGTGCCGGGAAGGCAGCGGACGGTGGCCGCGACGGCGTCGGTGCTGTCCCCTTTCTGGGCGCGGGTGGCGTCGGTGTCCTGTTCTTCCAGTCGGTGATCTTCTTGCGCTGGCGGCCGGTCAGCCAGGGCTCGGCCCGGCGTGCAGTGTCTTCGAGCTGGGTGACCAGCCGTTGCTGCTCGCCGGGCAAGAAGCGGCCGCGGCGCCGGTCGAGGACGTTGAGGAGATCGGAGACTGCCTCGGCCGCCTTCCGCCCCTCGCCAGCCGGCCGGGGCTGGGGCTGGGACCGTGCCGGGCGGCCCTTTTGTCGGGCGGGTGCGGGTGGCGCGCTGATACCCACACCGCGCTCCTTGCGCAGCAGCAAGTCGGTGGCGCGGCGCAGCAGCTCGTTCTCCGGGGCGCTCGCGCCGCCGCGCACGGCAGCCTCTGCGCGGTTGAGGCAGTGGCGCAGTTCGCTCACTGTCCGGTCTGCGTCGACGGCCCACTGCAGGGCCGCGAAGACCTCCGCGTGGTCATCGCGCCTGAACGGCGGCCACCGGCCGGGCCGCAGCTGCGGGTTTTGCCGGTGCGGCGCGGGGCGGCGTGGTGCCGAGGGGGTGCACGGTGCCGCGCAGTCGGCGCACTTCTTCGACGGCTGGGGTGGAAAGCCCCCACGGCGTGAGGCGGCACTCCTCCAGGCCGAACCACTGGGTGCCGTCGTGGGTCTGGGTGCCGATCATGACGCGGCGGCCGGTGGCGTCGGTGTCGCAGCGGATGCGCAGCACATAGCCGTCGACGGTCAGCCGGTACGGGTCGTGCGCGACGTGCGGGCCGAGCACCAACTGCGTGCCCTGCGCCGCCGCGGGCAGGGGGGCCTGCGTATCGAGGAGCACCCGCAGGCAGCCGTGCCCGCCCGGTTCGAAGAGCACCTCGGTGCCGAGCCGTTCGGCGCCCTCGGGGATGCTGGCGTGCGCGGCGACAGACTGCCCGGCCAGCCAGGCGAGGATCTGCTGCTTGATGTAGAGGTGGTCGGCACTGGCCACCCCCACCGAAGCCCGGCGGCACGGACCCCGCCCGGGATCAGGCACATGGGCGAATTGACAGACCCGGTCCTGATACCTCTTGACCGTCAGACGGCCCCCGCACCCGCCCAGCCACCGCCCGCACCAGAACGTGTCCGCCGCGTGCGCGCGCCGGAACACCGTCACCTCGCCGGCCTGCATGGGCAGGACGACCGGTATCTCCGACTCCGTATGGCCGATCACGGCCGTCTGCACCAGGCGCTGGTCTTGCGGCACGCCACCTCCCGACACTGCACGGCCTTGCTGCCCTCAAGTGTCCTACGCCGGGCAGCGGTTCGAGAGGGAGTGCCGCGCCCGCCCCATTACGTGCCACATGGTTTCACTATCGGCAGCGTGGTCCGCAGCTTCAGCAGCCGCGTCGGTGGCCGTGCGGTGAAGCAGCGGTTCGTGCGCGGCCGGGTTGCGATACTTGCTGGACAACCCCTGGACCAGGTTCGCCAGCCCCGTCTGCTCATGCGGCTCGGGCCCGCTGACGTTCGTGTTCACGGCCGCCCGGGCCTGCCCTGCCCGGGCGGTGCACTCGGTGGTCTTCCGGCCGCCCGGCCAGAACCTGACCATCGCACCCGGGTTGCTACTGGCCGCCGAACCGGTAGAGGGTGCCGCCGTGCCGAGGGGGAGTCGGCGGGCGGCTGCATGCGAGCCACTTGGCGTTGCCGTCACCGGGTGGCTGAAGCTCCTGGAGGATGTACTGGCCAGATCCGCGTGGCCGCCGCGGTGTGCACCCGTCGTGGTAGCTGCGGGGTCCGGCACGACAGCGGGCACTGCTCGTGCACGGAAGATTGATCGGTACGGAGGGCCGCGCAGAAGGCGGAGCGAGCAGCGACCGGCCCGGTGGAGATGCGCCTGGGTCGGTCAGTGCTTCCTCTTGGGAGGGCGTGGCCTGGCTTCCGTGGGCTGGTTTTTCTCTGGGGCTGTGTTCAGTAACTGGCGATGAAGTACGGTCCGTCGTCGCGCACCGTCAGGTCCTCGGGGATCCACAGCGGTCTTCCGTCTGTCTCGGACTTGGTCAGATAGGTGCACCGGTAGCCGGTCTTCTTGCCCAGGGGCACGGTCTTGAGTGCGGGCATGTCGTCGCACCGTAAGTGTGAGCCGTAGTCGTGCTCCTCGTTCCAGAAGTGGGCCTGGGCGCCCTTCTTGGTCAGGATGCCGGTGCTCGGCTTTGCCTGGTACTTGACCTCCAGTCCGCCCATCGCCGGGCCCTCGATCGTCACCGGCCAGGTCACCTTGATGCCCTCGTACGTGACAGTACAGGTGATCTTGGAGCCCTTGGCCGCGGCCACCGAGTCCCGGTCGCACCTGGCGCTGGTCCGTCCCGGCGCCCCGGCCATCTTGACCGTCCGCTTGCGCAGCTCGTACTTCAGCGCGCCGATGAGCGGGGCGCCGTCGGAGGGAGATGGCGTGATGGTGGGGTCGGCGGTTGTGGCAGCAGCGGGTGACGAGACGGGACGGCCGAAGGGCGTGCCCTTCACTGACGGCTCGTCCTTCCCCTGCGCGGTCGTGGTGCTGCCGCCGCATCCGGCTGCTAGAGCGCTCACGGCAACCGCCACTGCGCAGGCCTTGATTCCCCGTATGAATGTCATGATCCATACCCTAGTGCCGCAACAGGCCGACGCCCGTGGGGTTGGGGGCTGCCCGAGCAGGGCGGCGGGCGCGGGCAGGCGTTGAGCACTGCCGTTTGCCGGGGCCCCTACAGCCGCTGAATGCGCGCCGTTTCGTATGATTTGCCCCGGCCCAAAGTGTCAGACGCTGCGTTGCCGGGCTCCACCACCACCGGCCGGACGCCCATTGAGGCCTGCTGCCCTCTGATCGTCCCGCACCGGCCGGACCCCGAAGTGGCTTTCCGCGGCAGGTCTCCGTCGGTCTGGAGCGGGGCGATCCAGGCACCTCCAGCGGGAGTTGGGTGCCGCATCCGTTGGGGGCAGCTTCCGGTCGTTGGCTTTGCCCACCGCATCGGCGCTGTGCTGTCCCCATCCTGACATGAGGTCCAACCGGCTCACTCTCGCCTGACCGGGCCCGCCTCGCTGTCCCGGCCCCGTGCGACGGGGCGGGACAGCGCTCGCCGGTCTGGTCGGCGCGAGCACCCTCGCATAGCCTCGGCGGGTGAGCGAGAGCGAGAGCAGGCCCGGGTCTTCGTGCGCACGTAGGCCGAGGCGGTGCTGCGGCAGGCGGCACGGGCGCGGACCATCCGGCATACGGCAGAGCAGGACAGCCGGAACTACGACCGGATGGAGGACTGGAGTCCTCCGCTGTATGTGCTTGAGGTGAACTTCCGGACCCAGTGGGCCGAAGAGCATCAACTGATCTGGGCTGCACACCAGTTGGAACGCTGGAACGCCCGGCTGCGCCGGGAACTAGGACAACAGCCCCGCCCGGAAGATCCGTTCCTGAAGACCCTTCGGGATGCCCTGGAACATCTGGACGACGCCGACTTCGCGAATGGGCAGGCTGTCGCACCACCCATCCTGACCAAGAAAGACAAGAACAAGGGCCGCGCCCTGCGGGACCTGCCGGGGGGGCGTCCTCGACCTTGTGCTCGGGGGCGGGACCCTGGTTGGCGGCGCCCTTCCGCAGGCGATCGAGGAACGCGCACTTCAGGCCGTGCGGGCCGTTGAGGAGGAACTGGCCGAGCAGCTGGAGGAGTACGCCGCGCTCCTGCATGCCGCTGAAGAGGACCCGGAGCTGCGGGAGCTGCTCGGGCGGATCAGCGACTACTACGAGCATCCGGAACGTCTTGCATCCCCGGTGGACCAGGACGGGACCACCGACGCGGACTGAGCCAGCCGTGTCGCGCCCCCCGCCACCTCCGTCCAGCGCCAGATGGCCTGTGCGGCGTGCCTTACCCCAGCCCTGCCGCTGGCCTCGACGATCAGGCACCTGTACGGGCGACGGGATCTGTGCCTAGTACACGGAGGTGTTCGAGCTGGACATTGACGGGCTGGCCTACGTCCGGGCTCGAGTGCGTGGCGCCGGGGGCCATCGGATGGCCTGGCCGGGGAGCGCCGGTGGCCTGTCGGGCTCGTGGGTGGGTCAGGGCAGGTTGGCGAGTTGGGTGTTGATCACGTGCATGGGCAGTGCCACCGTCTCACCGGGGAGGGCTTGTACTTCGAACCAGGCGATGACGGAGCCCTTGCGGACCAGCAGGTAGTGGAAGGGGGCGCGCACCGTGCCCTGCTCGTCGCTGATCTTCTCCATGATCCCGTATTCGAGGGCCTCGTCGCCCAGGTGCGGGTCCGGCAGCAGCTGGGGGTGTTCAAAACCCTGGGTCATGTCGACCGGTCCGGCGTACGACGTGCATCCGGGCAGCGCCGCCCGCAGGTCGGCGAGTACTTTGTGGGCGTCTGCCGGGCGGTATGCGATCAGGGCCACATGGAGGGCGGTGCCGTGCCCGCTGATGATGTTGTCGGTGCGGGCGTACTGGCGGTAGGCGCCGGCCTGCTGGCTGTTCTCGTAGACGTGCTGGCAGCTCGACGGCGAGATCCGCGGCAGGTTGCCCGTGAACAAGCGGACCGGCATCTCCGTCCCGGCAGTCGTGCGGCCCGCGTTGGTGGCGATCTCGCTGCCCGGCACGTCCTTGAGTCCGAGCACGTACGAGTCGATCTCCCGCTGGTTCACCAGGCGGGAGCTGTTTCGGCTCTCCGGTCCGCTGCGGGCCGCGGGCGTGCCGGTGGGCAGCACGTACGGCGACGTGCTGGGCTTCCCTGTCGTCTCCGGGGCGGCAGTCCCCACGGTCGCTGAATGTCCGCGGGATCCGCTCGCCGCCGGCTTCCCTGCGGCACGGGTGTCACTCGCGCCCCCGCACCCCACCGCCGTACTCATCACCACGGCCGCGCAGACCGCCACTGCACCACGCGCCATCCGACCGTTCGGCATTCCCCACCCCTGAGTTTCATCCGATGCACTGCGGCAGCCTCGTCGAGGCGCCCAACTGGGGTATTCAACCCGGCGCCGGGCGCGGCCCCGCCACCGGGTTCGTGAGTGGTCCAGGGCGCTACCAGGAGGAACCTGGCGTGAACGGCAGCTGCCGGGCGGCGCGCAGGTTCGCTGAGCGCTGCGCAGTTTCATTTGTGTGGTGGGGTTGTGCAGTTTGGCTGAGCGGTACGTCGCTGGCGTTGTGGCGTGAGGGTGGTTTCCCCTGGGGCTGTCGGCGGCTTGGAGTCGGCTTTCAAGGGTTTGACTTGGGGTTTTCGTCCCCTGCTCAGTTGGGTTGGGTGGAGTGGTCGTTGGTGTGCAGTTGTTTTGGCGCGTCTTGATGCACTTGGTGTGTTGATCACGTGTAGTAGGCAGGCGCTGAACCTCGGAGCGCGCTGTCCGGGCCTTGGAGCGGTCGATGTTCTGAGTCAGGGGTGCATGGTGCGGCGGCTACGCCGCTACTGGAGGGGGTGGTCGGCGATCCAGCGCGGGCCTATCTCGCGGATGAGTGCGGCGAGGGGGCTGCCGGGGCGTGTGTAGGCGTATCGGCGGGCGGCTTTGAGCTGCAGCACGTTCATGTGGTCGACCAGGTGTTTGGGGATGCGGCCGTGGACGTCGGCCGGCCCGAGGGCGAGTATGTGGCGGGGGCCGATGGGGAGCACGGTGGTGTGGGAGTCCCCGAGTGCCATGCTGTACAGGAGGTTCGTGCCCTCGTAGCGCACAGTCAGGGAGGGGTTGTCACCGATCAGGAACTCGCCGTCCTCGGGCTCGAGGATTTCCAGGGACCACTGGGCCATGAGCTCGCGGGCCTTGTTGAATGAGTCCTCGATGCGTACGCGGAGCAGGGCTCCGCTGCGATAGGCCGCGAGCATGGGGCTGAGAACCTGGTCGGCGCGCAGAGCGATGCCTTGCGGTCCGGTGGTGTGCAGGCCGGTGCGGTGCAGCGAGGCGGTCCGCAGCAGTTCCTGTCCTTCGGTCAGCAGCCAGCCGCGCCGTTGCTGGTAGGCCTCGGCGAAGACGCGGTGGAAGAGGTCGCGGTAGTGCTGGGAGCGGACGTAGTGGAGTGCGACCAGATCACGTAGAACTGTGCGGACGTGCGGATCACCGAGTGCGTTGCCCCGTTTCACAGCGGTGAAGACCTCGGGGAGTTCCTGTTCGACCGCGCCCCACTGTGCTTCCATCGATGCGGAGGCGTACGGAACGAAGTTCTCAATCTGGCCCACGCCTCGCGGGGCCCGGCTTTTGAGTCGCCGCTGAGGGTGCTGCAGGTCGTAGGGCTGTACGTGCAGGCCGCAGCCCCGCTTGGCCGGCGTGGCGAACTCCCGTAGCAGGACCTGGGAGATGACGTGCTGGCGGACCACGCGATCGTCGGCCTGGGGGGCGAGCTCGGCGATCCGGACCAAGTCCTGGCTGGCTGCCGTGGTGTTCCTGGCGTTCACAGAGCCATGGTCCCGGGCACCCGCATGCCGTGCACCAGGTTTCCTGCGGCTGGTGTGCTTGCCGGAGCGGCGGGTGCGGCCTGTTTCAGCAGGAGTTGAGGCGCGTGAGGAGGGGATCGTGGGTGGCGGGTGTGAGGTGGGGGAGTTCGAGCTGCTGGGCCAGGTCGTGGAGGAAGCGGGCCTGTTGAGTGCGGGTCAGGGTGCGGTGGGGGAGGCCGCGAGGGCTTGGGCGAGGGTGAGGGTTTCGGGGTAGGTGACCAGGCTGCGGCAGGTCAGGGTGGGAGAGGCGGGGCCGTCGCAGGTGTGGGGGTTGGCGGCGGTGAGGGCGGCCAGGCGTGTCTGCCAGCGGGTGGCCAGGTGTTGCTGGTGGTCGTACCAGCGGGTGGTGATCGTGGCAGCCCAGGTGAGGGCTGGTGCGGCTGAGACGGCGCGGGCGAGGCGGCGGTGGGTGTGGGCGACTTCGGGCAGGGTCCGGATGCCGAGTGGGGTGGTGTGGCGAGGGTCGGATGAGGCCTGCTGGTGCCGGATGCACAGCAGCACGTGGGGCGGTTGCGGGTAGATCCACGCGGTTGTGGCGATGGCGTCAGGGGTTCGGTGCTTGACGCACACGGTGCAGGCGCGGACGGGCTGGAGGGCAGGCGGCGTGTGCTGCCAGAGTGCGGTTGCTGTTTCGCCGGTGGGATCGCTCGTGTGGGGGCGGTCGGTCGGGGACAAGCAGGGCAGCGCACGGCGCAGGTGGGGGTGGGGGATGCGGGTGAACGCGGCCAGGTACTGCTGGGCGGTGGCCGTGAGCGTGAGTTCGCTGCCGGGCGGTCTTGTGTCGGGGCCGGGGGAAAGGCGGATGCCGAGGCCGTCGAGCAGGTGGGTGAGTGGCATCCGGTAGGCGCTGGCGAGGCGGGCGAGGTAGGAGGCGGTCACTTCGCCGGGCAGTGGCCGCAGGCGCAGAGCGCCGGGAGCGGGCCGTGGCGCGTAGGCGGGGGCTGAGGCCGGCGGCGGGACGGGGGCTGCGGTGTAGGGGGCGGTCACGTGCTGCGCCGGGTGCGGCGGGTGGGGGTGCGGGGGCGGTAGTGCTCTTCGGCGAGGGGGGGGCGAGCTGGATCGCGTCGAGTGATGCCTTGGTGATGCGTTCGCTTCCGTCCAGGAGGGCTTCGATGGCGGCTTGGCGGATCAGGCGGGAGAGGCTGCCGATGTGTCCGGCGGTGCGTTGGTGGAGGTAGGGCGCGAGGTTGGCCATGCTGCCGGTGCGGTGGGCGTGCAGGTCGAGGGCTTGTTCCAGGGCGGTGATCAGGTCGCGGAACGGTTCGGTGTCACCGAGATGGACGGGCAGCGGTGCGCAGTCGATGAGGGAGGCGCGTGCGGCGAGCTGTGCTCTGCGTACTCCGCTGAACAGGGCGGTCTGGGTGACGTCGATGCCGGCGTAGACGAATGTTGCGGGGATGCGTTATCGGCGTGCTGTGACGATTGTCTGAGTGAGTGGATGGCTGCTGCCCAGCGCCTGGCGGCAGTCTTCCTCCAGCGCAGCCAGCAGTGCGGCAGCTGCCTGCGAGCCCTGGGTGTGGCGCAGGACCAGGGCGTGGTCGTAGCGGGTGGCCAGGGTGCGGGGATGTGACGAGCCGTGGAAACGCTCTTGATCTATGAGCACCGCGGACAGAACCTCTTGCGCCTGGTTCAGCTCACCGGTCTGTGCCAGGAGTCTGCCGAGCTGGTGGCGAGTGCTCAAAGTGCGTGAGTGCAGGCCAAGTATGCGCTCCTGGTCGCCAAGGACCCCCTCTAGCTGCCGGATTGCCTCCTGGAGGTCGCCGGACTGGCCCATGAGGAGCGCCAGATCGAAACGGGTGCTGAGCGTGTGGGGGTGCGCTGTGCCCAGGATGCGTTCCTGGTCCTCAAGAACTGCGGTCATGGAGGCGAGAGCATCGCGGGTCTGGCCGGCACGGCCGAGAGTCCGGGCCAGTTCTTGGCGTGCGAGTAGGACGTCTACGTGCTCCGGACCCAAGGCAGCCGTCAGGTCGGGAAGCACCTCGCGTAACTGGTGCAGTGCCCCCGGAGCGTCTCCGCCGTCGCGCAGGAACCGGGCTTTGCTGGTGCGTGTGACCAGGGTCGCTGCGTGACGGGCGCCCAGGACACGCTCCCGGTCGGGGGCGAGGCGGTCCAGAAGAGCGACGGCTTCCGGCAGCCGACCGGCCTCGGCGAGGTAGCGGGCTATGTCGTGACGCGCCGCGAGGGTATCGGGGTGGTCCGGGCCGAGCAGCGTGTCACGTTGCTGGTGCAGCTGACGCAGCCGGCGTACAGCGGGCAGGGGCTGCCCTGCGTTGCCCAGGGCGATGGCGTGCGCGTAGTCGGCATCTGGCACCCCGTGCCGTCGGGCGAGGTCGAAAGCCTTGAGCGCGATGGTCGGCCGCATCAGGTCGACGGCCGCCCAGCCGATGTCGAAGGCGTTTTCCGCCGAGACCGCAGGAAGCAGCATCTCCCAGCTGCGTTCGGGGACGGCCGGCAGCCCGGGGAAATCAATCAAGTAGTCGAATGCCAGATAGCTGTCCTGATCAGGCAGCAGAAGGCTGCTGGCCCCCTGCACCGGAGCCGTCGCCCACGCCAGCGCATCGGCCAGCAGCTCCGGCCGGAGGACAGCCCCGCCGCGGGCCGACAGGTAAATCTTGTGCAATGCCACCAGCAGTGACGCATGTACGGGCTGGTGCAATCCCATGCGCCGGCAGTCGACGGCGGCGGCCACCAAGGCGGCGCCGCGTGGATGCTCACCCGTCTGCCACGCGTGCATCCAGTCGTTGAGCAGCTCCGGTCCCGCAGCGAGCACCTCTGCGACCCCGAAGCGGTCGGATGCCTGTGCCGCCGCCCTCAGACGCGGATCCCGACCTGCCCCTTGCGCCCGCTCGATCTCCCGCGGCGACCACAGACGATCAAGCTCCACCGGTTCTGCGGCATACAGCAGAACCTCCCGGCCTGCTCTCCAGGTAGCCGCGTCCGTGACATCACGCTGCCGCGCACTGTACCGGTCGTACTCCTTGCTGCGCATCGACGCCAAGAGCACCACCTGCCGTTCCTGGCCAGCGACCATGTCTTTGACCATCTGCAGGGTGATGCCGCCCGCGCGCAGGAATTGGTCGAACTCGTCGAACCACACCACACAGCGCCGAAGCGCGCACACAGCAGAGGCAAGCGCCTGCAGGTCCTCTGACGGCCGCGCCTGCAGCAGCAGGAAATCGGGGGCAGCCACACGCATGGCCTCGTAGGCCAAGCGGGACTTCCCGGCCGTTGAATCACCCACGATCAGTACGAAGCCGCCTTGCACGATCCGCCGCACCACCTCGTCGAACTGGTCACGCTCAACGAAAGCAGGCACCCGATCCGACTCAAGACGACTCGTACGACGCACCGCAGAGGGATGGACACCCAGGACGATCGGGTCCGTCACATCCCGCACCCGCTGCGCCCGCTCGGCCAACGCTCTATTGCGTACCTGAGCAGCGCTCCGTTGCTGCCGGTGCGACTGGAGAGCAGTCCTCGCCTCGTCAGCGAAAATACCGGTCACAGCAGCTGCAGCCGCAGCCGCCACAGCAGTCCAGCCAACCGGCAGCCAGGCCGATGCCGCCAGCGCCGCCGCCGCTGCTCCGCTCGAAACACCGAGCAGAATCACCCATAAGCGAAGTGACCGCCACACCGTACCCCCACGATCATGGTTCGAGCACAGCGTCTGCCGTGCCTGACGAAGAACACGTACGGCTACTCCAGTTATTGAAGCGCAGCAGCCCCGATTTGACCCTGACCTGCAGCAGATGCCCCCGGCGGACGGACTTCTGCCATGTGCACCGGCCCTCCCTTATGGGCGGCCGAAGAGTCACCGTGCACAGCCACGGCCGGGACGAGGTACTCGGAGGACCTCCACAACGCGCGCACCACCCGCCTGATCCGAAGAACCGGAAGCAAGTCATCCGTTCCGTCGCGAAGGCGGCCTCTTGACAGGTGGCTCCTTGGGGTCTTCAGTCGAAAGCGTGGACGATCTTCTCGAAGATGGCGTGCACGCCGCTCCAGTCGCCGGTGCTGTGCTGCCCTGCTCGAGCCGCCTCCACCTTCTTCTTGAACGCCTTCAGCACCAGGACCTTGTGCGCAGGTGACAGCGCCCCTTGATGGCGCTGCACGGCGGGGATGAAGCGTCCCATGTGGACCGGAGCCAGTGCGCCGTCGATCGTCAGGACGTCCTCGCCGAGGTACATCTCCAGGGAGCCAGCGGCACCGTTCACATCGGTCAGCGCTACGGCGGAGGATGTCGGCTCGAAGGTGGGGTAGCGGGCCAGCAGGGGCAGGTCTGGGTAGTGCAGTACCCGACAGCCCGCCGGCAGCTTCTGTTTCTTCAGCTTGGCGAACGCCTCGTGCCCGCCAGCGTCGTTGTCGGCGATGGCTACGAAGCGGTTGGCCACGCCGGCCGCGATGAACGCGTTCACCATGTTCGCGAGCGCCCCGACGCTGCCCTGAGGCTTGGTGTCCGTGCCCGTGTAGTCGATGAAGCGGACGAAGTCGACGAGGTGCGGGTGGGTGACGTGCATCGCCTCAGTGAGAACCTTGGAGTCGGTGCTTCCTTCCGTGAGCACGATCAGCGGGGCGTTGTCGGGCAGGGCCGCGAGCTGCCTCTCACGTGTCGGGCCGGCGATGGGCTGGTCCGTGTCCAGGCCTACGCAGCAGCCGGTCAGCCCGCTCACGTCCAGCCCGACCCGCGTGTGGTCGGCGGCCTGGTCGAGGATCAGCCGCACGAGGCTGCGGCCCTCGACGAACCAGCGCAGCTCTTCAACGTCTTCGGCGGTCGCGGTCAATTCGATCAGGTACGAGACGTACTTCTGCCCGGTGGCAAACGACGTCTGCGGCCGGTGCGGTCCGATCGCCTCGCCCATGGCCGCGAGGAGTTCGGCGGGTTCGCGCGGGGGCCGGGCGAGGGTCTGGTACAGCTGCTCGCCCCGGGCTTCCCGTTCGCGGAGGTCGCTCTGGTCGGCGTAGGTCTTTCGCCATCGCTCGACGCCCTCTGCCAGGTCGGCGAGAGCGCGATGCGAGGTGAAGCCCTGCACGTTCAGGCGCTGCCGTAGAGCATTGGCGGTGGTGTAGTAACCGAACGTGAGCTCCTTCCCGTCCCACTCGTCGTCACGCGTGTCGTCGCCGGCGTCGGCGACGACCAGCTCGCGATCGCTCTCGTTGAAGAGCGCTGCCAGTTCCTCGTTGTAGTGATCGCGGGTGTAGAAGAACTGGTATTCGCCGACGACCAGGTAGGAGTGATGCCCCATCCCCGCAGGATCCCATCGCCTGGGGTGCGGCGCGGCCTGTTTTTCCGGCAGCAGCTTGGGCGGACTCCGGCCCGGTTCTCGAAGCTGCGTGCCGTAGGCCGAGATGCAACGGCGTACGCCGAACCCGCCGACCAGGCCCATGACCAATCACACCTGGGTGCCCGGTACCTCGACTACTCACACCGGCGGAGACCCGCCCGCCTCCCCGGCGGCTTGCGGAAGAGAAATCCGTACGTCGGCATCGCTTGCCCCGGTTAGGCTCCGTGGCCGGACCTACGCGCGAGGTGATGACGGATGTGGCAGCAGGACATCGGTGTCTTCCCGGCGCGCTTCCGGGACCAGGGCGATGAGTTCGCCCATCACGTCAGTGCAGAGTTCGGTGACCCGAGGTTCATGACCGCTCAGGGATCGAACGGAAACAGCCCGGTCGAGCTCGGCCCACCGCTGTCCGGGATGGTCAGCAGCAGGTTGGTCATCCGCTCTCACGAGGGTGGCGTCGCCTGCACGGTGGTGGGTGACAGCGACTCGGCGTCCGCGCAGGAGGTGGAGCCGTGGCGGCGTGCGGTGCACGCCGCCGCCGAGGCACTCGGCCGCCGTGACCGGGTGTTCGTGTGGGAAGCCGTCGTCAGCACCTACCCCCGCCAGTTCGGGCTCGACCGCACGGGCATCCTCGCAGGACCTCGCAGCCTCGGCCCGGTCGCCCTGGCCCCCGGCGGGGTCATGATGCGCGAGTACGTGCCGACGCCCGACCGAGTCGATCAGGGCCCGGGCGTCCGGCACACGTTTCCGCTGCTCGCGTCGGGTGCGGTGACCTGCTACGCCTGGGAGCCCGTGGAGTCTGCCGCCCACCGGTGCCTGCGCCGCGCGTGCGCGCTCCTCTCGCTGGCCACCGGCTCGCTGTGGATTCCCCGCACCTACCCCACGCGCCGTACCGAGGACTCCGAAGGGCTGCGTGTTCCGGCCGTGGTCGGCGCCTCCCGCAACTCCCACCTGGACGACGCCGGTGGGGACGGAGAGGTGCCGGCCGACGCCGAGACCTTCGAACTGCCGGGCTGGACGGCGGGCGCCTGGCAGCTTCTCGACACGGACCGGGAACTCGACACGGCTGTCGGCGCCCACTATGAGGCGCTGAGTCTGGAGGCACACAGGCATCCCTCACTCGCCCATCTGGCCTTCGTGGCCGCCATCGAGGGGTTCGGTATGCGCCTTGTCCCGGACGCGCCGTGCCGCTGCCACTCCGAGTGCACCCACCCGAAGGGGGTCGCGCAAGCGAGATTCCGTAAGGCGCTGAAGACCGTCATGACCCAGAAGGAGATCAAGCAGCTCGCGAGCGACGCCTACCCCTTGCGCTCCTTCACCGGACACCGGGGCACCCTGTTCGGCTCGGAGCACACCTTCGGCTACTGGCCCACGAGCCTGTTCAAACCGGGCGACGACTCCGTCTTCGACCTGCACGTGGTCGGCGAACTCAGGCACGCCAGCCGCCGGGTCCTGACCAAAGCGCTGAGCACAGGGCTGCCCTCGGCCGACGCACAGTGACGCACCACTCCCGTCCATCAAGGTCCTTTGGCGCATGACCAGGGTTCGATGACAACGGACCCACCCCACGCCTCCCCGAGAGAGGTCAGAGGCAAGCGCGTCAACGCGAAACGTCACCGCCAAGGCCCGGCAGAAGGCGGCGACCACCGGCGGCATCGTCATCGACACCCGCGCCCGGATCGGCTACACCGCGCCGATCGGCTCCACTGACGAGGACCGGCTCCGGCACCTGACCGTCGCCCTGCCGCCCCGCTACGCCGCCCGCCTCTTCGAGGCCCAGGAGCAGGGCGCCACCGAGCAGCGTCTGCGGGAGATCGCCGGCGAGGGGCTCAAGGAGGTCTACTTCCAGGACAGCGGCCGCCGCGCCGGGCAGCTGGAGGAGGTCCGCTTCACGGACATCGAGGACCTGGAGTTCGACCTGTAGCAGCCGCGCCCCAGCCTGCGAGCCCGTACCAGTGAGCCGAAGCGCGATAGCTGTCACATAGGCAGCGGTGTTGTCACTGCCTGCCGGGCGGGCGATTGGTTGGAGAATCCCAAGGCCAGCCTCGCCGCGTGTTGGAAGGCTTGCTGGGCCTCAGTCCGGTAGCCCAGCGCCCCCGCATACGTGGCTGTGCGGCTCTCCCCGGGGCCAAACTCACGAGCAGGCCGCGCCGCTTCCAACAACTCGCCCAGAGCAACGTGCAGCTCGCTTGCAGCCACCTCCACGTCTGGAGGGCCAGTGAGACGAATGCGGGTCAGCGCCAGATCCAGCTCTGATCCGGCTTCGTCCGCGCGTCTCCACAACTCACTGGCGTCCTCGTCCGTTCCCAAGGCTAGGGGGCCGGTCAGCTCCCAGACCTTGTGATCAACGCTTAGCCTGCGCGTTTCACTTGCCGCAGCGTCCGGATCTTGAACGGAAAAGCGAAAGTGCCTTCTGAGCTGGGAAGATGAGGCTTGTCTAGGGCTTCTATCACCACAGCAGGAAGGCACTTTCTGCGTGCACACTACCCGGTCGCGTCCCAAGCTCGTGGTGTCGGCCGACGGTCACGGGGTGGTCAGCCACGCCGGATCCCGCCTGCTGGCCGACCTCGCCGATGTCACTGGCCTGACCAGCGCCTTCGCGGACGCGCTGCGTCGACTGCGACCGCGGGGTACCGGGCACGACCCCGGCCGGATCGCGGTCGATCTCGCGGTCATGCTCGCCGACGGCGGCAAGGCGATAGCGGACCTGGCCGTGCTGCGGGACCACACGGAGGTGTTCGGCCCGGTCGCCTCCACTGCGACGGCCTGGCGCTTACTGGCTGGCATCGACTCGGCCGCACTCGCCGGCCTGCGCTTTGCCAGGGCCACCGCCCGGGAGGTCGCCTGGCTGCAGGCCGCCGAGACCGGGACAGGGATACCAGCGGCCCGCGCCGGCGGACGCGACCTGCCAGGCCTGGTCCTGGACCTCGACGCCACCCTGGTCACCTGCCACTCGGAAAAAGAGCAGGCAGCCGCCACCTACAAACGAGGCTTCGGCTACCACCCGCTGCTGTGCTTCCTGGACAACACCGGCGAAGCCCTGGCCGGAATGCTGCGGCCGGGCAACGCCGGAGCGAACACCGCCACCGACCACATCACCGTCCTCGACCAGGCGCTCGCCCAGATCCCTGATGCCCATCGCCACGGCATCGACATCCTCATCCGTACCGACAGCGCTGGAGGCGCGAAGGCATTCCTGCACCACATACGTGCCCTGCACGACCGGGGCATCCGCGCCGCCTTCTCCGTCGGACATCCCGTCACCGAACCAGCCCGCCAGGCAATCCGAGCCCTGCCCGACCACCTCTGGCATCCCGCGCTGGAACAGGACGGCTCCCTGCGCGAGGGGGCCGAAGTCGCTGAGCTGACCGGGGCGATCGACCTTGACGGCTACCCCGAGGACACCCGCATCCTCGTGCGGCGCGAGCGCCCACACCCCGGCGCCCAGCTCTCCCTGTTCGACCTCGGCGAAGGCATGCGCCACCAGGTCTTCCTCACCGACCCCGCCTACGGCGAAGGATCCCTGCAGCAGCTGGAGGTTCGTCATCGAGCGCACGCCCGCGTCGAGGACCGCATCCGCTGCGGCAAATCCACCGGCTTCGGCCGCTTTCCCTCCCGCCACTTTCCCATCAACGCTGCCTGGCTCGAACTGGCTCTGGCCGGCGTCGACCTGATCGCCTGGACCCAAACACTGCTGCTGGAAGGCGAGTTGGCCACCGTCGAGCCGAAGAATCTGCGCTATCGGCTGCTGCACACCGCCGCTCGTATCACCCGCGGAGGCCGCCGCCTCCGCCTGCGGATCTCCGCGACCTGGCCCTGGCGTCACGAGCTGGCCAGCGCGTTCACCCGCCTCGGGGCCTGCCCAGACCAGCCACCTAAACCACGACAGACCCTGCCCACCCACGACCCGAGGAACCCCTGGAGCACCCGACCCGAGCGTCGGGCCACAGCCCTGCCCGCACGGCGACCAACAACCGACATCACGGAAACACCAGCTCAGCCACCCCAAGCGAAGCAGGGAGGTTAGTAGTTGGCCTCCCCTGCGACCTGCCAGGATGCGCGGCGAGCCCTGCCCCAAGAACAGGGCTTCGGTTCCGGCATGACCTCCCGCCGGTGCGCGGCCGACGCGGACGGCCTCGCCGAATTCTCGACAGCCTCTACGCCGACCGGGGCTACGACCACGACAAGTACCTACGTGGTGAGGGCGACGGGTTGGTTGTTGCTGAGGGATTGGTAGGCGGCGAGGACGACTTTGAGGGTTCGCAGGCCGCTCTGCCCGTCGGGGTGGGCGCGTTGTCCGGTGCGTGCGGCTGTGAGGAATGCTTCGAGCATGGCGGCGTCGACGTCGGTGGTGCTGGGTGTCCAGCGGGTCTGGGCTCGTTGGGCGTCGTAGCCGCGCAGCAAGGGGGGGAAGGCGTCGAAGGCGGCGACACCTTTCTCGCCGATGCAGGTCAAGGTAAGGCCGCCCCACGTGGGGTGGGTGGGGGGATGGCTCCAGCTGCAGTCGATGGTGGTCACCAGCCCGCTGGCATAGGTCAGGGTGATCAGCGCTGCCGATTCCACGTCGGCCGGCCCGGCGCCCTGGGTGAGGAGCTGGTTGGCCTGGGCGTAGACATTCGTGGGTTGTTCTCCGCCGAGTAGAACGTCCACGAGGTCAGCGATGTGGACGGTGTGGTCCATGACGGCGCCGCCTCCGGACAGGGCCCGGTCGGCGAACCAGCTTTGTTGGAGGGCCGGGTTGGATGAGTTGTTCACGCCGTGGACGGTGAGGAGCCTGCCGATGGTGCCGCTTGTCACAGTGTGCCGCAGGGTGGTGAAGGCGGGGTGGAAGCGGACCGGGTAGGCGGTCATGAGGTTGGTGCCTGCGGTTTCACAGGCGTCGATCATGGCCTGGGCATCTTCTGCGGTGGTGGCCAGGGGCTTCTCGCAAAGGATGTGTGCGCCGGCGGCTGCGGCGCGTTCGACCAGGGGACGGTGTCTGGTGTTCTCGCTGGTGATGATGACGGCCTGGGGGGCCTGGGCGAGGGCTTCGTCGTAGGTGTCGGCGTAGGGCACGTCGAGGGCCTGGGCGAGGTTCTTGCCGCGGGAGGGGGCGGCGGGATCGCCGTCCGGGTCGGTGGTGATCAGGTCGATGTCGGTTCGGTCACGCAGCAGCCGGATGTAGGTGGCGGCGTGGACGTGCGCGAAGGACAGGAGGGCGATCTTCATCGGTTGGCTTCCTCTGAGAGCGGGGCCGTCGCGGCGGGCAGGTCGATGGCTCTGCCTGTTGCGGCGGAGCGACGTGCGGCCTCGGCCAGTTGAACGGCGGCGACTCCGTCGCCGGCGCTGACTCTGGGGGCTGGTCCGCCGCTGAAGGCGGTGGCGGCCTCGCGGATTTGTGCGAAGAAGGGGTCCTCTCCGTAGTCGCCGGTGGGCACGCCGTCCGTCTCGGCCGGGGAGGTTGTGGTGAGGCGAAGGGCCGGATGGGCGAGAGAGTCGTGGGTGAGTGTGCCGTTGGAGCCGGCGATGTGGAAGGTGTACCGGAACTCGGTTGCGGGCGGTCCCCACAGGCCCTGGACCTGTGTGATCACTCCGGAGGCGTGGGTGAGTGTGACGCAGCCTGCTGCCACGGGTTCTTTGTGGGCAAGCGCGGTGTGGTGGCCGCGCTGTGCCGCGTGGACGCGTACGACGTCTCCGAATATCCAGCGGGCGACATCCATGTCGTGCAGCATCTGGTCGGTCAGAATGCCCCCGGACAGAGTGGTATCGGCGAACCACGGGCTCCACGTCGGGTAGCGGCCGGCGCGAGTAAAGCGGGCTACGGCAACGCGGCCGAGCTCGCCGTCGAGAATGGACCGGCGGGCGGTGGCGTAGGCAGGGAAATACCGCACGACGTGAGCCGGGAAGAGAAGCCGCCCCGCGCGCGCGGCAGCGTCAGCCATCGCCCGCGCGTCCTCGGAGGTGAGAGCGAGCGGCTTTTCGCACATGACATGCGCGCCGGCGCGGAAGGCAGCCAGTGCGATGTTCCGGTGGGTGGCTGTGGGGGTACAGATGTCGGCGACCATGGCGCCGTCGAGTGCCTGGGAGAGGGAGGTGGCGGCGACGGCACCGAAGTCGTCGGCCAGGCGAGCCGCCTGGTCGTCCGTGGAGTAGATGCGTACCCGTGCTCCCAGGGCCGTCCACGCGGGCAGATGGGTGCGGGCGATGAACCCGGCACCGATTAGTGCAACGTCGAGTGTGGTCATGGGCCTGTTCCTTCTTGGTCGTTACGAAACAGTGCCGAAGGCCCGTCATATGCGGCCGCGGCCGTGCGGATGGATTCGTAGGCGAGGTCCGGGCTCGTCCAGCGGGCACCCGCGCGTACGAGGCTGGCCGCGGTCCCGGTGGTGGTCACGCCGATGATGTCGCGGACACCTGCCGCAGTCAGTGCGCGGAGGCCCGCGAGGGAGTCCTCGAAGGCCATGCACTGCTGGGGGCTGACACCGAGCGCGCGGCAGGCGGCAAGGTAGCCCTCCGGCGACGGTTTGCCGTGCGTGACCTGTTCGGACGTCACGACGACATCCACGAGGGAACGGACCTTCAGGACGTCCTCGAGAAGGCGCTGCGCCCATACGGTCCCGGCGCTGGTCACCACGGCCACCGGCACGCCCTGGCCATGAAGGCGTCGGATGAGGTCCGCCGCTCCGGAGACGGCCGGGATGGTGTCGGCCCGGTCGAGGAGGAAGCCGGTCATCGCGGCGATGATGTGCTCGATGTCGGCCGCTGCCCAGGGGCCCGGCATACTGCCGAGGGCGTCTGCGGGGCGTCGGCCCATGTAGTACTGCTCGTACTCGCTGTCCGCGACCGACATGCCCCACGCGTCGAAGACGGCATGCCAGCTTTGGCGGTGGGCGTCCTCGCTGAGGACCAGAGTGCCGTCCAGGTCCAGCAGCACACCTTTGGTCTTGTGCAAAGCCGCGATGGCGCTGGGCTGGATGTGCCGTGGACCGGTCATGACGCGGCCCAGCTGATCAGCAGTGGCCCGGTGACGGTGCCGGTGGTAGCGGGCGGCTGCGCGGAGTCCGGGACCCAGCGCGGGAGGGCGAGAGGGCATCCCGCGGACGCGCCCTGGCCGCGGATCGGGTCCAGGCCGAACGTGATCGCTGTCTGGCCGGCTCGGATCTCCGCTTCGGTCTCGTGGTCCGCGAAGCCGCTGCCGCCCTGTCGCCTGGTGCCGATGCCCAGAAGCCCCGGCACGTCGGTGCCGCCGTCTTCGATCAGGAGGGCGTGCGGGTGCCCTTCGTCGACCGTTTCGCGGACAGACGCCACAACGTCGACAGGCCATGCTGCGCGAGCGGGGTCGATGGCTCGTGCAGGCCCCGCGGGCTGGGTGGGCAACGCGCGGCCGGGTACCCGGTCTCTGCCGGTCCGCTCGGGGGCCCGGGGGGCGTCCACGACTGCCGGGGCGTGCACCTTGGTGCGGGGCCCGGTGACGCAGGCCTCCGGCTCGGCGATGTGTCCGGCATGGCCGGGCCCGTCGATGGTGCGCTGGGCTCTTGATGACATCGGGCTCCTTCGGACCGCGTAGTGCCGCGGAGAACAGGAAGATTGGTCATTACCAGTTATAACCACTGACGTTAGCGTCGGTGATGGGTAAGCGCAAATATGTCCTGCATGAGCATGACAAAAGCCTAGGTCCCTCCATCGCCCGGTCGGCGACTGTGAATTCTGGAGGCCTCGGCGCGCCCGGTGTGCTCCCGGCGGTCCGGGAGCGGTGCGGTGCCTACGAGTGGGCGAGTGTCATGTGCAGCTTGTAGCGGTCGGCGCGGAACCACGTGTAGGCGTGCTCGATCGGCTGCTTGTCGCTGTAGGCGATCCGGTCGAACGCCATCACCGGTGTTCCCTTCGGTACTCCGAGCACGGTGGCGATGTCGGGGGAGGCGGGGCCGGCGCCGACTGTCTGCTCTGCGCGGTCCACCGGGCGGCCGTAGCGCGTGGCCAGGGTCTCGTAGACGGAGGCGGTGAAGTCGACATCGTCGAGGTCCGGAAGCAGTTCCGCGTCGTACCAGGCGTCGTCGACAGCGATCGGGGTTCCATTTGCGAGCCTCAGGCGGCGCACATGCCAGGTCTGCCGCCCCTCCGGCAGGCGCAGGGCGGCAGTGGTGGCGGGCGAGGGGGTATCGCGGCCGACAGACAGCACCACTGTTCCCGGTTCCAGTCCGAGTCGGCGCATGTCTTCGTGGAAGGAAGCAAGACGCAGCTCTGAGCGGTAGGCCCGTTCGGCTACGAAAGTGCCGCGCCCGTGCACCCGGACCGCCAGCCCCTCGGCGACCAGCTGGCCGATGGCCTCGCGTACGGTCACGCGGCTGACCCCGTGGTCGGCGCACAGCTGGCGTTCGCTGGGCAGCGCATCGCCGGGGGAGAGCTGCTTGGTGCACATGTCGACCAGGATGGCGCGTAGCTGGGCGTGCTTGGGAAGCATGCCCTTGGTCGAGATCTGCTGCGTTTTCGCCACGGGTGTCACCCTTAACTTGGGGCGGCGGACTGCCACCATGTACTGGTCATAACCAGTATGCGCCTTCGATCGGCGTGACGGACCCTGTGGCGGGAGTCGACTCAAGATCGAGCGGAGGATGTGCCGGCCGTTGACACTTCCCTGCGGGCGAGGTATCTCTGGCGCACTACTGGTAATAACCAGACAAGACCTGTACGGTCCACTGTCGTCCCGGTTCGCTCACAGCCGGATCTCGGCCCGCCTGTCTGCCACGGCCGTTACCTCCAGCACGCACACCCATGAGGTCGTTATGAGTGCAAGCACACCCGCTCCCGCATCCCGCCGGTCAGGGTTGGGAGGCCTGCAGAAACTCGGCCGCAGCCTGATGCTGCCGATCGCGACACTGCCTGCCGCCGGGCTTCTGCTGCGGCTGGGACAGGACGACGTCCTGGGCCGCTTCTCCGGCCTGAAGGACGCGGCCGCGGTGATCTCGGCAGCCGGGGGCGCGCTCTTCACGCACCTGCCTCTCATCTTCGCCGTCGGCATTGCGATCGGCTTCGCGAAGAAAGCCGACGGCTCCACGGCACTGGCCGCGGTCGTGGGCTATCTGGTCCTGGACGGTGTGTTCGCTGCCATGTCCCCGGTCGTCCTCAAGGGCGTGAAGGATCCCTCAGGGGCCCAGGCCACGATCAACTTCGGGGTGCTGGGTGGCATCGTCATCGGCCTGCTGGCGGCCGTGCTGTGGCAGCGCTTCTACCGCACCACGCTTCCGCCCTTCCTGGGATTCTTCAGCGGCCGCAGACTCGTACCCATCATCATGGCGTTCACGGCTCTGGTCGTCGGCGTCGTCATGAGCCTGGTCTACCCGCTGTTCAACAGCGGCCTGACCGCCGTTGGCAAGGCCGTCGACCAGAACAGCATCGTCGGCGGCGGCATCTACGGCATGGCCAACAAGCTGCTGATCCCCTTCGGCCTGCACCACATCCTCAACTCCGTGGTGTGGTTCATCCTGGGCGACTACAACGGCGCCCACGGCGACCTCAACCGCTTCTTCGCCGGAGACCCCCACGCAGGCATCTTCATGACCGGCTTCTTCCCGATCATGATGTTCGCCCTGCCCGCCGCCGCCCTCGCCATCTGGCGCGAAGCCAGGCCCGAGCAGCGCAAGGCGGTCGGCGGCATCATGTTCTCCGCCGCACTGACCAGCATGGTCACCGGCATTACCGAACCGATCGAGTTCTCCTTCCTCTTCGTCGCCTGGCCCCTGTACCTCGTCCACGCCTTCCTGACCGGCACCTCGCTCGCCCTGGTCAACGCGCTGGGCATTCACGACGGATTCACGTTCTCCGCCGGCCTCATCGACTACGTCGTCAACTGGGGCAAGGCCACCCATCCCCTGCTGCTCATCCCCATCGGCCTGGGCTACGCCGCCCTCTACTACGTGCTGTTCCGCTTCGTCATCCGCCGCTGGAACCTGCGCACGCCCGGCCGCGAAGAAGTCACCGAGCAGGACCAGGCTGACGCCGTCTCCTCCTGACGTCTCCGCCTGCCCCAGGAAAGGCCCCGCCTCATGGCACAGCACCCTGTAGCGATCGGCTTACGCAGCGACCTTGACACCCGGGCTCCGCGATCACCTTCACCAGGCCGCCAGCCATGCCCCCGTGTGCGTCAGCACCGTCCGCGGAGAAACGGAACCGGTTGCTGCCAGCAGCCTGCCCGGAGCGATGACACTCGGTGGCCGGTACGGCGATCAGGTGCGCCGAGCAGCGATGGCGACCAGGCTGAAGCGGCGGAGCAGCTGGCCCACGTCGCGGCCCCTGCAACCATGTCCGGTTACCGCGTTGGCCCAGGTCTCGCCTGTGCGCCGCTGGTCAGGCTAGCACCCCCGGTCACCAGCGATCCCGATCAGACCCCCGGTGACGGATCCCGACCATCGCACCTACGTACTCGTCGGCCTGCTCGACCGTTGGCAGCCACCAGGGCTCTGCCTCGTCAACCAGGTGGGCTGCGCCCCCATCGACCATGACCGGCCCGTGGCAGGCGTCTGCCGAGAAGCGGCCGCCGATCCGCTCCTGGCGTCGGCACTGGTCGGCCCGCACAGGACCAGTCTGTCCATGGCGGCCCCAGCCGTTGCCGCCGTCCGTGACCGACTCGCCTGCTCGACCTTGGGGCAATGCCGGGAGCTGGGTCGGCGGCCCTGAACACCGCCGAACCGAAAAAGGCCACGCCGTTGCGCAGAAAGTGATCAGTCAGTCCTTGTGAACAAGTCTTCTCATCTCATCACCGGGCCCATCGATCCCCGACCGGTCTTGCCGGGATGCGGGCACCTCACGACGGGAGTACCGGCATGGAGGTCGTGATCCGCACCGATGCCGCCGAGGCAGGACAGACCGTGGCCGGCATCGTGCATCGTGCTCTGCTCAACGGTGCCAAGACCCTCGGCCTGGCCACGGGCTTGTCCCCCCTGAGCGCCTACCGCGACCTGGGCCGCCGGCACAGGGAAGAAGGGTTGACCCTCGCCGACGTCGATGTCTTCCTCCTCGACGAGTACGTTGGGCTGCCACCGGAGCACCCTCAGTCCTACGTGCACGTCATCCGTCGCGAACTCGCCGACCGCACCGACCTCAACCCCGATCGCGTTCACGCCCCCTCAGGCACGACAGCCGACCCGCTCGCCGAGGCCCGCCGCTACGAAGCGGCCCTGGCCGCAGGCGGCCCCGTCGACGTCCAGCTTCTTGGTATCGGCGTCAACGGTCACATCGGCTTCAACGAGCCAGGATCCTCACTGGCCTCACGCACGCGCCTGAAGACACTCACGGACGCCACCCGTCGCGCCAATGCGCTCTTCTTCGAAAACCCGGAGGACGTACCCCGGCACGTGATCACCCAGGGGCTGGCCACCATCGGGGAAGCCCGCCACCTCATCCTGATCGCCACCGGCCCCCACAAGGCCCAGGCCGTTGCGGCCGCCGTTGAGGGGCCCGTCAGCGCCCACTGCCCGGCGTCGATCCTCCAGCTGCATCCCCACGTCACCGTCGTGCTGGATGAACTGGCGGCCTCGCAGCTCCGGGATCAGCCCTATTACCGGTACGTGGCTCGCCACAAGCCGGCCGGCCAGGGGTACTGATGGGTGACTCTTCTACCGTGGTTGCCGTCGATCTGGGCGGCACCACTATCAAGGCGGCCCGCATCAACGCTCAGGGAGGAGCAGAGGAAAGGCTGCGTGTCCCCACTCCCGCCGGTGACGGCTCGGAGGCAGTTCTTGCCGCAGTCGCCGAAACTGCCGCCGCGCTCACCCGGCCCGGGACGGTGGCCGTGGGCCTGTGCGCCCCGGGACTGATCGACCGCGCCACGGGAGTGGTCCGCTTCGCGGCGAACCTCAGGCTGTACGACGCACCGCTGGCCCGCACGGTGGCAGACCGTACGCGCCTGCCGGTCACCCTTGAACACGACGTCCGGGCTGCCACCCTGGCCGAGCAGCGGCTCGGTTCCGGCAACGGCTGCCGGGATCTTCTGGTCGTTGTCCTCGGCACCGGGGTGGCAGCCGGGATCGTCAGTGGCGGCGTCCTCATCGGCGGCGCGCAGGCCATGGCCGGCGAGTTCGGCCATATCTGCGTCCACGCGGACGGTGAACTCTGCCAGTGCGGACAACGCGGCTGCGTCGAGGCCTACGCCGCGGCCCGGGCCGTCGTTGACCGCTACCGCCGTCACGGCAAGCACGCCGATTCCGCAGCCGACGTGACCGCCCGGTTGAAGTGCGACCCCGCCGCGGCGGGCGTCTGGGCCGAGGCGACCGATGCCCTGGGCCGCGCGCTCGCCATGACTACTGTCCTGCTCGATCCCGAGAAGATCGTCCTGGCTGGGGGCATGAGCGTCGCGGGACCTCTCCTGTCCGAGCCGGTTCGCACGGCGCTGCAACGCCGTCTGGCCTGGCGGTCAGCACCCCCCGTGGAGATCTCGCCGCTCGGCGCGGATGCCGGTTTGTTCGGTGCAGCCCTCCATGCCCTTGAGACGACGGAAGCCTTCACTTTCACCGAGCTCACGCCCGAACCCGCCCTTGGCGGCAGATGACGCGCCTCAAGCGCACTACCTCCTTCTCCCGCGGAGGCAGCATCCATCTTCGGCTGCCGCACTGTCCACCACGAAAGAGTGATCCCCGTGTTCCGTCAAGGAAGCAGGAAACCGCCACGCCGCCTGGTGCCAGAGTTGGACGACAGCGACCTGGCGCGAGTCCTCTCCCACCTCGAAGCCCAGATCGCTGCTCAGGGCGACAACCTGGCCGAAGCCAACGACCGTGGCGCCCTGACCTATCCGATCGAACAGGCGCTACGCGACCCCGGCCAGGATTGGGACAGGCGCATGCACCGCCTACTCGTTCTCGCCGCCCTCCCCGACGCTCCTGTCCTGGCCCGCCAATGGCGTGCACGACGCCCGGATTCCCCCGATGCCCTGCTGTTCCAGGCCTATGCCGCGCTGGCACAGTCAGCCGCCGACCGCACCGACCAGGACGTCATTGCTCTGTGCCGACAAGCAGCCGCGCTCCTGCCCCCCGATCCGGCTCCCTGGGTGGGCATGCTCACCTGCTATCGGCACATCCACTCCACGACTGCCCCCCTGCGCCCGCTCTGGGACGAGATCAAAGCCCGCGATCCGTGGAACCGAGAAGCCCACCTGCAAATACTCCGCTACCTGTCCCCTGACGAGTGCGGCTCTCATGCACAGGTTCTGTCCTTCAGTGATGCTGTCAGGGCCCAGGCGCCCCCGCGCGCGCCGGTTGCGGCCCTGGCCCTGACCGCCAGCCTTGCCCTGTACTGCGCCCTCCAGAAAGCCGGCGGAATCACGGCGCTGACGGCGCACCGTCACTGGAGCCAGCCTCAGGAACGTGGGCTGATCGACCAAGCTCTCGCCGACTGGCTTCAGCCGGGTTACCTGACACACGCAGCCGCGCTCGCCGACCTGAACCTCCTCGCCTACGTGCTGGTCACAGCCACACGCCCTGACGAGGCATGGCCGGTGTTCCAGATGATCGGCCCTTTCGCCACCGCCTGGCCCTGGCTGGAGAACGGCCAACCGCTGGCAACATTTCAGCAATGGCATCACCGAGCTCGGCGACGGGCGCAACAGCGCCACAAACGCTGACGACGCAAACGCCGCTGGGTGGAAACCTCCGTGGTCGCCGAGCCGAATTACACGACTTCGAGGCTCCCGGCCCCGGTGGCGGCCACCAGCCGAGGGCGGAGCAGTCGGGCATCTTCGGGTATTTTCCGCTAACCGTTGACAGGTACCCATGAGGGCTCTAAAACTGGATATAGCTGGTAATTACCAGTAGGTCTGCATCGATGGGAAGCCGGGACCGCCATGGCACTTCAAGCACCCTCGCAGACGGGAACGGCGCCCAGTTACGGTGCGTCCTCGACGGTCACCGACCTCTCCCGCGGGGAAACGCGAAACCCCAGCCGTGCAGCCATCGAAACCGCAGCCTGCCTGGTGCTGTCGGTGAACGGCTCTGATCTCGCAGAGGTACCGCTGATACGGCGCCATGTGCGCGCTTTCCTGGCACCCCGCTGCACGATTGGCATCACCCTCGACAATGCGCTGCTCGTCGCCTCCGAACTGCTTACCAATGCGGTTGTCCATGCACTGCCCCCAGTGATCTTGCATGTCCACTGCGACAACGAGACCGACGGCCTGCGCATCGAGGTCTCGGACAGCGGCGCCCGACATGCTTCCGGAACGTCGGAGGCGGATGACGAACACGGCCGCGGACTCGAGATCGTCGCCGCCCTCTGCGTTCGACATGGCACGTATACCCACACGCAAGGCGCCACCTACTGGGCGGAAGTTCGGCCCTGAAACCGCGGCACGCAAGCCAGGTGCCTTCTCGCGCCTGAGCTGTCCGGCCACCCGTGGGGCGCCTGGGAACAAGCAAGAGCGTTCTGATGCCGCGGTGCGGACAGAGGCGGGGACGGGGATGAGACGGCGTACATCTCGCACCTGGTGGATCAACCGACGCTTCAGGCACTTCGACCGGCCCATGACACTGACCTGGGCCAAGGCAGAGAAAAGCCTGGCGTGTCTGACCGCCACGCTCGGCCCCTGGCACCCGGACACCGTCAGCGCCCGCCGGACGATGCAGACCTGGCTGATGAACGACGGCCACACCGCCGGCGCCGTACGGATGGCGCAGTCGGAGGTCGCCGCCCGCACGGCTGAGTTCGGACCGGATCACACCGACACCCTGGCCGCGCGCCGCACCCTGGCCTGGCGCCGCAGCGTCGTCGGTGACATGGACGGCGCCGTCGCCGAGGCGCGGCTCCTCGTCGAGGACCTGACCCAGATGTACAGCCCCGACCACGAGGACCCACACGACGCGCGGCGGACCCTCGCCGAGTACCTGTGCGAGAACGGCGACGCGCCCGAGGGGATCCGCCGGCTGACCGCCCTGTGTGCCGAGTCGCAGGCTCTCGGCCCGAGGCGGCACGAAGCAACCCGCCACGTCCGCACCTCCCTGATCAGGGCGCTGGAGCGCAACGGTGACTACCAGGAGGCCCTCGATCTCCTCGACGAGGAGATCGCCGTCGAGCGGAACACCATCTACGGCGTCGACGAGAACCTCAACGACCTGCTCCTGCAGGAGTGGCGCGCCCGGCTGGCCACCAACGTGGGCCGGAGCCCCCCGACAATGATGCCGACCAGTCGGGACGGACAGGCAGGCGGGGAGCAGGACTACGCCTGACGTCGGTTCTCAGCGGGCTCGCAGTTCACCACCACGCTGTGAATCGGGCCCGCCACCCACAGCATGCCGTTCGGGCCGTAACGTCTACTCTCCCGGCGGCAGTTGATGTCATATGCGAACACAACCAGCCCCACCGGGGCCGCCGAAACGGTTGTCTACCAGTCCAGCCTGCAGCTGTCCACGGCCACTCTGACGTGCGCGGCCATCTGAAGAAGATCCGCTCGCGGTGGCGGAAGCTGCCGCCCGGGCAGATCGCCACAATCGTCCTCGCTGTTCTCCGCCATGACCAGCGGCTTTCCGATATGGCGGGGGGCAACCGTATCTCCGCCACTACGGTGCGCCGCTGGGTGATTGAGGTGATTGGTCTGCTCGCCGCGCGGGCCGAGCGCCTGGACGCCGCGCTGAAGAAAGTCACCCGAGAGGGTGGCCACGTCGTCCTGCTGGACGGCACCCTCATCCGCACTGGAGCGGACAACCGGCGAAACTACAGCGATAAACATAAGGCCCACAGCCTGCTCTTCCTCGCGCTCACCGATGACAAGGGCAAGCTGTCGTGGCTCTCCGCGGCCCGCCTGGGACCACGTTCCTCGGAGATCACCACGGCCCGCTGCAACAACTCGTCGAGCGCCTGCGGGCCGCCGAGCTGGGTGCCATCGGCGACCTCGGCTTCACTGGCCTGGACAACGGCCCCGACAACCCAGCGATCATCACGGCTTCAAGGCCGCCCGCACCAAGCCCCTCACCGCGGCGAAGCCGGCCTGCTGTCCGCAGGGGGCCTCGACCCACGGTCGACGCTGGTCAAGGTCGCGTTTGTCGGATATGCCACTGCCTATCTCGCTGCCGGCATCACATTCGCTGCAAGGGTTCAAGGGGCGTGGTGGGCGGTGCTCCTCCTTGCAGTACTCGGCCTGTGGGACGTGCCTTTTGGCGCCGTGGCCAACCGCGTGGTCATCGCCCTTCTGCCCGCGTCAGCGCTGCGAACAAGGGCATAGGAAAATAGAGCCGGGCCCTCAAGGTCCACGCCTGTCAGGGACGTAGGCCAGCAGGACCCGAGGCTCTCAAGCTGCCTCGCTTGCCGATCCGTTGCCCGTCCACACCCCGGCTGGAGCAACGTGGCTCCCATTCTCGTTGGCCGCACTGGCTCTCATTCACCCTGTCGGAAACACGGTCGTCCTACTCGGCTCGGGCGCTGCTGAACGCTCTGAATGCGCCGAGCGAGTGCGACGCGTTTGAAGACTTTGCAGCCGTGCAGCGGGAATTCGCCCAGCAGGCCACGGACGGCAGTTCATCGACGACGACGTGAGAGCGGTTTCACCGGGGCGCCGTCTGCCCCACTCGTGGGTGCCCGTCGTGTCCTCGCCCCGGGGCGGCGCAACTCGCCCCACTCCCGAGTTTCCTGCAGGCGACAGTCCGGCTTGCCAGTCTTTGCGCTCTTGTGGTCAGGCGGGTTGACACGCCCCGCCCCTTGGCCCATGCTCTCCCCAACTGGTCATGACCAGACACTACCAGTTAGCCGCAGGGCAGGCCTGGCGATGTTGCTCGGCCCGCTGCGGTGGGTCTGCGCCCCGCAGGGGCTCGCTGCTTGTAGCCGCAGGGAAGGCCCCAACGATCTGAGAAAGACACGAGGTTGGAGATGCAAGTAGGTCTCATCGGCGCGGGCGCCCTTGGCGCCGTACACGCGGTGAACCTTGCGGCAGTGCCGGATCGCCGACCGGGCGCTGTGGCTTTGAAGCAGGTCTCGCCCGCTGCCTTGAACGTCATCCGCTCCGCAGGGGTCGCTCAACGCCGCACGGTCGTCGACATCACGGAGCAGGAGAACACGCCGGTATGAGGAACAGCGCAATCACGAGCGGCCTACTGCGCCGCTTCGGTCTCTGGCTGGTGTTCGCCCTCGTGACCGCCGTGCTGATGGTCGTATCCCCGACGTTCCGCTCGACGGTGAACCTGGAGAACATCCTCGAGCAGAACGCCATCATCGGCATCGTGGCCTGCGGCATGGCCGTCATGATGATCTCCGGTGGCTTCGACCTGTCCGTCGGCACCGTCGGAGCCGCCGCATCGGTCGTCGGCGCCGTCGTGTCCAGCAGTCACGGCACCGTCCTGATGGTCGCCGCCGGACTCCTCGTCGGCATCACGGTCGGCATCGCCAACGGCATCCTGATCGCCAAGGTCCGCATCAACGCCTTCGTCGCCACGTTCGCCATGGCCAGCATCGTCTCCGGCCTGCTGTTCGTCGCCACCGGCGCGGAGTCCAAGCAAGGCGTGACCCCCCTGCTGGAGAGCGCGGCCAACTCCCGGGTCGCCGGCATCCCGGTCATCTTCGCCGTGTTCATGTGCTGCCTGCTCGCCGTGTGGTTCCTGCTGACCCGCACCAAGTACGGGCACTACATCTACAGCGTGGGCGGCAACGCCGAAGCCAGCCACCTGTCGGGTGTCCCGGTGCAGCGCGTGCAGATCTTCGCCTTCGCCGTCGGAGGACTACTCGCCGGCGGCGCGGGCCTGTTGCTGCTCGGCCAGACCGACGTCGGGCAGCCCTCGGCCGCAGCCGACTGGCCGCTGGAGGCCATCGCCATCTGCGTGGTCGGCGGCATCGCCCTGACCGGCGGAGTCGGCCGCATCGAGGACGTCCTCGCCGCCACCCTCCTGCTCGGCGTCATCTCCAACGGACTCAACCAGCTCAACGTCTCGCCCTTCTGGAAGCCCGCCGTCACCGGTCTGGTGATCATGATGGCGGTCGTCATCGACCGCTACAGCCGGCTCCATGACGGCGCGGGGCGCGGCAGGAAAACTTCCCCGCCGCCTGCCGCGCCCGGCGCACCCCCCACCACCCCACTGACCGAGTCGGCATCAGCCTGAGCGCCGACCAGCACGTCCAGGCCTGCCCCCAACGCGCCGCGGACACGCATTCCGTACCCACAGCCCTCATTCCTGCGACCTCGCACAACGCCCAAGGGAGAACCATGTCCGCATCCACCCGCACCTTCCGCACTTTCAGACGCGGTCTGGCAGCTGTGACCGCCGCCGTCTTCCTCGCCGGACTCACCGTCGGCTGCGGCGGAAAGGACAACAGCGGCTCTGCCGCCGCAGGCAAGGACAAGACCTTCACCATCGGTCTCGCCAACGCCGACAGCGAGATCCCCTTCCTCGCCTCGATGCAGTCCGCCTTCGAAGCAGAGGCGAAGCGGCACGGCATGAAGACCGTCGTCCTCAACGGCAGCCTCGACAACGCCAAGCAGGCCGCCAACGTCCAGAGCCTGGTGGCACGCGGCGTGGACCTGATCCTGGTGTGCTCCTCCAGCCCCACCGCGGTCATCCCCGCCATCAAGCAGGCCAACCGCGCCGGCATCCCCGTGATGGCACTCAACGCCCAACTGCACTCCGGCGCAGACCTCGTGACCTACATCGGCGCCTCGGACCGCCAGTACGGCCAGGGCGAGGGCAAGCTCATCGTGAAGACCCTCCCGAACGGCGGCAAGATCGCGATCGAACTCGGACCGCTCGGCGACACCCCGCAGGTCGAACGGCTCAAGGGCATCAAGGACGTCCTGAAGAGCCACCCCAACATCAAGATCGTCGCGACCCCCGTCGACAACTTCAAGAACAACGAGAACCTGTCCGTCACCCAGGACCTGCTGTCCAAGTACCCCAAGGGCAAGCTGGACGCCATCGTCGCCGAAGGACCCGAGATGTACGTCGGCGCCCAGTACGCACGCAAGATCGGGCGCAAGGACATCCGCTTCATCGCCGGCGACTACTCCAAGCAGGTCGAGGCGGCCATCAAGTCCGGCGCCCTGTACGGCACCGTCAACCAGAGCCCCATCCTGGAGGGGAAGCTCGGCGCCCAGTATGCGCACTACTGGCTGTCCGGCCAGAAGGACAAGGTCAAGCGGCCCATTTACTACATCCCGCTGCCCCTGATCACCAACGACAACGTCGACGCTAACCCCGCCGAGTGGAGCGGCTGACCTGACAGCCCTGCGCGCCTGCCCCCACACCGCAGGCGCGCAGGGCCGACCCGGTGCCGCTTCGTTCACACGATCTGCGCCCCCCACGAACACGCCACCCCGCACACAGAGGAATTGAGTGTCCATGCCCAGCGACGTCAGGCTTCAGCTTTCGGGCGTAACCAAGCAGTTCGGACCGGCCGTTGTCCTTGACCACGTAGATCTCCAGGTTCGGGCCGGCCAGGTTCACGGGCTCATCGGCCAGAACGGCGCAGGGAAGTCGACCTTGGTGAAGACGCTGGCCGGCCTGTACCCCGACTACAGTGGCCTGGTCACCCTGGATGGAAGGCGCGCGGCGCTGGGCAGCCCCCGGCAGTCCAGGGCCGAGGGCATCGCCGTCATCCACCAGGAATTCAGCCTCGTGTCCGAAATGACGGTCGCCGAGAACCTCCTGCTCGGACAGGAACCCGGACGGTGGCGCTACAGTACTCGCGCCGTCCGCAGCCGCGCCGAGGCCCTGGTTGAACAGGTCGGCATCGAGATCGGCGAAGGCGTCGACGCCACCGTCGGCACACTCAGCCCTGCGATCCGGCAGCGCATCGAGATCGTCAAGGCCCTGGCCGACGACGTGAAGGTACTCATCTTGGACGAGCCCACCGCCCGCCTGTCCGAGGCCGAACGCCAGTCCCTGTTCCGGGTCGTGCGGGAACTGGCCGACCGCGGGGTGGGGCTCCTGTTCATCTCTCACTTCCTCGAGGAGGTGAGGGAGGTGACCGACTGGCTGACCGTGATGCGCAACGGCAGAGCCATCACCTCCGAGCCCACGAAAACGCTATCGGTAAGCCAGATGGGCGCACTGATGCTGGGGGAGAAGTTCAAGCAGACCCTGGATCAGGAGGTCGCTGCTCACCGCGCTGACGATGAGCAGCCTGTGGTGCTGGAAGCGGACGGGGTGAGCGCTGGACCTCGTCTCAACCAGGTCAGCATCAGTCTGCGCGTGGGCGAGATCATGGGAGTGGCTGGCCTCGTCGGATCCGGCCGGACCAGGCTCTGCAGGGTCCTCTCTGGTGCTGAAAGGCCCACAGACGGACACCTTCGGCTGCACGGACAGAAGGTGGCCTTTGCGAACCCGCGCATGGCCATCGCCCGCGGGGTGGCGCTCATCCCCGAGGACCGCAAGCACCAGGGACTGAGTCTGTCCGCCCCGCTGACGCGGAACCTCAGTCTCATGGCCATGCACGAGCGACTCGGCCGCTGGGGCGTCGTGCCACAGCGTGCGGTCCGACGCCTGGGCAAGCGGCTCGTCGAAGACCTGGAGATCCACCCCGGCGACATCGACGCCCACGCCGCGACGCTCAGCGGCGGCAACCAGCAGAAAGTCGTACTCGGCAAGACGTTCGCCGCCGAACCCGACGTGCTCATCATCGATCAGCCCACGGCCGGCGTCGACATCGGGACCAAAGCCCAGATCCACCGCCTGCTGCGTGAGCGTGCTGCGGCCGGCGCCGCCATCCTCGTCGTCTCGGACGACCTGGAGGAGCTGTACGCCCTCGGCGACCGCTTCCACGTCCTGCGGCAAGGGCGAACCATCTGGCAGGGCACCTCGGCCGACGTCACACACGAGCAGCTGGTGCACCTCGTCGCCGCAGGAAGCCCGCAGCCGCCCCGCCCGACGGCTACCGAGGACACCACTGAGCCGGAGGATCCTGCCCCTGACCCCGGTTCCTCAAAGAGCAGGTAGCGGACACCCGGACAATCTTCGCGACAAGAACGAACGTTCTGCATCGTCTATCGAGAACCCCCGCCTTACGAGAGGACCTTCATGCCCGTGCCCGAAATCGGAGCTCCTGCACCCGACTTCACTCTCTCCGGGGTACTGCAGCCAAGGTCAGCATCAGGCCTGCGGCGGAGGGCATCCGGAACTCACAGGGCCCCGGGCCCGGCTCCCCGAAGGCCAGCCGCAGGGCCGCCACGGTGACCGGGAAGCCGACTGGTCGCCATTTCTTTCATCAAGGCGTCCGGAAGTGTCCGACGAGCGACGCTGAAAAATCAGGGCGATCCCTCTGGCGGGCAACGGTCTTCCATGGCCTCGCGCAATCATTGAACTGCAGATATAATGGACCTGGGTCTGTAGGAGTTCGATCGAAGTGTGTCCGAACTGACTCCGGAACGGCGGCACTTGCTGCCGGACACCGCGAGAAAACCCAACATCGGTTACGAGCTGACAAGCAGGCCCTGGGGCCTGCTTGCTGATCCTTGGCTAGGACAGGCTCATAACAGCGCGGGCACTGTTGCAGCGGTGACTCGGCGCTTCCGGCGAAACCCCCCTGTGGTTCACCCAGGGGGGTGAAGTCCGTATCTCTCGGCTTTCTTCAGGGAACTTGTGGCGCGCTCTGCCCGTAGTACACGATGCTCGGAGATGCCTCGCGATGCTGCTGCAACAACATTGCGGACAAAGGCGCCTGACGTTCCATCACCTAGCCAAAGGATCTTTCCATGGACAACACCGGATCCTGTCCAGGGCGTCGCAGGTGGCGACGCTGGTGGCCATCGACGACCGTCATCGTCATCGTTCTTGTCTCTGTAGGCGCCGGCCTGCTCACCTTTGGTGGCGTGCCTGCAGAGGTGAGCGTTCAGGTGGCTGCGGCCGTTCTCGGAGCCACCGAGGCGGCCCGCCGGTTGAACGCCGCACCGGCCATGGTGCGACGGGCCTGGCGGCCTGGCCCCGGCCGGTAACTCCACATACATGAGGGAGGAAGGACCCGCGGCGGTGCGGCTGGCTTCTGAGCTGCGCCGCCTTCGGGCCGAAGCCGGTGACCCCACGCTGAAGCGTATTCGAAATCGCACAGGCGCATCCGAGGCCACACTGTCCCGGATCTTTTCCGGCCAGCTCATCCCCAGCGAAGATATCTTGATCACGCTGGTTGATGTGCTGAGACGACTGGCGTCGGGGCAAAACGTGACCAGCGATTTCGACGAGTGGGTGACCCTCCGGATGGCCGCCCGCAGGGAACGCGAGACAAAATTCACCCTCGCTCAGCACCAGGCGCGGCCAGAACAGCCCTTCACAACTCCGGATCAAATAACGTCACTGCCCGAGGCGCAGCAGGCGATGCGCAGCCTGCTGACCATGCGCGGTTTGACCATCAGAGCGGCGGCCAAGCAGGCTGGCCTGGCCCGAAGCACACTCTTCGACGCATTGACCCGCGACCGGCTCCCCTCACCCTCCACGGTGACAGCGCTCCTCCTGGCCTGCTCCGTAAAGGACACCGGACCATGGCTGAGGGCAATTCAGCGGATACAATCCGATCAAGCCAAGGAAATCACAGATCAGCCCAACGATCGGACATCCACCGGCAGGCACTCCGCAGTGAAGCGCTCGCCAACAGAAACTGCCGTTCTGGCAGTTCACTTCCAACGGGAGGGAGACTTCCAACGTGCCCGGCATATCCTCCGCGAAGCGGCCCATTTGCTGCCGCCGGAGGCAATGGCCGAAGTCGCCTACTCCCTACTCGAGTTGACCGCGCTGCGCCCCTTGCCAGACGTACCAGGACCCGTGTGATGTTGTGATCAGCCCGGAGGCTGGCGACCTAGCTTTCGGGACCTCATGTCGCATCGAGCCGCGATGCCCCGCCAGGCCTACACCTTGATGACCAGCTGCTCGACAGTGTTCCGCTCCACGCAGAGCCCAGCCGTGGCTGACGGATCAGCCGCCCCGCCTGCCTTTTTCTTCCGGTTGGCGGGCTTGGTGACGACGATCCGGATCGAGAGCGTGCCGTCCTGGCCGATCCGGTCGATTCCGGTGTAGGGGCGGCCGTGACGGATGCCGTCGATTGCCGCCCGCGTGTAGACGACGGTCGGCTCCGGAGCGCGTCGGCCGGCCACCGGGCTCTCTGGGGCTGTTCGCATTGTTCGCTTGCTACTCAGCCGGATCTTCCCTGTTCAGGCCGTTTGGCACAGTACTTGTGTTCTGCAAAAGGTGTGGTGGACGTGGTCATGCCCGGTCCGGAGGGCTGGTCCATCCGTCGAGGGAGAACGGACGGCCGTTGACGATCTGTGCGAGGGCGGCGGTGTAGGGCACTGTGTTGCTCGGCGGATCGGCCGGATCTGCCCACTGAAGTCGTGCGCACTTGTGAGGCTCCCGGTTGCTTGGCGTGCCGTCCCAGTTCTCTGCCAGGAAGAAGAAGCCGATGCGCCCGTGTCTTTCGGGACTGCGGTGGTGGACCACGTGGACGAATTCGAGGTCGTGCCCGTTGAGGTTCACGCCGACCTCCTCGCGGGCTTCCCGGATCGCGCCGTCGATCACGGATTCGCCGTCTTCGAGGTGCCCGCTGGGCGGGCAGAGCTGTCCGTCGGCGTAGCCGGTGTTGGCGCGTTCCATGAGCAGGATGCGCCCGTCGGGCTGGCGTAGGAGTACGTAGACGTCGACGACGCGCTGGTAGCGGTTCTTCATATTCCCCTACTCTGATCGTGGTTGAGGTTTTTGGTCAGTTCTCGATGGACAGCGAGGGCAGCGCTCAACTCCTCTTCTTACTCTTCGAGTTGTAGGCGCAGGTCGAGGTTTTGCTGTTGGCGTTCCGTGATCTGGGCCTGGAGCTTGTCGATGCGGTGGGAGGGCCGACGTCGCTGCTGCGCCTGTCCTGCTCGCCGAGGTCTTGGAGAGACGTTGTTCGAGCTGCCGGGATTGCGCCGTGAAGCGGGCCATCTCGGGTTAACGGCGAGCACGTCGGCCTGGAGCGGCGCCCGGCTGATCGCCGTGGGTTTGCCTCCATCTGGTGGGGCCGGGTGTCACCACTGCGCGGACGTGAGCGAGCAGATCTGGGTGCCGGTGAACGAACGCCCGGTGCACGCCGGCCCTTCGTGCGACTGCGGAGATGACACTGCCGTTGTTGGCCAGCTTGTCGATGACATTGAGGACGCGCTGCTCTCGGCGGGCACAGTCGTCACGCCGCCCTTGAATCGAGCGTTGACCCGCACTGCGCTTGTCGGCGGCGGAGGTGGTCTCGGGCCGCGGCGACTGGTGCCGTGGCGCACGGGTGTTCGGTCGGCATTGACGGTCACGCGCAGCTGCTCGCCTCGCCGCCGGTGCGCCGCTGTAGTTCCCACACGGACCGGAACAGCCCTGGTTCGCGAGTGAGTTGTGCGTACGTCCCTTCTTGCATGATCTGTCCTTGGTCGAGGACGATGATCCTCTCCGCCACGGCGACATTAGCAAGTCGGTGTGTGATCAGCAGGACCGATCGGTCCTTGGCCAGTTCGCGCAGTCCGGTGAAGATGCGGTGCTCTGCGCGCGCGTAAGACCGCGCCGCCTCCGGCCGCCAGATCCACGCGGCCAGAGGCCAAGAGCCACAGCAGCGCGGCCCACACCGCGGCCGACGCCGCACCGCCGGCGGCCGCACCGGCCAGCCCCATCCACGCACCAGCGTCTGCGGCTTTGCGCTCCGCAGCATTGACGGACGCGGAGGCGCACGCCCCGCACTGCCGGGTCATCTTCACCGTGTACGAGATAAAGCGGCTCGGCCGCGATGCCGCCGAACTGACCGCGCTCGCCGACCACCTCACCGCCCACGGCCTGGTCCTGGAGATGCTCGCCGGGCCCCTGCCCGGCATCTACGACCCCACCGGCCCCGGCAAGCTGCTGTTCGCGTTCTTCGCGGCGATGGCGGGCTGGACACCGCGGCCCGCAAGGGCAAGCACAGAGGCCGGCCCCCGGTCATCACCGACGACATGCTCCACACCGTGCTCCGGCGCCGCGCGGGCGGCGAGTCCGTCGAGCAGATCCAGCCCGACCTCATCATCCCCACCGGCAAGCGCAAGGGCCAGAACCCATCCGTCGCGAGCATCTACCGGGCGCTCGCCGAGCATGCCAAGCGCGAGGCATACCCCGAAGCCGTCGAACAGGCCCACGCCGACTTCGCCGCCCTCCAGGTCGGCGAAGTCCCCGGACCCCGCCCGGCTATTCATGACCGAACGTCACTCTGATTACAGAGGGCTACTCGTCACTTCGCCGTAGCTTCGGGAGAACAGGGCCTTGTACCGGGTGTCCTGTCGCACTGAGACTGTCGGATTCTCAGCGCTTCTCGTTCGCGCTGTCGGATTCTCACTGCGCCGCGCGGTGAGCGACGACGTTCGCCCCGTACGTGGGATTTGACCTCATTTTCTCAGGTCCGGTTCTCGCTGTGCCTGTCACTCAGAGCAGGGCTCGGATGGCGTCGCGCTGCTCCGGCAGGCCGGCTTCCCTGAGCCAGCGGATTTTGTTGCCAATGTTGCCCCAGCATTTGTCATTGGCGGTGACGGCTTGCAGAAGCTCCCGTTGCGCGGCCGACAGTGGCAGGCCGGGGCTGTAGCCGGTGGGGAAGGCTTTGACGAGCAGCGGACCCCAGTCGCTGTCGACGGTGTAGTCGCTGGCGAGCGGTATCAGGGCCATGGCCGCCGGGGCTAGGTCCTCAAAGGCGTCGACGCGGTCAAGGATGGCCTTCAGGAGGGTAAAGCGGAGCCAGCCGTCGAACTGAGGCAGGGGGTCGGGGAACCAGTGGTCTGCCTCGACCGGGTTCTGCAGGGCTTCGAGCAGGACGGCGGTGGCGCGGGGCATGTGCGCGCATCCGATGGCCAGAGCGGCGCAGGTTCGCACGGCTGGATCAGGATCGTTGAGGAGACCGGTGGTGTCCTGGCCCCAGGCGCCCATTGCCAGAGCGGCGGAGGAGCGTTCTCGGCGGCTGCCGTCTGCTGCAAGAACGCTACGCAGGCGGTGGGCGGCGCGGGGAACGAGTTCGGCGAGGTCGGGTGCTTTCAGGAGTACGGTGACCGTTCCGAGGGCTGCCTCTCGGGTGTCCGGATGCGGATCGTCGAGGAACGGTTCGACCGCGTCGTAGAGCTCGGGTCGGATACTCCGGCATGCGCGGATCGCTTCGAGCTCGTCTTTGTCCTCGCCGTCGTACTCATCCCCGTACACGCCCTCGCTGCCAGGGTCCTCGCCGTAGGAGGCCGAGTCGGCGATCTGGCCGAGCCAGTCGAGTAGTGCGGCCCGCAGGGGCCTGGTCCGGTCGTCCCAGGGGAAGAAGCTCTCGTGCTCGGCCAAAGTCTGAGGGTGGGCCAGGATCGCTGCAACAAACAGTGCGGCCGGCGGGGTGGAGCTGTACAGGGATCCTTGGTGCAGCACGGACATTTCGAGCATTCCTAGTGCCTCGGCCTGCACCTCGGGATCCTCGTTCAGAAGTTGGCACAGGTACGGCGGGGTGTCCTCTGCACTTCCATATGCATGCTGCAGGGCGTCCCATTCGGTTGCCATGAGCAGCTCTCTGGCCGTCGGAGGCAGTCCAGACCAGATGGCGGCGCCACGTTCCTCGTCTCGATTCGTCACATGCACACCCTGCCGAACAGCACTGACAACCGGTTGCGCCGGGGTGCCGGGGGATTCCGCTCGTACGCCTCACCTGCTGCCGCCTTGAGTGGTTCTGTGAACCACTCCTCCGTGAAAGCCAGGTCGTTTGAGAAACCTGAGCCTCCGTCTCCTCAATCGGCCTGGCATCCCAGCAGGTCAACAGCTCGCTATCTGACAGATGCACTTCGACAGGACAGGAGGGTCTGGACGGTGACGAACGCGACCCCGTTCCGGTGGACTTCCTGCCGGTGATCCGCCGGACCCTGACCTCAAGCTGACACAGGGAGGCCTCATTCGTCGACCTCGCGGAGGTCGGCAGCGCGGGTCTGGGCGTCGATGGCCTCCTCAAACCGTCCTACCTCATGCAAGGCGTTGCCGAGATTGTTTAGCGCGACCGCCTGCCCATGCCGGTCGCAGAGCTCGCGGAGGAGGTCGACAGCGCCGGTAAGGGCATCGATGGCCTCCTCAAACCGTCCCATCTCCCCCAGGGCGTTGCCGAGATTGTTCAGCGCGACCGCCTGCCCATGCCAGTCGCAGAGCTCGCGGTAGGTCGCGGTGGCCCAGGTGTGAGCGTCGATTGCCTCCTCAAACCGTCCCACCTCATGCAAGGCATTGCCGAGACTGTCCAGAGCCTTCGCCTCGCGGTGACGGTCGCGGAACTCACGGTAGGTCGCGGCGGCCCAGGCGTGAGCGTCGATGGCCTTCTCAAACCGTCCCATCTCGCGCAGGGCGTTGCCGAGATTGTTCCGCGCGGTCGCCTCGCGGTGACGGTCGCCCAGCCTGCGGAAGAGGTCGGCTGCGCGGGTCTGGGCGTCGATTGCCTCCTCAATCCGCCGCACCTGCAGTAGGGCGGCGCCGAGATTGGTCAGCGCCTGAGCCTCGCCGTGCTGGTCGCGGAGTTCACGGTAGGTGGCGGCGGCGCGGGTGAGGGCGTCGATTGCCTCCTCAATCCGCCGCACCTGCAGTAGGGCGGCGCCGAGATTGTTCAGCGCGACCGCTTCGCTGTGTCGGTCGCCCAGCCTGCGGAAGAGGTCGGCTGCGCGGGTCTGGGCGTCGATGGCCTTCTCAAACCGCCGCACCTCCCGCAAGGCGATGCCGAGATTGTTCAGCGCCTGACCTTCGCCGTGCGGGTTGCGGAGTTCACGGTGGGTGGCGGCGGCGCGGGTGAGGGCGTCGATTGCCTCCTCAAACCGCCGCACCTCCAGCAGGGCAGTGCCGCAATTGGTCAGCGCGACCGCTTCGCGGTGTTGGTCGCCCAGCCTGCGGAAGAGGTCGCCGGCGCCGGTGTGGGCGTCGATGGCCTCCTCAAACCGCCGCACCTCCCGCAAGGCGATGCCGATATTGGTCAGTGCCTCCGCTTCGCCGCGCCGGTCACGGAGCTCGCGGCACAGAGCCAGGGCAGTCGTGTTGAGGGTGATCGCGTCGTCGAACGACCGGCGATAGACGAGGTAGCGAACAAGAGAAAAGGCGAGAGCGATGGCGGTACGGGGGTGGCCGAGGGCCGCAGCGGTCATAACGGTGGCGGTGAGGTTGGCGTGTTCGGCGTCCAGCCATTCCAGGGCGTGGTTGCGGTTGTTGAAGCGGGGGGCGCGGGGGCTGGGCCGGGTGTCGAGGTGGGTGTCGGCGGCGGCGGTGGTGGTGTCCTGGTAGTGGGTGAAGAGGCGGGTGCGGGCCACCTCACGTTGGTCGGGGTTGGAGTGGGTGCGGCCGTGTTCGTCGGCGTAGAGGCGGACCAGGTCGTGCATCCGCCATCGGCCCCAGATCTGCCCTTGTTCGACCAGGTGCGCGTCGGACAGGTGCTGGAGGAGTTTCCTGGTTGCCTTCTCGGTGGTGCCGGCAAGATGTGCGGCGGCCTCGGTCGACACGTCCGGGCCGGGGTTCAGTGGCAACAGTCGGAACAGCCGGGCGTGGTCGTCGTCGAGCAGCTGATAGGACAGGTTGAAGGAGGCGCGTACCGCCCGGTCGGAGGGCTTCCGGCTCGCGCCGTCGATGCGTTGCAGCTCGTCAAGGCGGGTGTGCTCGTCGCGCAGGTCGTCGGCCAGAGAGGCCGCAGGTCTGTGGGGGGCGGCGGCAAGGATCGCGGCGCCGATGCGCAGGGCCAGCGGCAGGCCGTCGCACAGGGCGGCGATGGTCTCGGCCGCTTGGGGGTCGTCGGTGATGCGGGTATCCGCGTCGCCTCGGGCGGCGCGCAGTGCAGCGTCCAACAAGCCGCGTGAGGCGGGCCACTGGCAAGAGGGGTCGGAGCCGCCCGCAGGGCGGGCATGCTCGTCCTTGTCCCGGGAGTCGAGCTTGACGAGGTCGTGCAGGCGCGCGTTCAGGCCGTCGAGGGTGTGGCGGGAGGTGACCAGCGCGGCGGTGGCGCCGTCGGTGGGCAGCAGCGGGCGGGCGTGGGCGGCGCTGGAGACGTTGTCGACGACGACCAGGATCCGCCGCTGCTCCTTCGCGTAGGTGGCGAGGACGCTGCGGTACAGCCGCTGCCGGTCCTCCAGACCGTTGGGGATGTGCTCGCCGGGGATGCTCAGGGCGCGCAGCAGGCCCTCCAGAGCCCGCTCGGGCGTCACGCGGCGGTGGGGGTCTTCGTGGTAACCGGCCATCTCCACGAACAGCACTCCACCGGGGAACCAGCCCGGCTCGGCCAAGGCGCGGGCGGCGGCCTGCACGGCCAGTTCGGTCTTGCCGATCCCGGCCAGCCCCGCCACGGCGCTGACCAGCACCGTCGGACACCCGCCCGAGCCAGGGGCGAGGTCGGCCAGCAACTGCTTGAGGTCCTTGTCGCGGCCGGTGAAACCGACTGTGGGGGTGGGCAATCCGGACAGCGCCGGGGTGATCTTCGGGGGCAGTTGGAGGGTGACGTCCCGGGCCTGGAACACGACACCGGAGATGTTGCCGCCGGAGATCGTGTTGTTGACCTGGTCGCCCCCGCCGTCCTCGCCGGGCGGCGGGTCCGCGTACCCCATGCCGGTCAGCCCCGCGCGGGTGGCAGGCCCGTCGCGCCGTCACCGTCCCCAGGCTGTGTTGCCGCCGGGGGCGTCGTGAAGGACAAGCCCGAGTAATCGCGGCCCATGAAGTGGAGCCCGTTGAACGTGCCGCCACTGATCGTGTTGGTCACTGTGCCGTCGCCGGTACGCACCAGCCGCGCCTGCGCGTGCCAGCCCTCAAGGGTGCTGTGGAAGTCCGCGTCCAGAGCAGCCCGCACCGCCAACGCGGTACTGAGAGCCTGCGCCCGCGCCTGGTCGGCCGGGGCCTCCTCCAGCCGCGCCAGCTCCGCCTCCCCAGAACTCACCACAGGGGCGTCCGCGTCGCCGCGTTGGAACGGGCGCCGCACCAGGGCCGCCAGCCCCACCCACGCCTGTCGCCCGGCCTCCCCGCCTGCGCCGCCAGCCAACGCCGCCAGCAACGCCACCGACACCGGGTCCACCCGCGCCACCCCCAAGCCACAACGATCTGGACATCCGGACGCTACCCGCCGCGCTGCCGTGCGAACCGCGGATCGACCATCACGCCCGCCTCAAACAGGAGTGCGTCAGGCACACTCACCACCCCCCCCGTGCACCCTGGAGTTCGGCGCCCCGAGGTACGCGATCACCGTCTCATTTGGGGTGTCCGGTGATCTGTACGGTCAGGGCGGCCTCCGTACATTCCTGGTGGGGACTCCTCACCGAATGCGCTCGCTGCTCCACCGATGCTCACCTGACCGCCCAGCGGGAGATTCTGCTGGCTCGGCGTCCCGGAGGAGCGGTCTTCCTTGACCTCGGGCTGACCGGCACCCGCTGCAACCAGCCCGGCCTGGACCAGTCCCTCGCCTACGTCCGCGCCGGCGACACCTCGTGGTGCCCAAGTCCGACCGCCTCGCCTGCTCCGTGCCGACTCCCTCGTCGCGCGTGCCGTAAAGCTCGTCCAGCTCCACCAGGTCGGCGAGCACACCATCGCCGACCTTGCCGAGTTGTTCTCCGTCAGCTGCGCAACCGTCTACCGAGTCCTCGAACGAGCTCGCGACACCGCATAAGCCCATCACGCAGAGCTACTTGTCGGGCGACGGCAGTTATACGAGAACAGGGCCATCTACTGGAACCTGAAGGATCTCCCCACTCCGACCCTCGACGGAGCAGGGTCTGAGACTGGTGAGGTCGCATGTTCAAGTGTCGCGTATTCCGCCGACGACTTCCCATCTCCTCGCATTGAGTGGTCGCTCGGCGAAGGACTGAACAGGGCCGGGGGAGGCTGGCGCTATGTCCGGCCCCGGCCTTACCCCCTTGACGCCCTTGCGGAGAAGGTCGCCTGGGCGTTGGGCTGCGAGTACCCGCCCATGGCCACCAAGTAGCGCACTGGTGTGAACCTCTGGACGCTCGCTCCCTCAACGTGCTCTGCTGACCTCCAGGGGTGACCGATGTCGGGTAACACGGCACAAGAGGCGGGGACTTGGTACATCGAGCGAAGGGTGGGTGAGCTCCAACCAGAGCCCATCCTCGTTCCGGGGCCCATCAGGGCCCGCAACTTCGCACGGCGGTGGCTTTTGCAACTGGGTTGCAAGGTCATCGATATCGTCATTCCGGGGAACTTCCGGCCGGACCATTGGGTTGTTGTGATCACTGCCACATGGGTAGCCGCCCCATTCGTGCAGAACATCGCGTCCCAGGCGGCAACTTCGACTTACCGAGCCTTCTCCAGAGTCATTGAGTCCATCTCCTCAGGCCGCCACGACATCGAGGGAAAGTGGGATGTCCTGATCTTGCGTACCGAGGACGGCCAACTGAGTGTTGAGATTCCTGGAAATCTCCCGGAAGGCGCCCACAGCGCCCTGGTTCGTGACTTCGATAATCTCGTTGCCGGTGGCCGTGATGGGAAAGTCATCCGCATCTGGTGGGACGAGGAGAGCGAAAAGTGGGTGACTGCCTGTAGGTGACGCGATCAGCCCGCCCACCTGGGCGACAGCGCTGGGCTCGCATGTCGAGGTGTCGCCGCGTTCCTCGGTGAGACCGGTGGCCGCATCACCGAGAGTGGTTGCCGGTGGCGTATCGCGTCTACTGGTGGGCTCTCGTATTCAACTGTCGCGGGTTCCCTTGGGAGCCCAGCCTGCTGGTGAACGGCTGTGATCGCCAGCGGCGTATCGGCTCCAGGTCCCACCGCTTTCTCTGAGGAGGCGGCTGGTGGCCTTGTCGTGGTAGCCGAGGGCGTCCGCGACGACGGGGGCGGGCAGTTCGAGGAGTTGTTGTCGGATGGCGGCGCCGCGGGCGGCTGCGACCGGGATGCCGATCTCGCGCAGTCGTGAGGACATGTGGTCGGGCCGGGTCGGCCGTCCGGCCCGGAAGCCAGGGAAGAGCCAGCGGGTCTTCTCGGCAGTGAAGACGGCCCGTCAGGCCGGTGCGAGCTGGCACGAGATCGGCACCGCGGCCCAGGTCACCAGGCAGACGGCCCACAGGCGGTACGCCGCCCTGATCCCGGGCGACGGCCGGGGCTGACTCCGCCTGCGGCTGCCCCACCCGACATCACTGCCGGGCCGAAGTGCGTGGGCGAGCGTGTCCGGCCGGAGAGCGATGGTGAACGTGCTCCCCAGTCCTCCAGGTGCGTTCCAACGCCCCGTTCCACCTCCGATCCTGGGGTGCGGCCCGGGGATACCATCACCACCGATCAAGGTGTTGTGAAAAGGGTGCTCGCCACGTGGACGTCCCGTCGATCGACTGGAGAGCAGTACTGACCAAGCAGGGTGTGAAGATCCCGCAGACCCTGGACATCGACAACCTCATGCAGGTGCGGATCCTCGCTGAGGAGGAACTCCCAGAACTTCATTCCCGGTTCAGTTATAGCCGCGTCGCAGTCCCGACGAGGGGTCTTGAACTGCCGCCGCCGGACGACATGTGGGCGTGGGCCCGGGGAAGGGTTGGCAAGAACCCCGCACCCTCCAGAAACCGCACCGTCGGTTGAGTCCGAGGTGGAACGCCTGAACCCCCGGCGGGTGCCGGGGGTCGACTGTTACAGGGGGTGGGTCACCACAGGCCGTCCTGCCACGCCCCGCCGGGCTGGCCCGCGATGATGGCCCGCTCGATCGCGGCCTCGACGTCTTCGTCGGCGGCGAGGGTGGCCTTGATGGCGTCCCGGATCGCAACGGCCCGGCCGGCGGCGCCGCGGGTGTCGGCGAGCGCGTGCCCGGCGAACGGCCGTTTTGGCCGCCGCCCCACACGCGGTCAGGCCAGATGGACCAGGTGCAGCAGGGCGCGGGCCAGACCCGCGACCAACGTGGTGGTACCCGTGTAGATCACTGCCTGGCCGAGGCGCTGGAGGAATCGACGGCGGGCGCGCTGGCGCCTCGGAACGGGGAGGTGCGTACGGTGGGTCATGACGGTCTCCAATCCGGGGACGAGGTCCGCCGCCCCCGCACCGCTTGTTCCTGGCCGGGATACGGTGCGGGGCACGGCTGTTGATGGCCACCACACTCCCGGCTGAGAGCCGTCGAACGCAGATCGTCATCACCGCGAAGTCCGCCGGGCGCAAGGTCTTCGGCCTTGCCACCGCAGGCGTTCGTCTCGCTTGACCTCTTGCGCGTCAGTCCGGCAGCCAGTGCAGCTCGTGCGCCAGGGTTTTGGCGACGGCACGGATGCGGCGGTGTAGTGGCGACTGCTCGCGTGGGAGGACCAGGTGGATCGTCAGGCTGGGCGCGCCCCGCAGCGGTCGCCAGGTGAGACCGGCCGGTTGTGCCGTGGCCGCGGCTTCTCCGGCCGGGGCGAGGGTGACCCCGTCGCGCAGGTCGCGCTGAGACATGTCGAAAGAGACTGCGGGCGTGTGGAATCGGGGGTGTGGTCGGGTGTCTCGGAACAGTGCGGACAGCTGATCGTGGATCACGGGGTTGGCCGCACGGTCCGGGAGTCGCAGCGGATACGCGGCCGCGTCGGCGATCTCGATCTCCGGGTGTTCGGCCAGCGGATGGTGCTGCGCCAGCTGGACCCCGATGCGCGCACGCCGCAGCAGGAACCGGCGCACGCCACGGCCCGGTTGTTCACCGCGGGTGATCCCGGCATCGATGCGGCCGTCGGCGACCGCGGGGGAGATCTCCGGTGTCGCCATCGGGACCGCGCCGACCTCGAGTCCGCTGTTGCCGCGAATCAGCCTGTCCACCAGGGCCGGTGCCGTCTCGGCCCCGGCGCTGAGGCTGTATCCGATGCGCAGCGTGCCCAGTTCACCGGCCGCCGCGCTCCGGGCGGTGTCCCACGCCCGGTCCAGCGCCGCCAGCGCGGGCGGCGCGGACTCCGCCAAAGCCGCACCGGCCGTGGTCAATACGACCCTACGCGTGTTGCGGACCAGCAGGGCCGTACCGAGTTCCGCCTCCAATCGGCGCATCCGGGCGCTGAGTGCGGGCTGTGCGATACCGATCCGTGCGGCCGCGCGGGTGAAGTTCAACTCCTGCGCCAGCACCAGGAAGTACCGCAGGCTCACCGTATCCGGCGCCACGTGCCCTCCTTGCCGATTGATAACGAGCCGTTCTGAGTCTATCTCGTACCGGTCTTTCCCTCGGCCGCACATCAAGCCCTAACCTGCACATATGACGATTCCACTGACCGCAGTACCCATCGCCGGGATCGATCGATCTGAGTGTCAATTCGGAGTCGGACCTGTCCGGCCGAACACAGGAGGTTTCCATGGCTAAGGGCTACTGGGTCAGTGTCTACCCCGCCATTTCCCACCCTGAGAGGCTGACTGCCTACGGCAAGCTGGCCCGTCCGGCTGTCCAGGCTGGGGGTGGGCGCACCCTGTCCCGTGGCGGTCGAGTCGTCGCCCACGAGGCCGGAATCACGCAACGCGTCGTTCTGATCGAGTTCGACAGCTTTGAACAGGCCGTCGCGGCATACGAGAGCGAGGCGTACCAGAAGGCGCTGGTGGCCCTCCCCGACGGCGTCGAGCGCGACTTCCGCATCATCGAAGGCATCGACTGACCGGCGGGCCCAGCCATCGCTGAGCATCCGTCACCTGAAACGCGCACGGTGCTGAACGACGGCTCACGAGACGAGTTCGAAGCGATGCCCCGCGTCCCAGTTCGTCGTCGACGTCCTCGACGGCCTGATCCCTGTCGGCGGCTCGCCGCGCTACCCAACGTCGAGCAACTTGCCTGACTTGCCTGATACGGCGATCAAGCTCTGACCTACCACAACGGCGATTCACCCTAGATAACGGTCGCGGCCTGGTCGCACACCGGAAGCTGCTGGAGCTGGCCACCGCGCCGACCGAGCGTGCGGGCGTTTGGGGGCATCCAGATTCCGGCAGCCTGGGCGGGATCACTCCTCGCTGTCGTCGTCCTCGGCCTCGGCAGGGTCGCGCAGGGGCCGCAGGCCGCCGCCGGCCGGGACGGAGAGACGGAGGGTTGCCCTAGCCGAAAACTCATCCGTCCTGGTGGTAGCCGGTGTGTGGGATGTCGACCGCGGTTGCTCGCGTCGGCATCCTCACGTGGCTGTCGATCACCGCGGCATGATGATCGACCGTGCTGCTACGACTTGCCTACCTGAGCGTGACGAACGGATTCGGCCTGCTGCGCCTGCTGTCGATGAGCGCCCGTGACAAGGACGCGGAGATCCTCGCCCTGCGTCATCAGATCACGGTGCTGGAACGCCGACTCGGCAAGCAGAGGGTGCGATTCACCCCGACCGGCCGGGCGTTCCTGGCGGCGCTGCTGCACCGGCTGCCACGGCATGTGCTGCGCAGGACGCGGCTGCTCGTGCGCCCGGACACGGTGCTGCGATGGCACCGCGACGTTCTCGCACGCCGCCACGCGGCCCGTTTGCGACCCAAGCGCCCGGGACGACCGCGCACCGTGCACTCGATCAGAGCCCTGGTGCTGCGCCTGGCACGCGAAAATCCCAGTTGGGGCTACAGGAGTGTGCACGGTGAGTTGCTCGTGCTGGGGGTGAAGGTGGCCGCCTCCACGGTCTGGGAGATCCTGAGGGAGACCGGGATCGACCCGGGCGCCCGAGCGGAGTTCCAGTACCTGGGGCGACTTCCTGCGATCCCAAGCCGATGCCCTGTTGGCCTGTGACTTCTTCGAGACCGTCACCCTGACCGGGGTGCGGCTGTACGTGTTTGCCGCCATCGAGCACGCCAACCGCCGGGTCCGCATCCTGGGCGCCACTGCTCACCCCTCCGCATCCTGGGTGGTCCAGGCCGCGAAGAACCTCGTCATGGACTTGGAGGACGCGGGCTGTCGGGCAAGGTTCATGTTTCGGGACAGGGACGGGAAGTTCCCCGCCTTGTTCGACGCAGTCGTCAAGGACGCGGCCATCGAGGTGGTGCTCAGCGGCGTTCGGATGCCGAAGTTGGACTCCATCATGGAGAGGTGGGTGCAGACCTGTCGACGGGAACTGCTGGACCGCACGCTGATCTGGGACCAGCGCCACCTGCTACACGCCCTCCGCGAGTTCGAGTCCTTCTACAACGAGCACAGGCCGCACCAGGGCATAGCGAACGCCCGCCCCCTCCATCCGCTACCCGCTCCGATCGAGGATCCGGGCACGATCGGGCGCCTTGACATACGCAGACGCACGCGACTCGGCGGTGCCCTCCACGAGTACACCCATGCGGCCTGACCAGCCTGGATGAGGTATTCGGCAAGCGCAATGCTCCAGCCGGTCCTCTCGGTCGGAGTGCGTTGCTAGCTCAGCAGCTCCACGGTCGTCAGGAGGAGTAGTCGAAGCGGCGGCCGCACGTTCAAGTGCCCTGCTGGACGCGCCTTCGTCGGGAGATGTCGCTGTTCAGCGCTGTTCAGATGCTCGCGTCCTGTGAGTAGTAGCGTCTCAAGGTCATTCCTCCTCGAAGACCAGGTCTGGCAACTGCCCGCCCGCGTCAGCCAAGGAGTCCTGGTATGCCGTGTCAATCAGGGCGGAGGGTTCGTCCGGGACGCTGTCCGCGTCCAGAACGGGGTGGGGGAGCCCGACATCGAAGGGCTGGAGCAGGTCCTCGGCGGCGCCGGTGAGGGCTGTGAGGATGGATTGCAGCGCGGCGGACGGAGCATTGGCGGGGTTGTCCGCCGGGTCGCCCCAGTTGTCCAGGAATTGCTGCTTCATGTCGTCGAGCGTCAGCGAGGTGTGGTCCGGAGGGGTGTTTGCTGTGATGGTTGCCCATGAATCGTTGATCTGCGCGGCCAGATCTTGGACGGCCTGCTGCGCAGCGATGACGGCGTCGCCGTTCTGCTGCACGGCGTCGGCTTGTGTGTCGGCGGCGTCGTCCTCTCCCGCTTCCACTGCACCGTCGTAGCGCTCCAACGCGCGCAACAACGCGTAGTAGTTGTCCGTGAGGACTGCTGTCTGGGCGCCGACGCGCACGGCGGTGCGCAGGGGTTCTTCTTCTGGAAGGGCGTCTTCGTCGATGGCCGCCGCGCTGACCCAGACCTCGTCGAAGTCGTCGCGAGGAGGGTCGTTGGCCAGTTTCTGCACGACGGTGGAGAACACTGCCAGGATGCCGGCCACGGCCATTACCGCGCCGGCGACGGCCGAGACCTCGGGTGCTCCCACCTGCGCGGCCGTGGCCGCCGTGGCTGCGGCCGTCGCGGCTACCGCCGCTGACGTGTTTCGGACGTCCTCAGCGGTCTTGGCCACCTTTTGCTTGAGCGTCTGCTTCTTCTGCGGTGAGACCTTCTTCCGTGGAGGCATGGCTACTCCTTCCTGGCGGTGGTGTTCGGTCCGGCAGTGGGTCCCACGTCCGGGCAGGCACACCATGGGTGCTCGGTCGTGTGGCGAGTGGCGATGCCGACAAGGGCTGATCGGTGCGAGCTCGTTCGGTCTTCGGCGTGGGGTGTGGTCAGTTCGGCCGCCAGTCGGCAGGAAGAGGGACGGTGTCGACGAACACCGTCCGGTCACGGAGTTCAGTGGGAGACGTCGAGGTCACGGGCGCGTCGAGGTGTTCGATTTCGCGGACTCGGAGCCGGAGAGGGGAGGAGTCGGAAGGCAGCCGCAGTGTGCAGGGGGTTTCAGGCTGCTCGCTGGTCAGGGTGTGTGACGGCAGCGGATGCCACGCGGGGATGTCGGCGGAGGGCGGGGTGGTGAGGTCGACCAGGTCGATGGAACGCGGGTCCACTCCAGAGGCGGGATGCGCTGTCTCCAGGCTGAGTTCCAGGCGGTTGGGAGGATTCGGACCTGCTCCGAGCAGTGACACGTGTATGTCGACGCCGTTGCGTTCGATGATCAGATGACGGTCCGGAAGGAGCCGTACCGGATCGGACACGCTGATGGGAGACAGGGACAGGCCGGCCAGGCTGTCGGGCTGGTAGCGGGCGAGGGCGAGCCTGACGAAAGGCGCGTAGGAGAGCGGCGGCGGGGTGATCTCGACGTCGGCGTACCAGTTGTCGCCTGCGCGGGTGACAGCGTAGGGAACGAGCCAGATGGACGGGCCCAGGTCCGGCTGGGCGGAGGGGGTGGGAGTTGCACTGAATCCGGCGAACCAGTCCTTGGTGGCAAGAGGCGGAAGTGGCGCCGCGGCGAAGATGGGATCCCTGCCGAGCTGGGTCACGGGGACGGCCGGCACAGAGCCGACGGCGGCCACGAGGACGGCGAGTTGTTCGCCTTCGCCGGTCTCGTACCACGGGCCGGCAAGTTCCAGCCGTAGTCGCCGTGAGGAACGGAGACGTTCGATCCGGGTGGAGGTGGCCTGGCTCTGCCACCGGAAGGAAGGCGTCGTCGACAACAGGGCCAGGTCCGGGGGACGGGCGCTGGAACGAATGGTGACGGGTTGCTGAGCACGAGTCAGCCGGAAGGCGTCATCGGGGTCGTCGGCGTCGAAGTAGGTGCGGAAGCGGCTGATCGCCTTCAGCGTGTAAGTGACTCTGCGGTGTTTGGTGTCGCCGAATTCGTGGCGGATTTGCAGGGCCGGCGGATCGCCTCGGGGAATCGTTTCCCCGTGCAGGTAGTCGACGGCCTTCGGGCGGCCGCCGTCGTTTGTCCATTCCTGCCAGGCCGCGGAGACCTCCAGCCGTCCGGTGCTGTCCGTGTTCAATCCGGTGGGCGAGAAGGCGGGCCGCAGAACGGCGTGGGTCTCGTGTGGGGCTCGGTCGATGCCCTCAGGTGGGAGCTGCCACAGGGGTTCCGCCAGTGGGCGTCTGACGGCGTGAACCAGATGAATTCTGCGGACAGGCGAGAGCAACGGGTGCCGTCCGTTTTGGGCGATTGCCTGCCATTGGTCTGCCGGTGGGCTGGGAATGCCCGGTGTGTCGACCGGTCGGCTGAGCCACAGGCCGACAGCGAAGTGATCGAGGAAGTCGTGACGGACGGTGGAGGACAGTTCGAGGACCGCCTCCTCGGCCTTGGCCAGCCGGATGTCCAGCGTGTCGCCCCGCCAGTCGAGGCGGATGGGAGGGTTCGCAGTGAGCTGGTCGGTGAGTTGGATGTGCTTGGGATCGCCCGAGGGCCAGGGCGGCCACTCGGCGCGTTCGTGGAGCGGCTCGTCCAGTCCGCCGGGGGCAGGGGGAACGTAGGCGCTGATACCGCTGGTAGCAGGGTCGGGAAGCGCGTCGGCCGGGGCGTCGGCGGCTTCGGCGCGAAGCGCGCGCTGGGCCAGTTGCCAAGTGTGTTCCATGAACTGCTGGCCGGAGTCACCAGGTCCTCGTGGATCGAACACGCCGTGTTGCTCGGCCAGGGCGAAACTCGTGGCCGGCGGGTGCAGTACGCGTCGATCGACCGGAGAGTACTGGGGGTGGGCGGCGTGGAATTCGTCGATGCTCATGTCGAAGTCGCTGCGGATGACCATACGGTCGATGGCCGCGCCGGTGCTGAAGGCGCCGTCGTGGCTCAGCCGCGGCGGCTGGATGGGGTCACTTCGGGTATAGACGATCGTTTCGGTGGCACCGGTGCTGCCCAGCAGGTCCTCCATGGCCGGTCCGCCGCCGGTGAGGTCGGCGATCCTGATGCGGATTTCGTAGCGGGTCGCGAACCGCAGCCGGGGCAGGCTGCCGTCCGGCACACGAAAGGACCAGCGGAACTCGTACGGTGGTGACTGAGCCGGCTTCGGTCCGGCCTGGTCATCACCGCCGAGCAGGTTGATGAGCGGCACCGCCCGGCTCCATCCGTCCCAGCGGACCACGACCTCGTCCGCGTGCATGCGTCCGTCCGGGGTCTTCACCGCCGTGTGTGGTTTGACGTGGCCTTCTTCCTTGTGAGCACCTTGGCTCAGCGCAATGGTCCGCCCGTCTGAGGCCTTGACGGTGTAGGTGGCCTCGCGCTCGCACAAGGACTGCCAGGGACCGTCCTCGACCCGGATGTCGACCCGATAGCCGAGCACCAGGTCCGCGGTGGTCAATTCGGCGCCCTCCAAGGAGGCCCCGGCTCGCCTCGAGGCGACGTCGACACGGGTGGTGAAGTCTGACTGGCGGTCAGGACGGATCAAGGTCAGGCCGCCCGTGCGCAGGCTGGGGAGTACGGGCGGGCGTTGGGCATCGGCATTCAGTGCCCTGGCTTCCGCCTGCAGGGCGCCGACGGCCGCGTCGACGTCGAGGGTGGTAAGCGCCCATGGCGGGGTCTCGGAGCCGGCCCAATCCAGCAGGCCGACACCGCTCAGATCCAGGAGTCCCCGGCGAATCCCGTTGGAGCCGGCGGCGGGGGCGGCCCAGAAGGTGTCCTCCGAGAGGTCGTACTTGGTCCAGGGGGCGGTGATCAGGTCGCCCAGCGGGAGGTCTGGGCAGCGGATTCGCAGGAACCGCGGGCCCGTTCCGACCCGCAGGTCCGCCACCTTGACACTCAGCTCGAAGACCAGTCCGAGGGCCCGTAGGACAGTGGGATGTTCGCGCAGTGTCGCCACGGCCTGGTGGAAGTCGATGGGCGGCGACAGCGGTGGCAGCGGTTCCTCGACGGGGACGGATGGCGACAGAGCGGAGTGCCAGCGTTCGATGCGCTGTCGCACGGACTCGGAGTCCGGTTGCGGGACAGCCAAGATGCTGGTGCACTCCCGGTAGGACCTCACGACGGCCCTGGCGTCCGAGTAGGTCGGGCGGACTTGTGGTACCGGCTGCTCCTTCGGGCTCCACGCGTCGATCGACCCGGCGTCCCCGTCGAAGAACGCGTGCCAGGCGTCGCTGTCGGCGGCCAGGTCGTAGACGGGAGCGGTGTCCGCGTCGCGGATACCGGCATCGGTTTTCACCTGCAGCTCGAAGGATGTGTCAGCCAGCAGCGACGGCCAGTCCTGCAGGCCGAAGTCGGCGAGGGAGCCTGCGCCGAGTTGGGGGACAACCAAGACGCGGATGCGGGCGGTCGACGGCGAGGACAGGCCGCCGGGAACCGCCACCCACAGCAGTCTGCTCATGCTTCTCGCCTCCCAGGGTAGACGCGGACCAGTGTGTCCTCGCAGGCGGTGGCGAGCAGTTTGCCGTCCGGGCTGTAGGCCAGGTCGTGTATCGCCGCCGGGTGGTTGAGACGGCTCAGCTCGGTGCCGTCCGCGCAATCCATGATCGTCACCTTGGGCGACGGCAGGTCGCTGACGAGCGCCAGCTGCTCCACGGCCGGGTGGAAGGCAAGGCCGGTGATCGTCTGTGGGAAGTTCATCCCCCGGGCCAGTGCGGGAGGGGTGGACCCCACATTGAACAGGTGGACAGCCTGGTCCTTGCCCGCGGTCGCCAGCAAGGTCTCGTCATGGCTGAACGCGACGGCGGTCACCTCCCTGGTGTGAACGGACCGTCCCAGCACATGTCCGGTGAGGGGGTCGATGATCAGCACGGTCCCGTCGTCTCCGCCAGCGGCCAGCATCGAGCCGTGCGGACTGAAGGCGATCGCGCGGATCTTCGCGTCGTGACGGAAGCGAAACAGTTCCGCGCCTGTGCCCGGGTTCACGATCCGGGTCGAGCGGTCTGCACAGGCGGTGGCGATCCAGCGGCCGTCTGGGCTCGCCGCCACCAGGGTCACCCCCTGCGGGTGGGTCAGTCGCCACCGTTCCTGGCCGCTGTCGCCGGTGATGAGACGCGCGGACTTGTCGCCACTGGCGGTGACCACGTTGTGCCCGCCAGGGGGAAGGAACGCGAGCGCGTTCACGGGAGCGTTATGGGCGACCAGCCACTGTCTGTCACCCGTGGAAGAATCGAAAAGGCGGGCGCCGCCTTCGGTACTGCCGGTGGCGAAGTGGCTGCCGTCCGGACTGAATTCGAGCGCCGTGATCAGCCCAGGGTGGATTCTTTCCAGTACCAGCTCGCCGGTGTCGGCGTGAAAGACCGTTGCCTTCGACTCGGCGTCCTGGCTCGCGGCGGCGGCCAGCGGACCTGGGGACGAGGTGAGGGCGACCCGGGTGACCGGGCCATCGAACACCCGGTGAGACACGCCTGTGGGGTTCATGTCGCGTATCTGGAGGAATGCAGTGACCTGCCCATCAGGGCCCGTCTCTCCGCTGAGCGCGACGCGCCGGCCGTCACGGGCGAACGCGAGGTTCTTGAGACGGTCTGTGCTTTCCTGCCAGACCGTGGTGCCGAGCCTGGAGTTCACTATCTTCATTCCGCTGCCGGACGCGATGGCGACTTCGGGAAGAGCGGGGTTGAACCGGGCTTGGGCATCGTTGCCCACCGGTGTTTCGAAGCCTCGGCTGCCGTCGGCCACCTCCCACAGCACCATCGCATCCGGCCCGCACCTGACCAGGAGCCGGCCGTCGGCGCTGAGCACGGTCGGCAGACCGATGAGGGGGTCCTTGAGGTCGGCAGACGCCCTGATCCCACCGTCGTCGGTGGCGAGAAGGTAGGTGTGACGCTCTGTCGCGGCGACGATGCTGCTGTCTGCTTCGACAAAGGTGAACTGCGCGAGGGGTTCGGGCAGGGAGGTGACCCATCGTGTCGTCGAACTCGTGACGTCGATCAGGACCAGGCGCTCTTCGTCGGCCGTCACGAGCCACCGGGAGTCCTTGCTGAAAACAGGGGGCATCAGTGCCGGGGAGAACGAGGCGACCTCATGAGTGAGTTCGCCGTTGGCCGCATCGAGCAGGAGGATGCTCTGACCCGCGGCCGCCAACCGTGTGCCATCGGGACTGTAGCTGAGGTGCTTGGTCGCAGAGGCGGCGTCGTCCCGGACCCAGCGCACCGTGGAGGAGTCGGCGGCCAGCACACCGATCCGATCAGGAGGCACTTCGACTCCCGTGACGTGCCAGCCCGAGTGTTCGCGGTTCCACTTTTCACACGCCGCTCGCTTCGGGAAGGGCAGCTCGCTGCAGTCGATGGGCTCCACCCACTCTCTGATCGTTCGTCTATGCCCCAGCCGGCCCGCGAAAGCCAACGATTGTCCGTCAGCGCTGACCGCAAGGGATCGGACGTCCGTGACGTCTAGGGTCCAAAGTGTTTCACCCGTGGAGGTATTCAGTGTCCTGATCGACTCGTCCGAGGAGCCGAAGCCGACAACAGTCAGGCGCTGCCCGTCGGCACTCCAGAGAATTTCGGACGGCCACGAGCTGAGGTGTGCCGTGGCCAGGACCTCACCGATCTCACTCATCACTGGTCTCCTGTCGGAACGGGAACGAACGCGGCCTGATAGGCCCGCCAGCGTTCCAGTCCCCCCGCGGGGGCGCGTGCCGAGAGGACCGCTTCACGCATCCGCGCCCCGCCGCCGGCCAGCACCCATGTGCCGCTGTCGAGTTCGACGCTGTCCGACCACAGGGTGAGATCGATCTCGATGACCAGCGTCGCCCGGCCGACCAGAGCCTTGGTGGCGGACTGGTAGGCGAGCTCGATGCACAACTCGACCGACACCGACACCAGTCCGAGAACCTCCACACACCCGCCGATCCGCAGATAGCCGGAGAGAGCGACGTTGCTTCCGGCCAGTTCGAACCGGACGCCGCCGAGCGCGTGGACCTCCCCGCGGGCGACTACGAAGTCGACGGCGAGCATCGCGCCGAACTCGAGCGCTCCCTCCAGCCGCCGCAGCCCGGTATGGTCGAGTTCCAGCTCCAGAAAGCCGCCGCCCCCGAACATCAGCACGGTCACAGTGAACGGGTTCCTCCGACTTGCGAAGCCGAAGGCCACCGACACCGGCCGCCCGTCGAATGGGACGGAGACCTGGGTGTTCACCGCGAAGTCACGCAGCACGAACGCGCCTGCGGTGACGGAGGGCAACGGCAAGGAGTAGTGCGCGAGCAGACCGGCCGGTGTCACGTCGATGTACGGTTCAACGTCACTGAGATCGACGGCGTCTCCCAACGCCTCGAGTAGTTGCAGTTCGCCGAGGAACTTCACATCCACTCCGCCGACCTCAGTTTTTGGCATTCCGCCGCTGTGGTGGGTGTAGCTCAAGGACGCGAACTGCAGTTGCAGCAGCGGATTTGCGGGGGACGGCAACACCAGGGCGAAGTCACGTACCGTGCAGACGGTGTCGGATCCGGTGTCCGTAACCGTCACGCTCAGGTCCAACGTGCTTCGACCAGTTGGCTGGAACCCACCGCTCGGCCTGAGCCTGACACCTTCCCATGCCATCTTCACCGCGGGCTGTTCGCCGGGCAGGAGCACAGAGGTGATCTGCGGTGGCGCCTTCAGGTCGGTGACGAGATCCTTCAGCGCGAACCCCAACAACGTGGCATCGTCGGGGAAGAGGCGGCCTGGATCGATAAGCCCTGTCCTCGGGTCGGGCAACGCTCCAAGATCAATCGGTCCTTGGGAGCGTGAGATCCCGTTCGCGACGTAGTGGGGCGCTATGAGACCACCTGATCGGGCGGTCCGGCCGACGAAGCTGATAGGGAGGGGGGAGGCCGTTTCCAGGTGTACGTCCTGGGCCGCGCCCTCGCGCAGGTATGCCTCCGTGAAGTGGACTTCATGGGGCACGTCGTCGTCCAGCAGGGCCCTGAGCGCGGGCAGCTTCACCTCCAGGGCGCACAGCTGCGGACGGTAGCCGGTCTTACTGCCTTCGATGGTGAGACCGTGTACCTCCTGGACGTCACCGGCTCGGTGTTCGTCCGTCCGGACAAGGTCGACAGGAACTCCTGGGAGTGGGACGGCGTGCTGCCCGTAGACGTCTGCCAGTTTCCCTGTGAGGCCAGGATCGTGGAGCGAGCCGAAGTCGGGGGACAGATCGGCGACGAACAACAGCTCCAGGTCGAAGCGGACGTCACCGTGCGAAGTTGCGCACCGGACAGGGAATTTGACGTGATGGCCATCGGGCGTGGTCGGCCAGAAATAGGTGGGCAGAGGCTGACCCGTTCCCGGTTTCGGGTAGTTCTGCCACTGGGCCTCCGTGAGGTCGGGGTAGGAGACGGTGGTGATCTCGACCTCCCCGAACGGGAAGGCGCGCCGGGCCCGGGCCTCGGCGGGCGGCTGGTGCACCGGTTCGGTGACGGTCAGCACGAATATGCTGCGGAGCAGGGCGGCGTTCCCGGCCAACGGGTCGAAGACACGTTCACTGAGTTCCAGGTATTCGGCCCGATGACCCAGCGGATAAAGCACACCGGAAGTCAGCGTGCGGACTCGGATGTCGCGGCCGAGCACCGCCTGATGCTCCCACTGGAAGTTCTCCCACCAGCCCTTGGCCGAGAGGGTGCCCCCCAGGGAGCTCAATTCGAGCCTGCTGGCCTGCGCGGGACTCACGCGGGCGGCGGACGTGAGCCGCACCCGCTCCGCCTGGCCCAGCGGCACCGAGAAACCGGGGTCAGCCGTCCCGGCGGCACCAGGGTCGACGGCGCGCAGTCCGAGGGACCCCTCCTCGACGGGGGCATCCGGCCCCGGCCGGGCGGACATGAGACGGGCCCGCCACAGGCCGGAGACTCCGGCAAGTGTCACGGGCAATAAGGGATGGACGGACACCACTTCGTGACCGGGCTGACCGTTCTCCAAGGAGAAGATCACTCGCCAGGGCAGTTCGAGGGACGTGTCCATGGCACCTGGAGGGATCGGCGCAGGGACCGGACGACCTCGACTCAGCGCCTCCAGAATGCCGTCCACGGTGGGCACGAGTGAAGTGCCACGCGGCACAGCAAAGGCCAGCCTGCTCGGCCCGGAGAGAACCGCTCGCCAAACGGGCACAGAGGACCCCGAGCCTGAAGGCAGCATCAGCGGCGCCGGGTCTCCGAGTCGCGATGTCTCCTCGGCCAGATGCTGAGGCGGAAAGGTGAGCAACACTCGGGCGTCGTCGGTGATCGCTTTGAGTACCGGCATACCGTCGTGGCGCGTCTCAACCACGGCCAGACCGGACCAGCTCACTCCGAGCAGGATGTGATCTGCGGATCTGATCAGTAGAAAGTTCGGCATGGCAACCACCAGCCGCAGCAGCCGTGTCTGTCTTCTGCATTTCTCAGCGGACCGGGGCGTCTCAACCCGATACAGGCCGTCCTGGTCCCAGGCCCGATCCATGAGATCGCTGGCGCCGTCGGGCCCGGTCCGGCGACAATCACTTGATCAGCCTTTGAAGCTCAACTCCATGATTGCCCACATCCAGGAAGAACGCATACGCAACATATCGTTGCCGGGTGGCTTCCGCTTGCTCCTACGTCAAGCAGCTGCTGCGAGGTGGTTTTGTGGCTCCTCGGCAGGGTGAGGGTGGCGGCGCAGGCCATCGTGGCCGCCCTCACGCGATTCCGGACGCTTTTATGCCGAGGACCAGTTGAAGGCGTGGGCGCCCCGGAGTGTGTCCTGATTGCTCAGGACGTCCCGCAGGCCGCCGTCGGGCGCTGTCACGTTGTTGAGTGCGTGGTGGCATGAGGGTGTGTCAGGGTATGGCGGCCCGGCTTCCGGGCCTGTTTTCAGGCCGTGGCGGGTCGGCCGACAGCGCCGGTGACCTGGTCCCAGATGACGAAGAGCACGGTCATCTCGAACCGGTGGTCCGGCGCGGTCATCAGGTGCCGGCGGGGCCGAACGTGGGGTGAGATGCTGCTGAACGCGGACAGGAAGCGTTGCGCTCCGCCGACGCTGCGGAAGCCCTTCATCGCGCGTTCGCGCTGCCGGGTGGGCTGGTGGGAGTTCTCCGCCCGGTTGTTCAGTCCCTTGTGCGAGCGGTGCTCCACCGAGGGCATGACCTCGCGGTGGGCAGCGCCGTAGGAACGGAGCTTGTCGGTGACGACCACCCGCGGCACCGCACGCGTCTTCTTCAGCAGCCTGCGGAAGAACCGCCTGGCCGCGGCCTTGTCCCGGCGGCCCTGCACGAGGATGTCCAGGACGTTGCCCTCCTGGTCGACAGCCGCCACAGGTACTTCAGCTCCCCGTTGATCCTGATGAACACCTCGTCCAGGTGCCACTTGTCACCGGGCCCAGGACGCCTGCGGCGCAGCCCGTCGGCATAGGCCTGCCCGAACTTCCGGCACCACCGCCGGACGGTCTCGTAGGAGACGATGACGCCTCGCTGGAGCATCAGCTCCTCGACCTCGCGGTAGGACAGCGGGAAGCGGGAGTATAGCCACACGCAGTGCGAGATCACTTCGACCGGGTACCGGTGACCCCTGTACGACGGTGACATACCCTCCATGGACAAGATCATCTCACCCTGTCAGCCAACGTGACAGCGCCTGGTCGACGCGGGGCGCGGCCATGACCGGGACAGCGGGAGCAGCCTCCTCGAGGGTGAAGCCGCCGAGCAGGGGACGGGAGAGCCGGTCCCGGGCGGCCCTGCCGCCGATGCGGCCGCCTTGCGGCTGCCAGGCGAGCAACAGCCAGCCCAGCGCAGCCTGCAACGGGCCGCGACCCTTGATCTTCGGCCGGCGTACGGCCCAGACCGTCAGGACCCAGGCCACGATCGGCAGGGGCCCCATCCACGACCACCAGCTGATCGTCTTGATCAGCAGGAAGCCGCCGCCGACTGCGACCGCGCACGGCGGGAGCGCCCTTGGACGGGTTCTTCACCTCGTCGGTGAACATGTCTGCGAGGTCGTTGCGGCTGGCGTACAGCCCCAACGCGATGATCATCAGAAGCAGGGCGCCGATCCCGGCCTTCAGACTGAACTTCTGGATCATGATGACGACGACGAGTACGACCAGACCGGCTTGCAGGCCCTTGGTCGCCCACTCCTTGAACATGTTGATCCAGGAGTCGCCGAGGTCGTTGAGCTGCCCGGCGAGCATCAGGCGGTGCACCGTGTTCACCGGGCACCCCCGTCCTGGACGGTTCCGGACTGAAGCGCTGCGACTTCCCACCGGCCGGAGCGGGCCTTGAGGCCGATGTCGTACGCCAGCGGCCAGCGCCCGGCCTCATCCCGGGCCTCGACCTGGACGCGGACGCGGACCTTCGTGCCATCGGCCGGCACCTGCTCGGCGCCCGCGGCCTCCTCAGCGCCCCACACCTCCTGGACGGTGACCGCCGTGTACGGGGCGGGGGAGACCGGCGACAGCTTCACCCCGGGTGCGAGGTAGCGGTCAACCTCCCCGGCCCCCGTCAGGTACGCGCCGAAGAACTCGCCCACTGCCAAGGAGAGATCGCCGTCGGACGGCACGCTCACGCCGTACGGCGACTTGGCCACCGCGGCGCGCGCCGGGCCGGCCACTACGCCGGGGGCGCCGGTCACGGCGAACGAGGCGCCGCCCGCATCGGCGGCCACGGAAACGACGAAGTAACGCAGCCGTCCGTCGGCGTACTGCGCAGCCACGGTCACCGCCCACTCGCCGTCCTCGCGCTGCGCACTGCGCACGGCGGTCACCGAAGCCAACTTCGGCTGCGCACTGGCGACCGGGTCCGGCAGATCGACGTCCGGCGCGAGGGACTGCGCAAGCCGCGCCTGCGCACTGGTTGCGTCGTCGACGCTGCTGCGCAGCCACGCGTCGACGAACACCTGCGCATAGCCCGCCGGGTCGGCCGCAGTGGCCGTGCTGCGCACAGCGGCCGGCTTGCCCGAGGGGGCGGCCGCGACGGTGGTCGGGCCGGACAGCAGGACGCGCCGCCTCATCTTCTCCAGGCGGGCGCCTGCGGCCATCGGGGGAGCAGCGTCGCTCTCCGAGGCCTGCGTGCCAGGGGACATGGTCAAACTCCCGGGTCAGAACGTGTACTTGCTGACCTTGAGAAAACCCGCATACCCCGACCAGACCACCGACCATGAGTCCCCGACCACGGTCACGATGGGGACACAAAGCCCGTGGTCGGCCCGACCATAGGCCCGACCACGGCCCAAGGGCGGCGACCGGGCACGCCTGAACCGATCACCGCCAGGAGGGTGGTGGGGACGGGGAACTGGCCTAACGAGCCCAGGGATACGGAGGCAGAGGTCGCCGACGGATCGGGGGCGCGCCGCCTCCAGGGCGGAGGCCGTGGATGCCCGGTTGCGCACGACGCTGCCGAGTGCGCAGACCAACATCGACGGCATCTCCCCTCTGTGCGCAGTCGGCTGCACATGCCGAGTGCGCAGGACCGGGAGTCGTTGCGCAGCCGTCTGCGCAATGAGCGCAACCGCGACTGCGCAACTGCGACTGCGCAACTTTCCCGAGCACGGAGAAGACCCGTGGTCGGCCCGACCATGAGCCCGACCACGCCAGCCGTGTGCGCATGTTGCCGGATCGTGACCCGTGGTCGGGGTCTATGGTCGTCAGCCTGGTCGGGGGCGCGCGGTCAGCTGACGGTATGGATCTCACGCACGGCACGTCACTCAACGGGCCCGGCAATCTCGCCCCCGCAGGCCCGCTCCAGGGCATCGGCGGCCGCACGCACAGGGCGCGCGAGGACGCATGATGAGCCGCTTCGGGGCGGGGATCCGCCGTGGGGTGATGGCGGCGGACCAGTTCACCCAGATCGCCAACGGCCTGTTCCGTGACCCCAGGATCTCCTTCAAGGCGAAGGGAATCTTCGGCTTCATCAGCACCCACCGTGCTGGCTGGCACGTGACGGTCGCCGACCTCGTGCGCGCCGGACCCGACGGACGCGACGCCGTGCGCGGCGGCCTGGGCGAACTGCAGCGGCACGGCTACCTCATCCGCGAACAGCTCAGGCACGACGACGGGACGCTCGGCGAGATCGTGTACTCGATCACGGACCGCCCCGCCCCCGCCGACGCCGACCCTGACCTGGCGGCTGGCTCGGCGTTCGCCTCCGCGACAGCTGGCGAGGCGCCGCCCGGCTTCGGGGCGGGGATCCGCCGTGGGGTGATGGCGGCGGACCAGTTCACCCAGATCGCAAACGGCCTGTTTCGCGACTCAAGGCTCTCCTTCAAGGCGAAGGGAATCTTCGGGCTCATCAGCACGCACCGGGACGGCTGGCGGATGAGTGTGACGGACCTGGCGCGCCGCAGCGGCGACGGCGAGGCGGCCGTCAAGAGCGGCCTGAGGGAGCTGGAGAAGCACGGCTTCCTGCTCCGGGAACGCGAGCGCAGCCCCGACGGCACCCTCGGCGCGGCCGTGTACTTCATCACCGACCTGCCCAGCCTGCAAAACACAAGGTCGCAACCGATGTCGGGTTTTCCACCGGTGGATAACCCGACGTCGGTTAATCGCCCCACTAAGAACACCAACAGAAAGAAGACCAACAAGCAGAACACCAGCCCCGTCCCTCCGTGCGACCGCAGCGACGTCGCGCGCACACCTGAAGGGACGGACCAGCCGGACGCACCAGCGTCCCCGCCGGCTGTGCTCCCGGCGGACGAGATGCATCCAGGGATCCGGCTGCTGCTCGAGATCGGAGCAAGCCGCCCGGAACTCCTGCTGACCGGGAAGGTGCTGACCGATCAGGGCCGCGTGGTCACCGTGATGCTGGAGGCCGGCTGGAGCAGCGAGCAGCTGCGTCACGTCATCACCGACCGGCCCCTGCCGCAGCCGGTGCGCACCACGGTCGGTGCGATCATCGCCGCCCGCCTGCGGGCTGCCCAGGCCTACCTGCCCCCCGCCACGCTGGACAGCCGTCACCATCGCGGCGACGTCCTGGAAGACGAGCCACAGGGGTGGCCGTCGGCCGAGCGTTCGTCCACGGCGTCTGCCGCACGCACCGTGACCGCCGCTCTGACCTACCGGGCGCTCGTCGAATGCGCCGGCTGCGGCCTGCCCGGAACCGCCCCCGGCGAAGACCTCTGCCCGGCCTGCCTCGGATGGCCGCTGTGCCGAACCTGCCCCGGTCCGACCCGCAAGCGTGCCCACCCCGACGGCGATGGCCGCTGCACGACGTGCGCCTCTGCCTGACCGACCAACGGAAGGAAGCCTCCCGTGACTGATACCGGCAACACCCCAGCGTCACGTCACCCGGCTTCGCAGCACCGCCGCCCCTTCGCCGCCGACCCGGGCCGGTGGGAGGCGGAACATGCACGCGCCCTGCGAACCGGCCATGTCCGCGACCGTATGTGCACAGCCGCGTGCGAACCTGTGCTCGTCTACGAGCGCACCCGGTGGGGCTGGCTCGCCTGGACCGTCCCAGGCGACGGCTCGAGGCCCGACCTCCCCCACCAGATCGGAGTTCTCACCCCTCGGCCACACGGTGGCAGCGCCTGGTTCTGCGCCGGCTGACCAGGCGCCCCGCCCGGCGCATCGGCCTGGCCCCCGGCATCCCCGGCTCGCTGCGCCTGTTCACCGTCGTGGTCGCGTTCTTCAGCCTGGCTGCAGGCCTGTTCGCCATGGCCGATGGCATCCCCGCCGACGTCGCGCTGCCAGCGATCCTGCTTGCGCCGCTGCTCGCCGAACACCTGCCGGGCACGTGGGACACCAAGGCCCGCGAACACGTCCGCAGCGTCGAAGACGCCAGCGCCTGCCGCTACCTCCAGCGCCTTGCCGCCCTGCATACCTGCCTCGTCCAGGCCGCCGCCGGCAGCGCCCGCTGCGAGCCGCGCCGGTCGGCCGAGATCGGCCAGCAACTGCTCTGGGACGCCGCCGGCCTGCTCCAGACCCACGACACCCGCTCGACCTCAGGTGAACTCATGGCCCAACGGCTCATGCTCCAGCTCGCCGACCAGGTCGTCCAGATCCTCAAGCACGCATCCGCCCAGGCCAGAGCGGCTGACGCGGACTAGGCCCGCAAGCCGGGGCGGCCGCCTGGCACCCGGCGGACCGCAAGGCCAGCACCTCAGCACACGTCCGGCACGCCACCACTAGAGGGATCACTCGTCATGCCCGAGCCCCACACCGCTGCCCCCACCTCTGACGTCTACCTGCTGTTCGCTCACGAGCCCTACTACCCAGGCCCTGGAACCCAGGAGATCAACACCACGCTGGTGGCCGCCGACACCCTGCTGCACCCGCGGGTGCTCCAGCCCGACGGCACCCGGATTCACGACTTCCTCACCCGAGGACGGCAGCAGGGCGAGATCCCCCTGGCCACCCTCACCCACGAACTGAACGGAGGCGCCGACTGGCCCGCGGTCGGAGACTGGGAGCGCGTCACCGTCGACCTGGTGCACCTCGTGCAGACACAAAGGTGCGACGCCCTCAGCCTCGAAGGCCAGACCGAGTAGCCGTGCGGTGCTGCGGGCCAACTGCGGCCGAGTGTTGTGCTTTTGCGTGGCCCCCACGGCTGGGCGCCGTAAGCACTACGGTATCTGTGTGCGGCGCGTCACAGTGCGTCGCGTGTCAGGCAGCCGGGGCGGGGGATGCCTCTGTGCCCGGCCGCGATAGGTGGGGGCATTGTGCAGGAAATGATCAAGGGTTCGAATGTGACGCTCGCGGCCCTGAGCGAGAACGTCGGTTCAGTGATCGTCAGTTTAGGCTGGGGGAGCCCGACCGGCGAGGGGGACGCGGACGTGTCCGTCCTGTTGCTGGACGCCAGCGGCAAGGTCCGCAGCGACTCCGACTTCTACTTCTACAACAACCCGGTCGCCGCCGACGGAAGTGTGCAACTGCTGGGCAAGACGCCGACGGCCGACGGAAACGAGGACCGGATCAGCTTCGACCTGACTGCAGTTGCACCCGATGTCGACCGGATCGTCGTGGCGGCCAGCCGGTATGACGGGGCGCGCTTCGGAGAACTCGAAGAAGTGCGGCTGTCGTTGGCGGACGGTGCCGGTGAGGAGCTTGTGCACTTCGCCGTCGATGACGCCGACGCTGTGAGCGCGATCATCTTCGGCGAGCTGTACCGGCGCGAAGGAGGATGGAAGTTTCGTGCCGTCGGCCAGGGTTATGCCACTGGTCTCGCCGGTCTCGCCACGGACTTCGGGGTCGACATCGAGGACGACGCAGCAGCAGTAGAAGCACAGGACAACGCTGCGAGCGACGGTCCGGCAGATGTGACCCTCCCGGCTGCAGCCGGCGAGCCGTATCCGCAGGAGACCCTGACCGCCGTCCCCACTCCTCGCCGGCCCGACGACGGGCCGAAGAAGCCGAGCGCACGGCCCCGTACGGCCAAGAAGAAGATCACCCTGCCCAAGGCGACCAGGAAGACCCTGGCGGAGAACGAGTCCTGGAAGGAGGCCCGGCTCTTTCCCGTGTCGGCGCTCAAGAGCGACCGGGATCGGGAAATGCGCGCGACTTCGGTGCTCCTGTCGGTGATGGCCCAGGTGCCAGAATTCGGCAGGCGACTCATCGCTGCCTTCGGCGCGCCGGCTGGCCGTATGGAAACCTTCACCGAGGTCACGCTGCCGCACGGCGACACGCCGCGGCGCCCTGACGGGGTGATCCGCGTCGAGCGGGCCGGCAAGCTGTGGACGGCCCTCGTTGAGACGAAGACCAACGGCAACGCCCTCAAGGCCGATCAGGTGCAGGCATACATGGATATCGCCGCCCGCCGCGGCTACGAGGCCGTGGTCACCCTGTCAAATGACGTCGCACTGGAAGGCAGCCCGCTCATCGACGTCAAGATCGACGGGCGGCGCAAACACAAGGTAGCCCTCTGGCACCTCTCATGGGCGGAAGTTGCGCACCAGGCACAAATGCTGATCCGCCACGAGGGCGTCGGGAATCCGGCGCACGCCTGGCTCCTGCAGGAACTCCTGCACTACCTGCAGCACGAGAACTCCGGCTGCCACGGCTTCCAGAACATGGGGCCGGCCTGGGTGCCCGTACGCAACGGAATCGACGACGAAACCCTCTGCCAGGGAGACCCGCGCGCACTGGAAGTCGTCGAGAGCTGGGAACGGCTCATCCGCCAGGTAAGTCTCGGCCTCGGCGGCGAACTGGGACAGAAAGTGCTGCCCGTGCAGCGCACCAGGCGGGGAGCGGATCCGGGAGCACGCCGGAGCCGCCTCGCCGATCAGCTCTGCCTCGAAGGAAGACTGCAGGCGGAGCTGCGCATCGAGGGAACTCCCGGCGTCCTGGCGATCAGCGCGGACCTGCGCACCGGCAGACTGCGCACCTCCATGGAGATTCCTGTACCTGAGCAGGGCTACCCCCTGTCCTGGGCGAAACGGCTCGTGCGGCGCTTGGCCGAGGCACCGGCGGATCTCCATATCGAAACGCTGGTCGAAGGGGAGACCGGCGGCCCGCGAGGCACGCTGGAGCGGCTCCGGCCGGAGCCGGCAGACATGCTCCCGAAGGACAGCAGCACCCGAATCACCGGCTTCCGCCTGTCGTTGCTCAAGGGCATGGGGAGCGGGCGCGGCAACGCCGAGTCCGGATTCATCCGCAGCGTCGACGATGCGGTGCACCGCTTTTACAGCACCGTGGTGGTCCATGTGCACCGTGCCGCACCCCGCCGAGCGGTCTCCAAGGAACCTGCAGTAGCTACGAGGTGAGACTCCACAATCGCCATGACCGATCCACCGCGATGCCGCCGCAACTCTGACGCGGCTGGTGGCGGGCGACTGCGGCACGAGCGACGGCCCCGGGCTTCCTTACGCACGGGCATAGGGCTCGGGGTGGGCGGTGTACTGGTCGTTGAGATAGTCGGCGCCGCGTGGGGAGAGGGCAGCGAGGATCAGGTCACCGTCAACGCCGTTGCTGGCCCGGGCCACGCGCGCGTGGACGGGGCCTTGGAGCAGCGGGGCGTGGTCGGCGTCGGTGGTGACGACGGCCTCGAAGAAGTCGATGCGCTCAAGCGCGCGGGGCGTCCTCTCCAAGTGGCCCGTGCCCGGACGGCGAACGGCTGGGCATGGGCAAGGCGGTTTGGGTGTCTCAGAGCAGGGCGAGGGCCCGCGCGGGGGCCGGGCACACGCCAGCGCGCTGCTCGACGAGCAGGCGGGCGCTGCCGTTGCGCAGCTGCACGGTTCCGTAGGCGCGGCCGTCGCAGAAATGGACTCCCGCGCCAGTCGGACGGGGCCCGGCGCGGGAGTCCGTGCCCCGTCCAGCCGTTACCGAACCTGCGGTCGCGCCCGCGCCCCGAACATGCGATCGAGGCATCACGGTGGGGATCGTCACCCGCATCAGATCCGTTGTCGGCTTCATGTGTTGAGTGCTCCAGGTTGCGCAGAGACGCGCTGTGCCCAGGGTGCCGATTGGAGGCGAGGCTGCCCGGCCCACGGGCATTCCTGGACGATGACAGACCTGCCCGCTCCAGCTCAGGGAGCACGGCTGAAGGCGCCGCAGGGCGGCGGGGTTGCCGCCGCCGTGACCGCCGTGTGGAACCTCATATCCGCTGAGGTGCTCCGAACCGCTCAGGCAGGCAATCCACACCTGCGGGCCCTTCGCGGTCTCGTGTCGTGCCGGTCCGTAGTGACGGGCGCTCGCGGACGCGGTGCGTTTCCACGACGGCTCATCGAAGAGATCCGCGAAAAGGCCAGAGTCCAGTTGGTCTTGCAGTGCTGTTGCTGTCACGCGCGATCGGCTTCGGTTGTGTGAGTGGCCCCCAGTGTCAACGCTTCGACGTCATTTGGGCGGATCAGTGCGATCGTCTTTTTCACCTCGACTTGGTGTGTGGTGGGGGAACGTAGAAACCCCCGCCGTGGCGGGGGCTTCAGACGCGCACGAGTGACGGTCAGGACGTGGGAAGCCGGTGCTCGTGCCAGGCGTGGGCGGCACGCTGCATGGGGCGTGCCCACTCGTCTCCGCTCCCGGCGATCGACGTCCAGATCCGATCCTGGGCCTGGGCGAACACGTTCAGGCCTGTGGCCGGGGCCAGTTCCCATGCGGGGTGAGCGGCGGCAACGCTCTCCGCCTGGTCGGGGGTGTGGCCGTGAGCGATGAGCCACAGCAGCCACAGCGCGGGATCGATCCAGGCGGCGCCGGTGGAGGCCCATCCCCAGTCCACGAACAGGACTCCGCGGCCCGTCATCAGGACGTTGTGCGGGTTCCATTCGGTGTGGAGCAGGCTGTTGCCCGCGAACCAGGACAGGTCTGTGGGGTCGTCCACGTACGTCCTGAGACGGTGCGGCATGCTCTTCAGCTCGACACTCGGGGTGGGTACTTCGGCCAGCCGGAGCATGGTGGTCATGACCGCGGGCAGGTCGGGGGAGTCGGGGGTGTAGTCGGCGTGGCCGCCGTCCACGTGCTCGAAGCCGAGGATGCTCCAGCCATCCTCTTCGATGTGCCACAGCAGCTCCGGCGCGATGCCGCGTACGTAGGGGCTGATCTGGGCCTCACGCTTCTGGGTCCAGACGCGCGGGTGATCGAGCGGCAGGCCTTTGACGAACAGGGAGCGGTCGGCGGTACGCACGTGGGCGGCGATGGCGCTGTTCAGACCGGCATTGATGGTCCCGACGTCGACAACGGGGCCGCTGACCTTCTCGATCAGCCGCATCACGATGTCCGGGAGCTCGGTCAGACGAGGGGTGGGCAAGGGGTGTCTCCTGTGGGGTGGTGCTGGGGCCGCGGGCTACGCGCGGCCCCAGCAGGGGTTCTACCGGTAGGGGTTGTCGTCGTTGCAGCCGGGCACGGTGCCAGCGGTGAGCGCTTCGACGTCGGCGACCAGGACGACGTCCTCCGGCTTCCGGGTGATCTCGACCATCACAGCAGTCATGTCTACCTCTCTCGGTGTTGGCAGTAGTTGACCAGTGGTGCCTTCGCCTCCTGGAAGACCTTCGCCATCGGCCTGCACACCCGACACGTGTCGGACAGCTTGCAGCCGCTGCATCCTCCGGTGCGAAGCATGAGGGACTCGGCGATCTCGCCGAGCCGGGATAGACCTTCCACGCCTTCGGCGATCAGGTCGATGTTCGGTTCGCGGCCGACTTTGCAGATCGACGCCCGGCCGAACGGGTCGGCGTGGAAGAACGTCACGCCGGCGGGGCAGCCCGTGAACGGCTGTCGATGGGTGAGGTACTCGGGCGATTGCTGCGGCAGCGGCCCGGCTCCGCCGTGGATTGTCGGCGAGATGTTCGCGTACTCGCGGAACGGTACTTTGAGGCGCCGCGCCCAGTCGCGCATGGCGTCGGCCTCGTGCGCGTTGGCCTGGACGATGATCAGGCTCAGGTCGATGTTCAGGCCGGCAGCGTGGGCCTTCTCCAGACCGCGTGAGAAGCGGTCGAATCCTCCGCGTCTGCGGGTCACCGCGTCGTACGTTGCGGCCGTCGCGCCGTACATGCTCAGCGTCAGCCTGGTCGGCGGGTAGGTGCGCAGCAGGTTCAGAACGTGGTCCTTGTGCAGCCGGGAACCGTTCGAAAGGATCTCCAGCTGCATGCCCAGCTCGTACGCGAGCCGGTACGCCTCGGGGAAGTCGGGGTCGATCAGCGGTTCACCGCCGGTCATCTGGAGCCAGATCACGCCCGCCTCGCGCATGACGGCGAGCAGTTTCCGCTTGCCCTCCATGTCGATGCCCTCGAACTTCTTCTTGCCGAGATAGCACATGACGCAGTCGAGGTCACAGCCCAGGTTGAGCTCCCACGTCGCGCGGCTGAACGAGTACGGTCCCGCGTTCCGCATCAGGAGCACATCGCCGACACGCTGACCGGTCAGGTCCAGGCGCCAATGGGCCCGGACGGCATCGGTCAGCCACTGCGGCACGGTGTCGGGAACTGACGTACGCAGTTCCTCGAACCGGGCCTTGGGGAGCTGCAAGGCCTTCGGACTGCCCTGCCGCAGGATCAGGCGCCGCTCCCCGAACGGTGTTGCCACGAGTTGGTGCACGTCGTCGTCCCTTCTCCATTGAAAGGAAGCTGTTGGGACCCGGTGCCGGGCTGCTCGGGGGACGGCGGCCCAGCACCGGGCGTTGGGCCCGCTCTTCGCCTGAGCCCGGTATGCGTCGGGCGGAGAGCGGGAGCTATGCGGGGGCGTCGTGCTCGGTGGGAAGGCAGGCCAGGAACACGCCACGCACCTGGAGGTGCTCCAGAACCTGCGCGTAAGAGTCGTTGTCGGTGGTGAGGGCCGGCCGGGCGATGGCGAGGACGCCGTGGGCGTATCCCTGCGCCGCATACCGGCAGGCCGCGTCGAACCCGACCCGTTGTTCGAGGGGCGGCGGTTGCCCCATGTCGGCGAAGGTGTTGCGTGTGACCTGCCAGCCCCTCCCTGCCGCGTACCTCTCGATCCGTTCGAGGTCTGCGTGCCGCTCGGTGCCGGGCTGCGTCAGAGCGTACGGCGCGACGCGCACGGGACGGCCGTGGCGGGCAGCCGCGGCGATGATCTGAGCCATGTACCCGCGGCGCAGGACTTCGAGGCGAGCGGCGCGGGCCTGGGGCCTGAGGGGTGTCACATCATTCCCTTGGTAGGTGACCTGCTGCCCAGGAGGCTTCCCCTCGGCAGAAGGGGTGGTGACCGCGTACGGCGTCAGCTCGGGGAGGTTGGGGGAACGGACGCCGTACGCGGAGTTCAGGCGATGCTGCTCAGCACTGATCCGAGGAGCGTTTCGTGGGGCGCGGGGCTCGGTTGGAACTGGTCGAGCAGTGGCCGCAGTGCTGTGGGCGGTACGAGCCGGTCGCCGCGGCACGGGCGCAGCCAGTACGGTCCGGGCGGCCCGGCTGACGTGATGGCGGGCAGTCCGAGGCGATGGGGCCGGCCCGGGCACGTCGCATACCGGTGCGGCGCCCACTGCTCGCTGGTGCCCGGAGGCACGAGCCAGATGAGCCACGACCGCTGAGGGTCCTCGATCACCGGCCCGCACGCGTCCGCCCGCTCGTCACCGCTGTGCTGGATCCCGTCCATCACCTTGATGGCGGCATACGCCTGCGGGCCGCTCGCCGTGACGATGATGTCGAAGAAGTGTCCGCCCAGCGGCAGCTGGAGAACCCGCTGCTGCTGGAGCGCCATCAGGCTGCGCACACGCGTGGCCAGGTCGCCCATGTCGGGGGCGACGTGGGCGGCGTCTATGCGGCCGGTGGTCGTGACGAAGCCCGCGGGCCCGGCGGGCGGGATTACCCGGTCGGCGTCGACCGGCCGGCGCGGCATCTGCCCAGTGAGGAAACTCATGCCGGGCCCCAGGTGGTGGGGAGGAGCGCCGCCACGGTCTTGCCGACGACGTCACCTGTGGTGGCGTCCGTCTTCGGGTCCCACGACAGGGTTCCCTGGTAGTGGCGGACCCACCAGAGCCCGGGCGGAGGGCCCGAGGGGGTGGCGCTCATCGCTTCGTTGAAGTCGGCGAACTCGGCAGTGGCATCGTCCACCTCGATGAGCAGCTCGTCCGTACCGAGCAGCACGGTCAGCCTGAGCGTGATCCAGCCCTCGCCGGGCCCGAACGGCTTGGCGTGCCGGATGGCGTTGTCCACGAGCTTGTCGGCGACCCGGGCCGCCGCGTCTATGTTCCCGGGCCAGCGGGCCACGGTGAGCCGAGTGCGCACCCGCAGCCGGGCGTTGGGGCCAGCGGCCCCGTTCGCCGTGAGCCTGGTCTGCCACTTGTATCGAGGCTCTTCGTCCGGCTGTGAGGGCAGGACGTGCAAGGCGTCAATTGCCGAGTGTTCCTTGCTCTCAAGGTCGACTTGTAAGGGGAGGAGAAGCACGGTCGCGCTGACCGGATGCTCGCCGCTTTCAAGCTCGGCTGACGTGTCCGTAGCTGCGGAGGGTAGAGCCTTGCGCTGCGTTGAGGGGTTCACGAGGGCTCCTGGTTCACGTTTGTGGTTGATTGTGCGCGTTGAGCGAGGGTCCGGTATGTCCGTGGCTATGGGTCCGCTTCGCCGCGCAGTTCGAACGGACATCTGGAGTTCCTTGGTGGTGGAGGTTGGGGAATTCGCCAAGAGGGGGCGTGGGCCCTGCCGTTGGTCTGGTGGAGCGGACTACGATCAGGCGGATGCCTGTCGCCGCTATCTGCCGCCTTCGAGGGCCGGCAATGTGCTTCGGTCCCATGTGGCTGAGAGCAGGTACGACGACGCCATAGGTGTCGGGCAGTCCCAGCGCGTCCAAGAGGCCTATGAAGGCGGGGGAGCGGACGGCCACCGCTACCTCGCGGTCCGTGAACACTCCGCGCAGGCTCAGCTCATGCCGTCCGCAGTACTCGGCAAGGCAGCCGATGAGAGCAGCGTGGCGGGCCGGTCCACTGGTGACATGGCGCAGGTAGCCGAATACCTGAGGAAATGCGACGGGGCGGCGTTCTGTGATGAGTTCGTCGTCCATGCCCACAGCGTCGACCGCCGTGAACGGCCTCGAAATGACCTGATGTTGCACTTCCGTTGCACTTCCCGCCCCGCACTGTCACCGAGAGTGCTTCCATACGTGGCAGAGGGAGGGCACCCCGTGGTCAGCGTGCAGCAATGGACGGGCAGGGAAGCGCGCGCCTTGCGCGCCGCACTGCGCATGAGTACGCGCGCCTTTGCCGAGCACCTCGGTGTCGCTCTGCGGACGGTCGCCAAGTGGGAAAGCCTCGGCACCGATACCCAGCCCCGGCCGGATACGCAGGCCATCCTCGACACTGCGCTCGCCCGTGCGGACTCGGCAGCCCAGGCCCGGTTCGAGGCGCTGCTGTTCCCCGAGCGGAAGGGCACAAGGCTGGCCGACTACGAGACCTGGACCGAGGACATCGAGCGTACCCTGGTCTGTATCAGCCGTCAGAACTTCCCTTTTGCCGCAGCGCTGCTGAACCGCTGGCTGGGGAGCCACGACCCCCATCGCCTGGACGACAAGGGCCTCTACCTCTACGGCCGTTCCCTCGTGCTCCTCGGAGACCTCCAACGGGACCAGGGTGCGATCCTAGGCCCACTCTCCGCCCGGCACTCCTACTCGACCGCCTGCACCATGTTCACCCAACTTGACATTCCGCGCCGAGTGGCCCAGATCGAACTCTCCCTGGCCGTCGTCCAAGAGATGTCCGGACAGCTGCAAGCTTCAGCGCATCAGTACGAACTCCTCTCCGCGGATGAGCGCTTAAGTCCCCGTGATCGTGCCAGGGCCCACCTCTGGGTGGGCACGGCCCTGAGCAAGGAGGGCAACAACGAGTACGCCACCCAGGTCATGACGGCCGCTACCCGGACCTTCGAGGACCTGGGTGAGCCGGAGGACTGGTCGGTCGCCCACCAGAAGCTGGCCCTGGCCCACCGTGGTGCCGGCGACCTTAAGCAGGCCCTGCACTACATCGACATCGCGCGCACCACCGGTACGGTCGACTCCCCGATGCAGCGGGTCCGGTTGGACACCGCCTACGGGCACATCCTTCTGTCGGACGCGGCGACCCGCAATGATGGGCTCTCCGTCCTCGAGCAGGCGGCACAGGTGGCCCAGCAGTACGGGCTTAGCCACCAGCTGCGCAGCATCGAGGGCATCCGAAAGAGCCAACAGGGATGAGCCAGGGAGTGCCAGTGCCGCAGTACGAGCAGCGCCAGATCACCGACGAGCAGTTCCACGACGCGACACTGATCTGGAACTACCACCAGATGGGCCACGAGCAGCGGCCCTGCTCGGCAGCGATCGGCCTCGGCAGCCACGACCTCGGTGTCGCTACCGCGGCCGCCGATCTGTACCACTCCGGGCTCTTTCCCGTTCTGGTCTTCAGCGGCGGCAACAGCCCCACCACCCGCACGCGCTTCCCGCGCGGCGAGGCCGTCCACTACCGCGAGCACGCACTGAGCCTGGGTGTGCCAGACGAGGCGATCCTGGTCGAGCCCAACGCCGCGAACACCGGCCAAAACATCACCTGCTCCCGCGAGCTGCTGACCGAGGCCGGCGTGGAGGTCCAGTCTCTGCTGCTGATCTCCAAGCCGTACATGGAGCGCCGCTCGTACGCGACCTGCCGCAAGCTGTGGCCCGAGGTCGAGGTCGTTTGCGCCTCCGAGCCGCTGGAACTGGACGATTACATCAAGTCCATCGGCGACGAGCAGCTCGTCGTCGACATGCTCGTCGGCGACCTGCAACGGGTGATCGAGTACCCGAAGCACGGCTTCGCCGTCGAGCAGGACGTACCGGGGGATGTATATGACGCCTACGAGCGCCTCCTGGGCGCCGGCTTCGACAGCCGCCTCATCGACACCTGATCCATCCTGTGTCGGCCCGCCGGGCGGGATGTGCGCGATCCATCAACCGAATCTGTTCCCCCGGCTGTCCACGCTGGCCAAGCTCTATGCCGCCGACCGCTGGATCGTCCTCGACGACGTGCAGTTCGCCCGGCGCGACTACCAGCACCGCACGCGGCTCGCCTCGCTGGACGATCCTGGTCGGCAGCAGTGGCTCACGCTTCCGACGCACCTTCCCCACGGCCGCGCGACACTGATCAGCCAGGCGCGGCTCGTCGATCCCCGCCGTTCGCGCCGGACAGTCGAGCTGCTCGTACGCCAGTACTACCGTCGTAGCCGCCACTGGGGTGCCGTGCGTGAGGTTCTGGACTCGGTCCTGGATGCGCTCGACACCACAGAGCGCGTAGCAGGCATCGCGAGAACATCGACGATCGCCCTGCTCACCGCTCTTGGCTGGTCAGGGGAAGTGCTGGACAGCAGTGACATTCCGACCCGTCGGGGCCGATCCGAGCGTCTTGCCGACCTCGCGGTGGCTTCGGGCAGTGCCCAGTATCTGTGCGGAACCGGTGGTCTGCGCTACCTCGACATTGGTCCATTCGATGCCTCCGGCATCCCTGTGCTGCCCTTTCGCCTGCCTGCGGCTACGGATGACCCCCTCTGGCGCTGGGCCGGGCGATCCAGCAGTCTCTGGGCCCTGAGCAGGATCGGGTACAGGGAGATGACAAACCGACTGACTGAACGACGAGATGCTCCCCGACTCGGAGCCCCTGCGTGATCCCATCGAGGCCTCGGACAAGAATCCCGCCCTGCACGTCTCTGCGTGCGCGTGTGGCATCGCTGGTGATGACTGCCGGCCGATCGTCATGGCCAGACAGGATCCGGATTCGTTGCACAGCCGCGATTGCGTACGACCTGGAGTATCGAGGGGATGTCTGGTTGGGCCCCTGGCCGGGTTCGTGGTCGGCCTGACCACGGGAGGCGGTATGTGCTTGTTGAGGGATTGTGACTGGTGGTCGGGGGTGCCGCGTGAGCTGACGGCTATGGATTTCGTGTACGTTGCCTCATCAAGTTCTTTGCCCTCGTGGGCGAGCGGGCCCTGTGGCATGGCTGAGGGGGTGGCGGTGCCGCAGCGCAACGGGATGTTGGCGAAGGGTACGTGCGGGGCGTACCACTTGCCGATGTGTCCTCAGGGCTTTCCGCCGCAGGCGTTCGGCTTGAGAACCGTGGGCTTGACGGGAGCGGCATGCGAAGCGGGCGAAACCAAGGACAGTGGGACGAGCGTGACGGCAGCCACCGCTAACGTACGAGAGGCTGTACGCGACTTGAAACGCAACGTATCTCCAGTTTGGTCAGGTCTGGATTTCGTTCGACAGAACCACCCTGTTTGCCTACGTAGAGGGAACCAAGCGATATTTGACGTACACCTTGTCGCTTTTGTCGGGCCCGATCGCCGGCCCAGGGCGGGATGCCCGGCCGACGTCGACCCGCTCCGTCGAGCGCGGCGCCCAACCGCGCCTGCTCAGGTCCCCTTCACTGGCTGGCCGTGCCGCAGGTTGCGCGCCCGGGTGCCGGGCCTCTGCAGACTGGCGGCCATCGATCCGTCGACCTAGGTAGACGACTTACCTTCTACCTAGGTAGATTGATGGCATGTCGGACGTGAAGATGACGCCGCACACCCAAACAGTGCTGTGCGCTCTGCTTGGCCAAGGCGACGACAGTGAACGTCGCTCCGTGGTGCTCGCCGAGGGGCTGTACGGGCTGGAGCTGTCGAAGCGGACCCGGCTGCCCAACGGCACCCTCTTCCCTATCCTCGAACGGCTGCGCCAAGCCGGCTGGGTTGAACGGTACTGGGAGCAGGACGAGTTCGCCGAGGCTGAAGGACGCCCCCGCCGCCGTTTTTACCGCATCAGTTCCAAGGGGGCGGTCGTTGGCCCGCAAGCGCTTGCAGAAGCAACGGCCTCTGCATCGCTCAAAACCCGCCAAGGCATCGCGCACCCTGGACTGGCAGGAGGCACCGTTGAGTAAGCGGGGTATCGCCACTCCCAATTGGGGAGCGTTCGGTGCACGAGTGCTACCACAGCTGATGCTCCTGGTGATCGGCGTCGGTTATGTCGTGGGCTGCGCCCTGGACTGGGGCTCGGAGCAAGCTGCTGTCATCATGGGCGACTTCGGCCTGAGTGCCGCCTCTGCGGCCGCCGCGGTTTCCTGTTTCCTTTACGCTCGCTCCCGTCCAGACCGGTTTCGACCCGCCTGGCTGTTATTTTCCCTCTCCTCGGCAATGGCGGCGCTGGGTAATGCGACCTGGGGTTGGTATGAGGTCGTCTTGAAACGGCCTGTGCCCACGCCAAGCTGCGCCGATGCGTTCTTCCTGTGCGTCGCGCCGCTTGCCACCGTGGGGCTGCTGGTGCTGGCCAAGCGGCCGGTGACCAAGACGGGCTGGGTCTGCCTGGCGCTGGACACCTGGTTGATCGGCGGTTCGATGCTGACGCTGGCTTGGGGCCTGGCGCTGGTGCAGGTGGCGAAGTCCGAGGGGCCGGGCGCGGTGCACACGGCGTTGTCGCTGTGTTACCCACTGCTGGACATTGCCATGGTGAGCATGGTGTTCGTGCTGCACTTCCAGCGCTCTGCCGAGAAGCGCTCCGCGGTGAATATGGCGATCGGTTCGCTCGCTCTGACGGTGATGTGTGACGCCCTGTTCACCTCACCGCTGCTGCACGACAGCCACCACTCTGGCCAACTGCTCGAGGCGGGCTGGTTCGCTGCCTCCCTGCTCCTTGCCTACGCCCCCTGGGTCGCACCCCGGCAGGGGCAGCCGGATGCCGGCGGATACAACACGGACGGTCAGACGCTCGTGGTGCCTGGGCACACGCCTCAGCGGCACGGCTTACACCACCAGCATTCTGCGCAGGACGCAGATCACAATCCGCACATGGACGCCCGGCCCATCACCGGCCCCCTGGCCGTGCTCACCCCTTATCTTGCCGCTGCGGTCTGCACCATGGGGATCGTCTGCAACGTTCTCAACGACAACCGTGTCGACCGCGTGGGGCTCCTGGCGGGCGGGACCGTTGTATTTACCCTTTTGGTCCGCCAGGGCATCACGCTGCTCGACAATATCAACCTCACCCAGGAGCTGGCAGCGAAGGAAAACCACTTCCGCTCTCTGGTGCAGGGCTCCAGCGATGTCATCATGATCGCCGCGCCCAGTGGCATCCTTCGCTACGTCTCGCCGGCCGCCACAAGCGTGTACGGTCGGTCCGCGGATGAGCTGGTGGGCACGGAACTGGCGGGCCTCATCCACCCCGAGGACCTGGGACGAGTGGTCCACGATGTGCGCCGCTTCCTCGCCGCCAGCCCCCTCGATGCTCCCTCCACCCGCATCGAATGCCGCTTCCGCTCCGGCGACGGCAACTGGCTCAACGTGGAATCGGCGATCACCCGCCACGGCGGCGGCCTCATCTTCAACAGCCGGGACGTGACCGAACGAGTCCGCCTCCGTGACCAGCTGCGGCGCGTGGCTGATGCAGCGTATGGCTCCCCTGCTTCCTCGGCTGATACCGACGTCGGCTCTCACAGCGACAGCTTGGCCGCTGAAGCCAGGGACGAGGCGGAACAGTCATCCCGTGCGTCAGATGTCGAGCCGGTGCGAGAGGACTCCTCGACGCAGCGCGGCATCGGCAGGGGATTCTCCTCGTGGTGGCGGAGGCGGACTGAAGGCAAGAGGGCCTCCAGCGGCGCGCTCCTTCAGTTCACCGCCCAATTCTTGGCTCTGCTTCTGCCTGAACATGAGCGGCGGGGGTGGACAGAGGAGCAGCGTGGATACTTGGCCGACCTTGCCCAATCCGGGCGCCTTGCTCAGTGGGATTGGATCCTCCGGCAGCTCATCGCCATGCCCCACTACGCGTACACGGTTCGCACCAGTCGGGACAAGGAGTCGGCATGACTACCCCAACGCCGCCCCCACCGGAGCCGAGCCCGTCAAGCGCAGACACCGAACCATTACTGAGCCAACGCGCAGCGCTGGTACTCCTGATGGCCGCTTTCATCGGCACGGTGGTCGGTGTCCTCGCCTTCTTCAGCACAGGCAACGCTGCCAGTGCATTACTCGCCGGAGTGACAGCATTCGGGACGAGCACCCTCGGCTTGCACAAGCTGATCGGCCGTTAGCGGTTCCTGCGCCGCCGCTCTCGGGAAATCCTCTCCGTTGTGGCAGCGAAACCACCGTGCTGGCCGGTCTCGAGGCAGGGAGAACCGCACCATGAGTATGGCCAGAACCGCGCACGACTGCCAGCGGCTCGCCTTCAGGCTGTTGACCCGGTGTATGTGCGCCGCGCGCCGTGGCCGCAGTCGGGCAGCGGGGGCGGAAGGAGACATCACCGGGCCCGTCACCGGGTCCGGGAACCGGGGGCAAGGAATCCCAGGCCGGCAGCTGAGGCGGGACACAGACCGTCGCGCCGCCCCAGACCTCTGGTGGCGCGGCGACTGGCGAACAGCACGGCTGGTCTCAGCGCGCGCTTCGGCGCGGGCAACGGCGTCCAAGACGCTTCCTTCCGTCACGGCGGCGTCAAAATTATTCGGCCTGATGTCGGGCGGCGCGCCTTGGAACGGGAAGAGGGGAGAAGAAGAGCCTGCCTGGGCATGTAATCACTGCGGAACCTGGCAAGGAGCTCGGGGTGGCCTTTGCGGAAGTGTTCAGGAACGGTGATGGCCGGTTCCGCGAAGCCGTGCGGCTGCTGGCGGCGGGGGAGTGGATCACCGACGCCCCGCCGTCCGTCCTGGAGCGCCGTGGCATACGGCCCGATCCGCTGCCCCCGAAGCGGTGCCTGCCGGCGGAGGCGACGGTGCGGCGCCTGCAGGGCCGCACACGCGACACCGGCCACGGCCGCGGCGAGATCCGCCGCATCAAGGTATGCACGGTGGACAACCTGCGCTTCCCCGGCGCCCGTCAGGCCATCCCAGTTCAAGCGCCGCCGAATGGACCGCAAGACCGGCAAGGTCAGCTTCAAGGCCGTCTACGCGGTCCCGCCGACTGGTGGTTGGTGCGGAGCCTGCGCGTACCACCACGCCAGGGGCCGTACGAGTTCTGGCATTCACCGCCCGGTCTCGGCCGCCGCCACGGGCCTCCTCCAGGCGCCAGCTGACTCCCGTACGGCTCTGCCATCACACCTCTACCGAGGCCATAGCCGCCACTGTCGCCGCCGCGGAGCCCACCCACGTTGCCCAGTCTCCTGCTTGCATGGCAGGACCCTAGCTGCGGCGTGGGAGGGAGCATGCGGCGAGCCGGACGGCCGTCGTGGGCGCGTGCGGCTTCGCCGAGCCTGGCGACGGCCTCGTCAACGGCGCTGTCCGCCTGCTGGCGCGCCGCGGATCGGGCCCTCTCGCTGTAGGCTTCGACGAGCCTCCCCAGCGCGTCCGTGACGGCCGTGGACGCCTCGCGCAGTGCCGGATCGTCCAGCATCGCGATCCGGGCTGCTGCAGCCGCCATGCGGGACAGGGGCCCGGTGACGATGGCTTCCTCGGCTGCGTCGGCCGCGCGCCGCCAGGCCATCGCGGAGCTCAGGCCTTCGGCCGCGCCGCGGTACACGCGGTTCTCGGCGTAGCCGGCGAGTATCTGAGTCGCGGACTGGGCCAGCGCGCTCGCGATGTTCCGCTTGTCCCGCCATCGCGTTTCCCAGATGGCGAGGGCCGCTTTCACGTCGAGGGAGGCCGCCATCAGTTCCTGTACCGCGGCACGTGCCGCGTTGGACGCTGCGGTCCGGTCGGCTGCCCTGTCCTTGAAGGTGCTGGCGGCCGCGCCTCCTACGAAGAGCACGATTGAAGCGGCGGCGCCGATCAGAGCGGCTCATATCGTCGAATCCACGGCACGACACTCTGCCACTCGGGGCAGCGGGACTGCGGGACATGGCGTCGTCCCCGTCGTCACGGTCCGGCAACAAGACCCTCCGCTGCGCAGGGCGGACAGACTACGTTGGCTCTGTCCCGCCATGAGGGTGTCCGGGACCGCCGGGGCCTCGGATAGGCCCGGCTCAAACTTGACCGGCGGGGGCAACGTGAGCCAGTGCACGACGACTACGACCAGAGGGCCCCGCTGCCGTAAGCCGCTGATGGTCTGGTACGGCACCGGTCCGCATCCGGGGGTCTGCGTACTGCACGCCACGGCCGAGCAGAAGGCCGCCTCAACAGCAGCGCTGGACATGCCGGTTGACATCGCGACTGCTGATCCCGCCGTCGTGTTCCCCGGGGTGTCCATCAGGCCGCAGCGGCTCGTCTGCGATGCCATAGGCGGCTGGGTGGCCAGGATCCGCGGCACGAACGAGCAGTACGGGTACGCCCGCACCTTCCTCGACCGGAGCCGCAGCGAGCCCTATGGGTGGCCGCTGCCGGGGGCCGGCCTGTATGAGTGCCGGGAGATCGGCCCGTACGGGAAGTTCTCGGGGTTCTTCGTCGTGAAGGGAACGTTCCGGCGCAAGGTGGAGCTGGTGACGGCTGAGGCGGCCGCCCACATGGCGCGCAAGAGGGGCCCTCAGCCCGCCGAGTGACCGACCCCGCCCGCCGTACAGTGCGCCCCACCCCCGTCGTGAGGGCGTCAGAACTGCCGAGCCCGATAGGCGGCCTCGGGCTTCTTGCCAGGGCTGGTCTGACGGCCTGGGTGCGGCACCGTCGGGAAGCTCTTGGGTGAGGATCAGGCATGCTCTTCACCGTGCTGCCGGGACGCGGAGAGCAGGGTGCGGTGCGGACATCCATGGCCCGGGCGAGGACGCCCAGTTGCTCGGGGGGCAGCACCCAGGGTCCTGCTCGTCGGCGTCCAGGACGGCCAGCAGGCCTTCGGGCCTGGACGTCCTCGGCAAGCCGGTACACCGGGTGGGTCCGGTTGAGCCGCAGGGCAAGGACCAGGCTTGCGCCCAGGTGCGGGGCGTGGCAGCGTCGGATTGGGTTGATCACCTGGTGGCCGTCCGGCAAGGTGAGGACCTGGAGTGCGCTCGCGAGAACGACGAGCCGTTCGTCGTTCTTCGGACAACTCCGGGTCGGCGAAGACTTCCTCGGCCAGCGCCGCCTCGCCCACCGGCACGGCCGTCGCCGTGGTGCGGGTGCCGCCCGCAGGATCCGCGCGGACGTTGCGGACAGGCGCGGCCGCGAGCGGCTGGCCAGCGAGCCAGGCGCCGCCAGCCAGCGTCACGCTGGAGGGAAGCTGCGTCTTGACGTTGACGGCGGCCGTCGCGGCGCCGAGGTTCATCCCAGCCGGGCACTGGCGTAACTCGTCCAGGGGTACGGCGAAACGGTCGTTGACCTCGTTCGGCAGGTACGCGTCAGCCCTTGGCCAGGTGTTCTGTAGCGATTACGACTTTCGTATCCCGCAGTACCCGCGTCCGTCGGCCTGGGAGGCCGACCAGGCGCAGCAGTTGCTGGGCGACCTCAGCGAGGCTATGGACGGTGGGTCGGACGAGCCGTACTTCCTGGGGTCGATCGTCCTGGTCAAGCAGCAGTTCGATTCGGTCGCGCAGGTCATCAACGGCCAACAGCGGCTGACCTTCCTGATCAGTCAACCGCCGTGCCCTGACGGGCTCTGCCATCCACGACCTCACCCTCGACGGCGATCACGTCGCCATCAACGATGAGGCTTCCCACCCCGCAAAGCCAGCATCCACCGACCTGAACCCCACTCTGGACGGACCTGTGATCGTGCTGAGCAGTTTCGAATCTCCGGTGCGGGTGCTAGGGACGGGTCAGAGCCGACACGGCAGGGCTGGGCGAGGCAGCTGTAACGCTCTCGCCCAGCCTCCGGATTCTGTGCGGGTTCTGCTGGTGTGATCAGGGCCTTGGCAGCGGCAGGCTGGGCATGTGTGCGTGCCGGAGGTGCTGGCCTCCTTCGTGGACGTGCAGGGTAAAGGTCTCTGCTCCTGGGGTCCCGGCTGCGTCGTAGGCGCTGAGGACGTGTTCAATCCGCTGCCACAGCGGCACCGGGCCGCTCTCGCGGACTTGCCACTGGCCGTCGGCCGGGGTGAGGGTGGCGGCGGAGCCGGTTGTCACGTCGGCCAGGTGCAGTGTCTTGCCGACAGTGATCATTTGTGCGTTGGGTGCCGCGCACTGGGCGAGGAAGCGGAGGTGGAAGGCCTCCTCGGTGGCGGCGGTGATCCGTTCGGGGCTGTGTCGGGCGGGTCGGCCGGTCTGGGGCAGGTCTGCGGTCCAGTGGGCGGGGTTGCCGAATGCCGGCGCTGTGTGGGTGCGTGCGGACATGAACGAGATGGTGCCTGGGAGCAGTTGGCCCTGTGCGGTGCCGTCGTCGGCGACGGTGAGCAGGACGCGGGCGTACCCGTAGAGCCAGCCCGAGAGGGTGAGCAGGATCTTCCCGCCGGGCCGTGCTTGCGCGAGCAGGGCCGGGGGGACGGCGCGGAAGGAGCAGGCGGCCACGATCCGGTCGAACTTGGCTTCGGGCCAGTAGCCGTACAGCCCGTCGGCCACTGCCAGTGTCGGGGTGTACCCGCACGCGTAGAGTGCGCTCGCCGCCTGCTCAAGCCGGTGGGGGTCGACCTCGATCGACGTCAGGTTGGCCGAGCCGAGTCGTTCGCAGGCCAGGGCGGTCGAGTAGCCGGTGCCGGTTCCGATCTCCAGCACGGTGTGGCCCTCGTGTACGTCGGCGGCGGTCCACATCTGCACGACCAGGGACGGCAGTGTGGATGAGGAGGTCGGGGCTCCGCCGTGCCGGGCGGATGGTGCTTTCCAGTCGGGTTCGTCGTTGTCGAACTGGGTGATGAGTGTGGTGTCGGAGTACGCGGCGGCCAGCCACCGGCCGTAGTCGAGTTCGGCGGTGACCGGCTCCCACACGGTCAGCCCCTGCCCGTCGCGCTGGTCGGCGGCGAGATAGAAGCCGGGCACGAACCGGTGCCGGGGCACCGTGGCGACGGCTGCGCGCCAGGCGGGATCGGCCAGGGCACCGTCGTCGGCGAGGGCCATGGTCATCGCCTCGCGCAGCCGGGCGGAGTCGGCGTCCAGGTCGGCGGGCATCGTCATCGCGTCCCGTCTCCTTTCGTGCAGGTGCTCAGGGTGTCAGCGAAGGCCGTCGTGATGTCGTCGGCGTCGGGCAGCCAGCCCCACTGGCCGTTGGGGTTGCACTCGATGAACACCCATTCCTCGGCGCGATCGCCGTCGCCGGTGAGGGCGAAGTCGAAGCAGCCGAACACCAGGCCGAAGGCGCCCAGGTACCCGTGCAGGGCCGCCTCGACGGGCGCCGGGACGTTGATGGGGGCGTGGATGAGGGCGTTCCAGTCACCGCGGCGCCAGTCCAGCGCGCCGTCCGGGGCGGCGATCTGCTGGGCGAACACGCGGCGGCCGACCACCGTGACCCGCACGTCGCCGGTCTTGGGAATCTCCGCCTGGAACAGGTGGGCGGTCACGGCGAGCGTGTCGTCGAAGGTGTCGGGATCGACGCGCTGGGTCCAGATCGCTCCCGTGTGCCCGTCCTGGGTGCGGGGCAGGCCGCGGAAGGTCTTGTAGATGACCGGGCCGTGCTCGGCGGCGAACTTCCGTGCGTGCTCGACGTCGTTGGTGACCAGTGTCGGCGGGATGGGCAGGCCGAGCTGGGCGGCGAGCTGGAGCTGCGCGGGCTTGAAGTCCGCGGCAGTGACAGCGCCGGGGTGGTTGACGTACGTCGCACCGTGCAGGTGGTTCAGGATGCCGCCGAGCCCGTGGCGGGCCTCGGCGGCACAGAAGTCGCCCTGCTGGGCGGGCAGATGCCGGTAGCGGGCGGCGTAGGGGCTGGGGCGGCGGTAGTACACCGCCGCCACCTCCCCCAGCTCCACCTCCCGGCTGCCGGTGACCAGCCGCCCGGCCCAGGACGGCCCGCCCGTGCCGATGCGGGCGTCGAAGGCCAGGCCGGGGCCGATGTCGGCCGGGTCGACCCGGGCGACGGGCACCTCACGCTCGTTCAGTGCGGTGATGACCCGGTCTGCGGTGACGTCTTCCAGCGCGGTGACGACCAGGACGGTGGAGGCCATCGGTTCAGTCCGACTCGTAGTCGGTGGTGTTGTCGTCCTGGGTCTGCGGCTGCGGGTTCTGCCCGTCGCCACCGCCGGACATGGACGCGGTGCCACTGGTCTTGCTGGTGCCGTGCTTGCCCATTTCAACTAAGCGGCCGGCGCTGTCGGTGTAGCGGGCGGTCTGCGTCACCGCATCGAGCGCGACCGCGGCATACGACGGCTCACCGACCGGCAGCCGGTCGGTGACCAGTCGCATCGCCCAGGGAGCAGAGGGTGCAAGCGTTGCCATGGGTTTGTCCTTCCCCTTTTGCCGGAGGCAGGTAGCCGTGCGGCCACCCGCATGAGCAGAATCGACCTTCTGCACCTGCATCGGCCAGTACCGTAGGTGCCGCGAACCGTGGCGAAGATGCCACGCTCCGTGACAGCATGTCAGGGAGGGCGAGACAGCGATGACCGGCAAAACCAGCAACCCGCACCTCGCGCTGTGGATCGCGGCCACCGGCCTGTCACATGGCGAGATCGCCCGCCGGATTGCCGCGGCAGCGCTGCGCCACGGTCACCGGCAGATTGCCCCGGACGCCACCCGCATCCGCCGCTGGATCGACGGCGAGCGTCCTCGCCCGCCCGTCCCGGCCCTGCTCGCCGAGGTGCTCTGCGAGGCGACCGGTCAGCCGCTCACCCCGGGTGATCTCGGGCTGACGGCTCAAGGGCCCACAATGGATGGCATCCAGCTTCCCCTGCTGACCGAGGCAGCCGCTCAGACCCTGGCCGGATGGACGCAGATGGACCTCTTCCTCGACCGCCGCGACACCCTGAAACTCGCCCTCGGCGCCCCGCTGATCCTCGCCGCCGAGCGGATGCTGGGCGCCACCGCCCGCCGGCTCAACCGCGACACCAAGGGATTCGACGCCGACACCGCCACCGCGCTTGAAGAGGTCACCGCCTTCTTCACGACCGCAGACGCGGCCAAAGGCGGCGGCCTGTACCGATCCGCCATCGTTGCCCAGCTCGCCGACGTCGCCCGCCGCATCCAGGACGGCGTGCCGCCCTCCCTTAAGACTCGGGTCTTCGCGGCCACCGCCGACCTCGCGGCGCTGGCGGGGTGGGTCAGTCACGACAGCGGCCGCTACGCCACCGCCCAGCGCTATTGGTCGTACGGCATCTATGCCGCCTCCGAGGCCGGGCAGCCGGACCGCGGCGTGGAGATCGTCACCCGCATGTCCCACCAGATGATCTACCTCGGCCACCCCAGCGACGCCCTCGGACTGCTCGGCGTCGCCGCAGCGAAGGCAACACTGCCCGCCACGAAGGCGCTGGTCGCTTCCCAAACCGGCCGGGTCCACGCAGCCCTCGGCGACGAGCACAAGGCCGCACAGCACCTCGACGCAGCCGACGAGCTGCTGCATGACGATCTCGGCCACATGCCGGAGTGGGTAACGTACTTCGACGCCGCAGAACACGCAGGCGCCCGCGCAGTCTCCGCCCGTGACCTGAGAAGCCTCGGCCGCCCCCACCGCGCCAGCAGCCACTTCACCGACGCGCTCGCCCGGCGCAGGCCCGGCTTCGACCGGGTGAAGGTCATGGACCGGATCGGGCTGTCCGCCGCGCTGTTCGACGAGGGCGAGCCAGAGCAGGCCGCCGCAGCCGCCCAGCACGCCCTCGACGAGGCCGCGCGGATCGACTCCACCCTCGTCGCCTCCCGGCTCAACACCCTGCTGGGTTCCACACGGCCGTACCGCAGCGCCGCGGTGGACGAGGTTCGCACGCGCGCGAGGGACCTCGCGGCGGCCCGCCCGAGCACGATCGCCGCCTGAGACCATCGACCTCATGGGTAAGCATTCCCGACCCGGTCCGCCGAACCGGCCTTCCCGCGCGGTCCCACGCGTCGACTCCAGTGACCCGCTCGCGGCCTACCACAGGCGCCGTCGTCCGCCGCTCGATCAGTACCGCCGGCACCGTCCCCTGCACACCGGTGGCGGGCACCTTTGCCCCGATGAGCCAAGGGTGCTGGAGGAATGGGACGGCTTCCGCTTCGTTCCCGCAGGGACTGCACCCGACCTCGCGGCGGCACAGCACTGGGTGAACGCCCTGGCAATCGGCAACTGCGCCGATGGCGACGAGTCCGCTGTCTGACACTCGCCTGGCCATCGTCCCTCGGCATCAGCTGGGACGTGTCAGTGTCTTTGTGTAAGTCCTTGGGCTTCAGTTGGTGTTGAGCCGGTCCTCGAAGAAGAGTGAGAACTGGTTCAGCGCCTTCTTCCAGTGTGCCGCGACGTGGTTGATGTCGCGGGCC
>NZ_JAUYWJ010000032.1:0-94525 GCF_032656585.1 Streptomyces herbicida
GAGACCTCCGGTGTCTGCCACTTCGCCTACGACGACGAGGAGACCTGCATCCACGAGGTGCGCTACCTCCTCTCGCTCCTCCCGCAGAACAACCGGGAGAACCCGCCGCACGCCGCGACCGCCGACCCGGCCGACCGGCGCTGCGAGGCGCTGCTCGACCTGGTGCCGGTCGACGGCAACCGGCCCTACGACATGGCCAAGGTGATCGAGGAGATCGTCGACGACGGCGAGTACCTCGAGGTGCACGAGCGCTGGGCGCGCAACATCATCTGCGCGCTGGCCCGGCTCGACGGCCAGGTCGTCGGCATCGTCGCCAACCAGCCGCAGAGCCTGGCCGGCGTGCTGGACATCGAGTCGTCGGAGAAGGCGGCCCGGTTCGTGACGATGTGCGACGCCTTCAACATCCCGATCATGACCCTGGTGGACGTGCCCGGCTTCCTACCCGGTGTCAACCAGGAGCACGACGGCATCATCCGACGCGGGGCGAAGCTGCTGTACGCCTACTGCAACGCGAGTGTGCCGCGGATCTCGCTGATCCTGCGCAAGGCGTACGGCGGCGCGTACATCGTCATGGACTCGCAGGCGATCGGTGCGGACGTGACCTACGCCTGGCCGACCAACGAGATCGCCGTCATGGGCGCCGAGGGTGCCGCGAACGTCATCTTCCGGCGGCAGATCGCCGCGGCCGAGGACCCCGAGGCGATGCGGCGTCAGATGGTGGAGGAGTACAAGGCCGAGCTCATGCATCCGTACTACGCGGCGGAGCGCGGCCTGGTCGACGACGTGATCGACCCCGCCGAGACCCGGCAGGTGCTGATCAGGTCACTGGCGATGCTGCACGCCAAGCACGCCGACCTGCCCTCCCGCAAGCACGGCAACCCCCCGCAGTAGCCGGCCCGCAGTACCCACCCCGCAAAGACCGCACCGTCCGGTTCTCCCCAAGAAGGGAACCGGACGGTTCTTTTTTGCGGCAGGTATGTGGGAGAGTTGAGCCTCCGCAGGGGGTTCACGGGACGGCTCCAAGCCAATTTCCCGGGCCGACGCTGGTCTAAAGCAGCGCGACCGGTATGATATTGGCCGACCGCTCGTGCTGTTCTTGGCTGTACTTGTCGTAGGGAGACGGCGTTGGACATCGACGTACTGGGGGCCCTGGCGGTGCGGGAGGGCGGAGTGCCGGTCACTCCCACCGCGCCGAAACAGCGTCAGATGCTGGCCCTGCTCGCACTCAACGCCGACCACGCCGTGCCCGTCACGGACCTGGTCGAGGAGCTGTGGGAGGGGCGGCCGCCGCGCAGCGCCCGCACCACCCTGCAGACCTATGTCCTGCACCTGCGCGACCACATCGCCCGGGCGCTCGCGCTCGCCGCCGGCGAACCGGGGGAGCGGGACCGGCCCCGCGGCGCCAAGGACGTCCTCGTGACCCTGCCCGGTGCCTATCTGCTCGCCGCCGGCGGCGGCAGCAGCGACGTGCGCCGGTTCGAGAGCCTCGCGGGCGAGGGCTACCGGGCCATGGACGCGGCCTCCTACGCCGACGCGTCCGCCCGGCTGACCGAGGCGCTGAACCTGTGGACCGGACCGGCGTTCGCCGACGTCCAGCAGGGCACGCTGCTGGCACGCGAGGCCAAGCGGCTGGAGGAGAGCCGGCTGTGCGCGCTCGACCAGCGCATCGAGGCCGACCTGCACCTCGGCCGGCACCGCGAACTGCTCGCCGAGCTCACCGTCCTGACCAGCCGTTACCGCACCCACGAGAACCTGCACGCGCAGTTCATGGTGGCCCTCGCCCGCTCGGGCCGGCGCAGCGAGTCCCTGCACGTCTACCGGCAGCTGCGCACCACGCTCGTACGGGAGCTGGGCCTCGAGCCGTCGCCCCGGCTGCAGCGGCTGCTCCACTCCGTCCAGGCCTCGGCCGCCGAGGTACCGGGAGAGGCGGCCCTGGCGGCTGGCTGATCCACCTCCCTCGCAGGAGCGAGTCGGCGGCCCGTGGATCACCCCGGACGGCGATGCGGTCGCGGTGGACCCGCCTGCACAATGCGCAGACGGCCACCCGGGAACCGACCTTGGAGACGCCACCATGACCGCTGCCTCGCCCCCGCCGGGGCACCCCGCTCCGCAGATGCCGGCCGCCGACGTGCTGGCCGAACTCACCGCGCTGCTGGCGGGTTTCCTTGCTGTCGAGGCCCAGGCCGTCGACGCCGAGGAGAGCTTCGCGGTGCTGGGTCTGGACTCCCTGCTGAGCGTGGGGTTCATGGGCACGCTCAACGCCCGCTTCGGCACCTCGGTGCCGCCGGACGCCCTCTACCAGTACCCGACGCCGAAGGCCCTGGCCGACCGGCTTGCCGCCGAACTCGGCGGTGCCGCATCCGACCCGGCCGTGCCCGTGTCCGCACCGGTCCCGGCCGGGGACCACGACGGCGACGTCCTTGAGCACATGCGCGGCCTGCTCGCGCAGATCCTCGGCTGCGCACCGGACGACATCGAGGCCGACGCCCCCTTCGCCCTGCTGGGCCTGGACTCCATCCTCTCCGCGCAGTTCGTGGAGGGCGTCAACCGGATCTGGGGGCTGCGCGAACCCACCGCGCTGCTCTACGACCACCCCGACCTGGCCTCGGTCGCTGCGTATGTCGCGGCCAACTCCCGTGCGAGCGGGGGTGTATCGGCGCCCGGGGCCGCGGTGCCGACGGGGGCCTCGAAGCCGACGGTGTCGCCCACGGTGGCAGTGTCGGCGGCTTCGGGCGCATCGGGTGCATCAGGCGCTGAGGACGCTGCGGGCGCGCAAGTCGACCTGGAGGCGTTGCTCGACGCGGTCCGCGACGATCTGCTCAGCGTCGACGAGGCGGCCGCCCTGCTCGGCACCCGGCCGGCCTGAGGCGCGGAGCGCTCCGTGCCCATGGACAACCGGGAGATACTCACACGGTTCAAGGACGGCACCCTGGAACGCCGGCATGCGCTGGCGCTGCTGGCGGGCGCACGGGACACACCCGCCGTACCGCGTGTGCTGCCCGTGCCGTCGGCGGCGGTGCCGTCGGTGGCGACGGCCGCGCCGACCGTCCGGCCCGAGCCCCTCGGGTCCGCCGACCCTCCCGCCGACTCGCCGAGCGCGGGATGGTGCGCCGTCGTGGGTCTGCAGGGGCGCTGGCCGGGAGCCGACGGTCCGGACGCCTTCTGGGAGGCGGAACTGCGCGCCCGTGGTGCGGCCGTGCGGGACAGCGCCCCGGGCGCCATGGACGCCGTCGACCCCGACCCGGTCGGGGCGGACCCCGGCGAAGCGGCGCGCATGGACTCCCGCGAGCGGCAGCTGCTGTCCGGCGCCCGGCAGGTCCTGGAGGGCGCCGGGTACGCCGGTGCCCGCCTCGACGCGCTGACCGGCCCGGACGGCGAGCGCCGCAATGTCGGGGTGTTCGCGGCCGCCGGCGCCGCCCGTCTCTCGCGCGTCCTGGATCTGCGCGGCCCCAGCCAGGACGTCGACACCGGGCCCTCCACGTTTCTCACCGCCCTGCACCTGGCCCTCGGCGCGCTGCGCGCCGGTGAGTGCGCGGCGGCCCTCGTCGCGGCCACCGAGCCGGGCGCCGGTGGCACGACCGCCGTCCTGCTGAAACCGCTCGCCGCCGCACGCGCCGCCGGTGACGTCGTGCACGCCGTCGTACCGGCCAGCGCAGTGGGGCATCCGGGACGCGGCGCGCACCCCGCGCTGCGCGACCGGCTGCGGCACCGGGCCCTGCACGCCGCCGGAACACCGGCCGCGCAGGTGCAGGTCGAAGAGGACGGATACGGCTCCGGGGCCGCGGGAGCGGGACAGGCGGCGGCGACCGCGCTGACCCGCGCCGTCCTCCAACTGCGCCACGCCACCCTGCTTCCGGGGCCGGGCCGGCCGCGGCCCGCCGTCTGGGAGGCCGGGCGCGCTCTCGACGGGGGCACCGTGCCGCGCACGGTCCTGGTCGGCGTATACGCGCCGGACGCCCAGCACGCCGTGGTGGTACTGCGCGAGCCGGACCCCTCGCCCGTGGCACGGGTACCGGGGGACGACGACGGCGGGCCGCACCTGGTGCTGCTGTCGGCGGCCACCCCCGGGCATCTGGCCGCCACCGCCGAACGGCTCGCCGCCTGGCTCACCGACCGCGAACGCGTCACCGGCCCCGGTGCGCCCGCCCTGGCCGCCGTGGCCCGCGAACTCCGGCTGGGACGGGCCGCGCTGGACTGCCGCCTGGCGCTGGTGGTGTACGACACCGCCCAACTCGCCACCGCGCTCGCCGCGTTCGCCGCACGGAACGGCCCCCAGGACCCGCCGGACGGACCGCCGGTGCACAGCGCGGATCTGCGGGACCCGCCCACCGAACCGCTGCTGCTCGCCGGTCTTCCCGAGACCCGCGCCTATGTCGACGCCCTGTGGCAGGGCCGGCGCTTCGAGCAGCTGATCCGGCTGTGGCTGGCCGGCGTCGACGTGCTGGGCGCGGGCCGCGCCCACCTCGCAGGACCGGTGACGGAACTGCCCCCGAGCGCGGTACTGCCCCGAGGAGCGCAGACGTGACGGCCGCCGAGCAGGGGACGGACTCGGCCCAGGTCACCCTGTGGCTGTGTCCCAACGACGGGCTCAGCCCCGAGATCGCCCGGCTGCTCGCCGAGCACTGGCTGGACGCCCAGGAGCAGCGCACCGCGGGGAAGTTCCTCTTCGAACGCGACCGTCTCCAGTACCTGATCGCCCACACCCTCGTACGGCGCGCCCTGGCGCTGGAGGCGGGTCTGGCCGAGGCGGAACTGGTCATCTGGCGCTCGGCACGGGGGCGGCCCTTCCTGCGGCCCACCTCCGACCTGGCCTCGCGCGGGGGGCGGGTGCTCGACTTCAACCTCTCCCACGCGGGCGGCTACAACCTGCTGGGCATCGTGCGCCGGGCCCGCATCGGCGTGGACGTCGAGCGGATCGCGGAACGGGACGAGAACGCCATCGCCACCATCGTGAACGCCGTCTCGGCGCAGGAGCGCGACTGGGTGAGGGAGGCCGAACCCGGGCCCGAGCGGGACCGGCGCGCGCTGCGGGTGTGGGTGCTGAAGGAGGCGTACTCCAAGGCGCGCGGGCTGGGCCTCGGCATCCCGTTCGACAGCTTCGTCTTCACCCTGGACCACGAGGGCGGCGTACGCGGCTTCACGCCGCCCGCCGACGACACCGGCCGCCCCTGGCGGTTCCTCGAACTGGAGCCGGTGCCCGGTGTGCTGGTCGCCGTGGCCGTGCCCGCGGACGGGAACGAAGAGGCGGTCGTCCACCTCAACCACGGCTTCCCCTGGAGCCGGTCGGCGCCGCTGAGGTTCCTGCTGCCCGAGCCCGTGGGAGGAGACACCTACGCCGCTGCCGCGTAACGGGCCGGTTTCCGCAAGGACACCACGAAAGGGCGCGACGTTCTTTGGCGCCCGTCTTCCGCGCGCACTTCATCACTATTTCGATGTCTGCCGCTACGGGCTTGTGCGGAAATTCTCAAGGTATTGACCCGGTGTGTTGATCGAAATTCTGAAAGACCTTGCCGGTGCTCGACGGAATGTTGAATTCCGCACGTCCTGGCCGGTCTGACGAGCATGTATGTGACACTCGCACAGATGCTCTTGAAAGGGCCTGATCGAAAGCGCAATACCGTCCATGGGACTTCGCTCGAGAACCGCTAGAGGAATTGGCTGGAAGAAGGGGAATGCGGCTAGCTTGCCTTGAAGTGGAGGCACAATTCTGGCCACTGGAAGGAAAGAGACAAGGAACTCGACGAGGTACGGAGGAGACCGTGAGGATTCAGGTTCTGGGTCCGTTGAGTGCCGAGGTCGACGGGGGATCCATCGTTCCGTCCGCGAGCAAGCCGCGGCAGATTCTGGCACTGCTTGCCCTCTATCCGGGCCGTGTGATGCCCGTCCCCACGCTCATGGAGGAGATCTGGTCGACCCGGCCGCCGCAGAGCGCGCTGACCACGCTGCAGACCTACATCCTCCAGCTGCGCAGGCGCCTGGGCACCGCGATGGGGCCCGGCGCGCCCGGCCGCGCCAAGGAAGTACTCGCCACCCGGCACGGTGGCTATCTGCTGCAGATCCCCGAGGAATCGGTGGACGTGCACGACTACGAGCGCCTGATCCGCGAGGGACAGTCGGCCTTCGACGTGGGCGACAGCGAGGTCTCCGCCGCCCGCTTCGGGGCCGCGCTGGACCTGTGGCGGGGCCCGGCGCTCGTGGATGTGCGGGTCGGTCCGATCCTCGACATCGAGGTACGGCGGCTGCAGGAGAGCCGGCTGGTGACCGTGGAGCGGCGCATCGACGCCGAGCTCAGGCTCGGGCGGCACGCCGAACTGATCGCCGAGCTCACCGAACTGACCGCCCGCCACCCCCAGCACGAGGGCCTGCACTCCCAGGTCATGGTGGCGCTGTACCGGTCGGGGCGGCAGGCGTCGGCACTGGAGGTCTACCGCAGGCTGCGGATGCGGCTGATCGACGAGCTCGGGGTCGAGCCCTCGCCCCAGCTGCAGCGGTTGCACCAGGCCATGCTGGCCGTCGACCCGCAGCTGGACGTCCTGGCGGGCCCCCGGCACACCTCCACGTTCGATCTGTTCGCGGCGTGAGCCCCGGTACCGGAGAGGGAAGTTCGCCGTGCGCATCCTGAGACAGCTGGACAGCCCCCTGGACGGACTGCTGCGGCGGGCCGCCGCCCGCGCGGGCGACCGGCCGGCCGTCACCGCAGAGGGGGGCAGCACGACCTTCGAGGCGCTCGACCGGGAGGCCGACCGCGTCGCGCACTGGATCAACGGCGCCCTGCGGCGGGCGGACTCCGCCGTCGTGGTGGCCTGCGCCCTGGACGCCGCCTTTCCCGCGCTGTACTTCGGCGCGGTGCGCAGCGGGCGGCTGCTGGCACTGCTCGACCCGGCGGCGGGACCCGCGGCCGCCCGAGAGCTGTGCACGGCGTCCGGGGCCGAAGTCGCCTTCGTACCCGGCGCCCTGGCCGAGCTGCTCTCCGCGGAGGCGCGGGCGGGGCGGCTGCCGTGCCTGCACGCCATCGTCGTCACCGACGGTGACAACGATGGCGTGGCCGCGCCGCTGGCGGACGCCCTGAGCGCCGTACCCGGTACGCCTTTCGACACTCCCGTCGGTGACCTCGACGCGGTGGCCTGCGTGCAGCTCGTGCCGCATCCCGCCGCGGGGCTGCGGGAGGTGCGCCTGAGCCACCGCAACCTGCTCGCCAACGCCGCGCAGATCGCCGTGGCCCATCACCTGGACCCCGCGAGCGTCGTGGTCAACCAGATGCCGGCCTACCACCCGGCCCTGCTCGGCGCCGCCGTGCACGCCGGGGCCGAGCAGGTGCTGGTGAGTGATCCGGACCCGTGCGCGGGCATGACCGTGAGCCGCAGCCGGCAGGCCACCCACTACTACGGGCTGTCGACCCGGCTGGCCCGGCTCGCCGAGGACGAACGGCTCGCCGACCACCGTACGGTCCTGCCCGGCGGCCACCTGAGGGCCGTGCTCTCGGCCGGTGTGGCCCTGGAACCGGTCGTCGCCCGCCGCCTGGGGGACACCCTGCGGGTGCCCGTGCTGCAGGGCTACGGCGTCGGCGGGCTCAGCGCGCTCTCCCACGTCCAGCCGCCCGGGGCACGGCCCGAACGCGGCGCGGTGGGCGTGCCGTTGCCGGGGACCGAGTGCCGGGTGGTCGACCCCGTCACCCGGGCGCCCGCGCCGGTGTGGTCCGACGGCGAGGTGGAGATCCGCGGCCCGCAGGTGCCCTCGGGCCGTGCCGACGGCTGGCTGGCCACGGGCGACGTCGGCTACCTCGACCTGGACGACCAGCTGCACCTGGTGCCCCGGTCCGGCTCCCCCTTCGCCTGCGGCGACACCGTCGTCGCGCCCGGAGTGGTCGAGCGCGTGCTGCGCCAGGACCCCCGCGTCGCGGACTGCGCCGTCGCCGACGTCCCCGATCCCGTCACCGGCTCGTCGGTGTGGGCGGGGGTCGTGCTGCGGGAGGCCGCCCGGGACGTGCCGGGCATCCTCGACACCGTCGCCGAGTGCGCCAACGCCCAGTTGGGGCCCGGCGAGCAGATACGGCGGCTCGAAGCGCTCGAGACCCTTCCCCGGAGGATCGGGGCGAAGCCGGTGCCGCGGATGCTGGTGCGGCAGTACCTGACCGCGGCCTGAGGGTTCCGCGGCCCTGTTCGGCGCCGTACGGCGCGTGCGGGGCGGCGGCCTCCTCGCCGAGGTTGGGCAGAATCGTTTCTTCGACCGGTCGTGCCTACTGCTTGGGCCAGCCGATGTCGTCTTCGGACTGGTCCTGGACCGGTTCGGCGGGCTGGGTCGCGGTGTGCCGCGCGGCCTCCTCGTCGCCGGGGGACACCGTCGCCGTACCGGCTGCGGAAGGCGCGCTCGCCCACGGCCTCATCATCGACCCCCTGGAAACGGGAAAAGGGCAGGAACCGGCCCCCGGGCAGGAGCCGGGCAGTTCGAGAGCCTGCCGGGATCCGCTGGAGAAGTGCTCGAAGAACGTACGAGATTCGTACGAGGACCGCTGCAGGGCGGCGGCCGGGCGGTGCTGGGTCGGCGGCTGGGGCCCCGCTCAGGGGCGGCCCGCGAAGAGGGTGAGCCGAGGGGTCCCGCGCGGAGCGGGGGCCGGGGCGTCCCGCATGATCCTGGCCGCGACCGCGCCTACGGCCCGCAGCCGCACGCGACGCAGCGCGCGGCCCACGGAATGGGGTGAGGGCATGTCCTGCTCCTTCATCGGCCTGTTTGGCAACTGTTTGCCACATAGCCTGTTCAGGCTTGCTCGAATGCGCGCGGAGCGGCCCTGGACCGGGGCCGAAATTCTGGAATGCGTCTTGAATTCCGGCGGAATGCGGGGGAGTTGCCTTGACCCCCCGGCGGCGGCTGGCGAACCTCGATTCCGGGTATCCGAGAAGGAGGCGCTGCCGTGGCCAGCAACAACAAGAACGTGCCGAACAGCGAGCCGGAGGCCGTCACCGACGCCCTCACGGACGTGGACGCGGAGGCCGTCCTCGGCAACATCGCCCTGCAGTAGGGCGTACCGCACGGCAAGGAGGGAGGGGGCCACCCGGCCGGGTGGCCCCCTCCCTCCTTGGCTCGCCGAGCCGCTCGGCCGGCTCAGCTGCTCATGAGCGCCACGCACATCCCGCCCAGGGCCAGGGCCTGCAGGGCCACGCGGGCGTTGATGACGCTGTCCCAGGTCTGCTGGAGCCCGCGGGCGTCGGGGGCCACCCGGCAGTCCAGGGCCGCGCCGGTGAGCTCCTTGTTCACCGGGGCGCTGACCTTGTTGTAGATGGCCAGCCACACCACCAGGGACACGGCCGCGACGCCCGCGGCCACGGCCGGCACCGCCTTGCCGTCGACGGCGGCGACGGCGACCGTGGCGACCGTGGCCACCAGCCCGAACACGCCCGGTACCGGCATGCGCTGGTCACCGAAGCGGTGGGTCTGGCCCATGGCACTGGTGAGCACCACGTCGTCGACGTGGGCCATGGCGGGCCGCTGCACCAGGGCGGAGAAGACGTCGGTCCCGTAGACCACCGCGTTGGCCATGGTGGCCACCACGGCCAGCGTTTGCAGGAGCGCTTCCATCACACACAACCACCTTTGTGGGTCTGCCGGTTGGCATGTGGTCCTGAGCCACACGGATATGTCGATGCTAGATACTCTTTCGAGACTATATTGGTCGCCGCTCTGAATGCTAGCGTTGACAACAACATTGTTCCGTCGGGGACTTCGCACCGGACCTGCGCCCGGACAGAGCCACGAGGAGACCAAGAGATGGCCATAGGACGTGCCCGTCGCATACTCATCGCCGGCGGAGGGATCGGCGGCCTGGCCGCGGCCCTCGCACTGCAGCAGAGGGGGTTCGAGACCGTCGTGTTCGAGCGGGCCGACTCGCTGCGCGACGGCGGCGCGGGCCTGCACATCTGGAGCAACGGCGTCCTCGCGCTGGACTACCTGGGCGTGGCCGAGCAGGTTCTGCAGGTCGCGCCCGTCCAGCACGTCGCGCACTTCAGCACCTGGCGCGGCGAGGTGCTGGGCGCCTGGCCGGTCGGTGACTTCATCGAGCGGTACGGGGCACCCACCATCGCCGTCGAGCGGTCCGTGCTGCACGGTGTGCTGCGCGACGCCCTGCAGGGCTCGCCGCTGCGCACCGGCGCCCAGGTCGTGTCCTTCGACCAGGACGCGGACGGGGTGACGGTGCACTTCGCCGACGGCGGCAGTGAGCGCGGCGACCTGCTGATCGGCGCCGACGGCATCCACGGTGCCGTGCGCGACTGCCTGTTCGGGCCCGCCCGCAACCGCTTCAGCGGCTACATCGCCTGGCGCGGCCGGGCTCCGATGGAGCACGCCGACATCCCGCCCGGCACCTTCAACGCGATGTTCGGACCGGGCACCCGGTTCACGTACTACGACGTCGCGCCCGGCCTGGTGCACTGGATGAGCGTCGCCAACGGGGCGCCCGGCGGGCGCGACAAGGCCGGTACGGCGCGGGCGATGCTGCTGCGCCGGCACGAGGGGTGGGGCGGACCGGTGGCCGACATCCTGCGGGCCACGCCGGAGGAGTGGATCCTGCGCGGTGACGTCGAGGGCCGCAAGCCCGAGCGCGAGTGGGGCCGGGGGCGGGTCACGCTGCTCGGCGACGCCGCGCACCCGATCACCTTCAACATCGGGCAGGGCGCCTGCCAGGCGCTGGAGGACTCCCTGGTGCTCGCCGAGTACCTCGACCAGCCGGGCGACCCGGTCGCGGCGCTGCGCCGGTACGAGGCCGAGCGGCGGGCGCGGACCGCTCCGCTGCAGAAGATCGCCTGGCGGATCGGGAAGATGGGCGCGGTGGAGAACCCGCTGCTGATCAAGATGCGTGAGTCCTTCATGCGCAAGAACTGGAACACGAAGGCCTTCCAGGCGGCTGAGCAGGGGCAGGTCGCGTACGGGATGCGGTGGGCCAAGTCGGGTGCCTCCCGGCGGGCTGCGGCTCCGACGACGGCGGAATAGGTACGGACCGTTCGGAGAGTGCGGGTCGTCTGTGGCTGGGCGCGCCCGCGCGGCGGAGCCGCATATTGGTACAGCCCCGCGCCCCTGATGGGCTGCGCCCATCATCGGCGCGGGGGCCGGCTCGCCGTCTCCACGCCGATCGACGGATCCAGTGCCTCCCAGACCCGGTGCTCCGGCGGGAAGTTCAGGGCCACCAGCGTGTTGACCAGCATGCCTCGGGACATGAACCAGGCCGTGTCGTCGGGGTCGGCGCCCAGGGCCAGGTGGACCTCCTGCCACAGGTCCTCCCAGCCGGCCCGGACCGTCTCGCCGAACTCGTGATCGCCCGCGGCCTCCGCGCCCGCCACCGCGGTGTACACCTGCATCTGCATCAGCAGCCGTTCCGGCTCCTTCACGATGACCCGGGTGTACGCGATGGCCATCGCGTGCCGCGCCTCCTCGCCCTCCAGCCCCTCGGCCGCCCGCGCCAGCAGCCGCGCGGTCTCGGCCACGCAGCGCGTCGCCGCGGCGAGGAACAGCGCCCGCTTGCCGGGAAACAGCCGGAACAGATACGGCTGCGAGACTCCCGCACGCCGCGCGACGTCCTGCGTCGAGGTGCCGTCGTATCCCCGGCGGGCGAATTCGATCATCGCCGCGCCGACCACGGCCGTCCGCCTCTCCTGCGCACTCATCCTCGGCATGGCAACACGCTCGGGTGTGCCCGCCCGCCGCGTCAAGGAAAAGCGGCCGAATCCGTTTTCGAGACACATTCAAGGAATGCGCCAGAGCGGGGTGCGAGATTCACGGAGTCGAGAACCGCTCGTCGACGGCTCGATGACCCACGCCGCCACAATTCAGTGAGGTAGGAACGGGGATGAGCGACAACCAATTCACGATGTTTCCCGGACAGGGATCGCAACGCGCCGGCATGGCAGAGCACCTGCTGCGCGAGCATCCCCGCACGGCGGGACGCGTGCTGGAGCGGGCGGAGGAGGCGACCGGCCTGCCGCTGACCGAACTGTGCAGCACGGCGGCGGAGCCGGAGCTGGAGCCCACCGAGATCGCCCAGCCCGCCATCGTCGCCACCAGCCTCGCCGTGTACCAGGTGCTGCACCAGGAGACGGGCTTCGTCCCGGGCGCGGCCGCGGGGCACAGCCTCGGCGAATACACGGCCCTGGTCGTCGCCGGTGTCCTCGACGCCGACGACGCCCTGCGTCTGGTGCGCCGCCGGGGTGAGCTCATGGCCGGTGTCTCGCGCCGGGTGACGGGGGCGATGGCCGCGATCATCGGCCTCGCGCCCGCGAAGATCGAGGAGATCTGCGCGGCCACCGCCGGTTCCGGCGTGGTGGAGGTGGCCAACTACAACGAGGCGGGCCAGACCGTCATCTCCGGCCAGAGCGCCGCGGTCGACGAGGCCGTACGGCTCGCCGACGCGGCCGGTGCCGAGCGCACCGTGGCGCTGAAGGTCTCCGCGCCCTTCCACTGCTCGCTGATGCAGGTCATCGAGGACGAGTTCGCCGCGGAGCTGGAGCGGGTCGAGTTCGGCGCCCCCCGGCTGCCGGTGTTCAGCTCGGTGACCGGTGCCCTGGTGCGCGACGGCGCGCACGCCCGCGATCTGCTGCGGCGTCAGCTGGCCGGTCCCGTGCGCTGGGTGGACGTGCTGGACGCCGCCGCCTCCTACGGGGTCGACGGCTACCTCGAGGTCGGCCCGGGCCGGGTGCTCAGCGGCTTCGCCAAGCGGACCGTGCCCGACGCCCAGGTGCGCAGCACCAACGACGCGCGCCGCATCACCACCCTCCTGCGCGACCTGCGCACCGCCTCCGCGGTCGCCGCGTAACCGGCCGCGGCCGTCGGCGCACCGGACGCCGGCCCCGGTCCCTTCCCTGTCCGCTCCGACTCCGACCTCCCGACCATCCGCGTGCGAAGGGCGCACCGAGCCCTCCGGCACGTATCTCCACCACCCGAAAGGCAGCCAACGGTGTCCGAAACCCTGATTCCCACGTCGACCGACTACCTGTCCGCGGTGCAGGCGGCCGTCGCCGACGCCCTCGGCATCGACGAGTCCGAGGCCGTTCCCGAGGCGACCCTGCTGGGCGAACTCGGCGCGGAGTCCATCGACCTGCTCGACATCCTCTTCCGCCTGGAGCGCGCCACCAAGGTGAAGATCACCGTCTCCGACATCGCCGACCTGCTCCAGGGCGGCATCCCGGACGAGGAGTTCGGCGACGAGAACGAGGTCGTCAACGACCGCGGTCTGACGCACCTGGAGAGTGTCCTGCCGCAGTTCGACCGCAGCCAGCTCGACGAGCCGCTGACGGCCGAGGGCGTGCTGGGCCTGTTCACCGTCCAGAACCTCACCGACCTCCTGACCGAGCGGGCCAAGGCCGCCGCGTCCGCCTGAGCGGATCCCGTGTCTTCCGCGGCCGGTGTCCGGGTCAATGGCGCCCCGGACACCGGCCGCGGGGCCCGGGACCTGTCGTCAGACTCCCGCCTGCCCCGCGACGCCATGCACGCTCCCCCAAGCTCTTCGAGCAGGGGGGACCCCCACTCGCCGCACCGGACACAGACCCAAGTACATCCAGTACGGGGGCCCGCGCCCGGCACACCGAGAGCACGCACCTGGCGCCGCAAGGCCCGCCCTTCGGGCGGACGACGGGAGTTTGACGCCAGGACCCGGCACCCGCCCCGCCCTGCCCCGGGCCCGTCCCGCCGGCAGCCAGGCCGCCCACCTCGTAGCAGAAACGGGAAGAGAGAGATGAAGCTGAAGGACCGTACCGCCTTGGTCACCGGCGCCTCCCGCGGCATCGGCCGGGCCATCGCCCTGGCCCTGGCCGAACAGGGGGCGGCCGTCGCAGTGAACTACCGCTCGCGCCAGGAGGAGGCGCTGGCGGTGGTCAAGGAGATCGAAGCGGCGGGCGGCCGGGCCGTCGCGGTCGGAGCCGACGTCTCCGACCCCCAGGAGGCCAAGCGCCTGGTCGACGAGGCCACCGCCGGGCTGGGCTCGCTGAACATCCTGGTCAACAACGCCGGCATCAGCGACGACGGGCTGATCTACGACTCGGCGCCCGACGCCTGGTGGAACGTCATGAAGGTCAACTTCGGCGGCGCGTACCACACCACGCACGCCGTCATGGACCAGTTCATGGCGCAGGGCGAGGCGTCCATCGTCAACATCTCCTCCGCCATGGGCGAGAGCGGCTGGATCGGCCAGTCCAACTACTCGGCCTCCAAGGGCGCGCTGAACTCCTTCACCCGCTGCGCCGCGATCGAGCTCGCCCGCTTCGGGGTCCGGGTCAACGCGGTGCTGGCCGGCTTCACGCCGACCGAACTGGTCGAGGAGGTCTTCCAGCGCGACGGCGGCAAGAGCATCAAGCGGCAGATCCCGCTGCGCCGGTTCGCCACGGTCGAGCAGGTGGCGGCGGCCGCGGTGTTCCTCGCCGGACCCGACTCCGCCTACACCACCGGCGAACTGCTCACCGTCGACGGCGGCTTCACCGCCCAGCTCGGCATCGGGCGCCCGTAGGGCACCGGGGGACGGGAGACGGGACGACGATGCGATTCCATCTGATCGACAGGATCGAGACGCTCACCCCGCGCGAGACCATCACCGCGCGCAAGGTCACCTCGGTCGACGAGACGTACTGGCAGGCCACCCCGGACGGACCGGCACTGCCCTTCGGCCTCGCTCTGGAGGCCCTGTGCCAGGCGGCGACCTGGCTGATCATGATCAGCACCGACCACCGGCTGCGTGCGGCACTGCTCGCGGTCGGCGAGGCCACCGCCCACCGGGACGTGGCCCCCGGAGAAGTGCTTCAGATGCACGCCACGATCGAGTCGATGACCGACGAGGCCGCCATCCTGGACGGCACCGTCACGGTCGACGGCGAGAGCGTCCTGGAGGCCACCGGCATCCTGTGCGCGCTCATCGACGCCGAGCGGCTCGACGACCCTGACAACACCAGGCGCATGGCGCACCAGCTGCAGGGCGGAGGGCCGGTGGGATGAAACGTGTAGTGATCACCGCGGTGGGAGCGGTCACCCCGCTCGGCAACGACGCCGAGACGACCTGGGAGGGCCTGGCCACCGGACGCAACGGAGTGGGCCGGCTGACCACCTTCGACGCCGAAGGGTTCCCGGTGCGCATCGCCGCACAGGTCAAGGACTTCGACGCGGCCAGGGCCATCCCGAAGCACATCGGGCGTAAACACCTCTCGCGGGTGGGCCAGTTCGGCGTCGCGGCCGCCTGGGAGGCGGTGCGCAAGGCCGGGCTCGACACCCTCGCCGAGGAGGTGTACGGCGCTGACGAGCGTGGTGTCGCCATGGGCGCCAGCGTCGGCCGGCCCGAACTGCAGGTGCTGCTGGACATCGGCCACCTGCGCACCAGCACCGGCAACCCGGACGCGTTCATCTGCCGTCCGCCGGCCGTGACGCTGACCGACGACCAGAACGTGCCGCTCGCCGCCATGACCCGCATGATCGGCGGCACCGGCCCGATGCTGGGCATCAGTACCGCCTGCTCCGGCTCCGGGCACGCCATCGGCGAGGCCTTCCGGGCCATCCAGGAGGGCGACGCCAAGGTGATGGTCGCCGGTGGGTACGACTCCCTGACCACCTGGCTCGACCTGCTCGGCTTCAGCCTCCTGGGCGCACTGACCGACCAGCACAACGACGACCCCGAGCACGCCTCGCGGCCCTTCGACGCCGACCGCAGCGGCTTCGTGATCGGCGAGGGGGCCGTCGCCGTCGTGATGGAGGAACGGGAGGCCGCCGTCGAGCGCGGCGCGGAGATCCTCGCCGAGGTCCTCGGCTACGGCTCCACGCTCAACGCCTATCGCATCACCGACTCGCCGCCCGACGGTTCCGGCGCGATCCAGGCGATGGAGGGGGCCCTGGCCGACGCGGGCCTCGGCACCGGTGACATCGACTACGTGGTCGCGCACGGCACCAGCACCCACGGCAACGACCAGTCCGAGACGGTCGCCATCAAGAAGGTGTTCGGCGCCGACGCCCAGAAGCTGGTGGTCAGCGCGCCCAAGTCCATGGCCGGGCACCTGACTTCGGCGAGCCTCGGCCTCGGTGTACTGGCCGCGATCGGCGCCATGCGGCACTCGCTGGTGCCGCCCACCGTCAACCTGGAGCGCACCGCCCCCGGCCTCGACCTCGACTACGTGCCGCACACCGCGCGCAAGATGCCGGTGGGCGCGGCCCTGATCAACGCGTTCGCCTTCGGCGGCAGCAACACCAGCATCGTCATCGGTGCGCCGCGGGAGGACGCATGAGCACGACCCAGACGGTCACGGACGCCGTGGCCCCCGCCTTCGACCGGATCGTGGAACTCGAGCCGGGCCGCCGGGCCGTGGCCGTGCGCAACATCCCCAACACCCTCCCGTGCTTCGACCACCACTTCCCGCGCTTCCCCATCCTTCCCGGGGTGCTGCTCCTGGAGAGCATGGCGGCCCTGGCGAAGGCCGCCGTCGGGGGCGAGCGGGCCTGGCGTCTGGCATCCGTCCGGGGCGTGCGCTTCAAGCACTTCGTCGGCCCCGGGGACCAGGTGCACATCACCGCCGACGTGACGGGAGGCACCCAGCAGACGACCGAGGTACGGGCCACCGCCCGGGTCGGGGACCGGGTGGTCGCCACCGCTCGCTCCCTGGCGCTGGTGAGCGCCGACGAGCCCTGGGAGGGCACAGCATGAGCCACGACAGGCGACGCGTGATGGTGACCGGCATCGGCCTGATGACCGCGATCGGCCAGGGCGCCGCACCGACTTGGGAGAGCCTGCTCGAGGGCCGGATCGGCATCGGCCCGCTGCAGTCCTACGACCCGACGCCGCTGAACACCCGCATCGGCGCCGAGATCCGCGACTTCGACCCGAACCAGTGGGCGAAGCGGCGCACCCTGCGCATGCTGTGCCGCGGCGACCAACTGGCCCTGGCCGGGGCCATCCTGGCGCTGCGCGACGCGGGCCTGGAGGACGCGGGCGACCTCGGTCACCGCACGGGTCTGTTCCTCGGCAGCAACAAGGAAATGCCTCGCATGGACGAGCTGATCTCCCAGCTCCAGTCCGTGCGCTCCCCGGACGGCACCCCGGACCTGCACAAGCTGGGCCAGACCGCCTCCTCGGTGATCGCCCCGCTGTTCTTCGTCGAGGGCCTGCAGCCCGCGGCCGGCTTCCACATCTCCGAGAAGTACGGCATCCGCGGCGCCAACGCCTACTTCGCCGGCACCGCCGACTCCGGCGCGATGGCGATCGGCCGGGCCATGCGCACGGTGCGCCGGGGCGAGGCCGACGTGGTCGTGGCCGGCGGCTACGACGACGCCACCGGCTGGTGGGCGATGTCCAAGATGGACGGCATCGGCGTGCTCAGCGACCGCAGCGACCTGGGCAAGGAGGCCTTCCGGCCGTTCGACCGCGACCGCAGTGGCTCCGTCTTCGGCGAGGGCGCGGCCTTCCTCATCCTCGAGGAGCGCGAGCACGCCCTGGCCCGCGGCGCCCATTGCTACGCCGAGGTCACCGGCTTCGGCTCGGGCAACGACTGCGTCCGCCCGCCCAGCCCGCAGCCCCGCGCGCGCGGCCTGTCCCGGGCGATCAGCCGCGCGCTCACCGACGCGGGCGGCTCGTTCCCCGACGGCAGCTACATCGCCGCGCACGGCTGCGCCACCCGTCAGGGTGACGCCAGCGAGACCATCGCCCTGCACGACGCGCTCGGTACGGCCGCCAAGGCCGCGCAGATCAGCAGCGTCAAGCCGCAGACCGGGCACCTGGTCGGCGGTGCCGGGGCGCTGAACGCCGCCGTGGCCGCGCTGACCCTCGACTCCGGTGTCGTACCCGCCACCCAGAACCTCCACAACCCCGCCGAGGAGTGCGACCTGGACTACGTCCCGCTCACCCCGCGCGAGACCCGGCCCGGCCATGCGCTGGCCGTCGCCCGTGGCCTGGAGGGCCAGGCGGTGGCCATCGCCCTGGAGCGGACCTCATGACGGACATACCCGAGGACACATCCGAAAGGAGCGCGGACATGAGCCACGGCGAGCACGGCAACACCTCGCCGGATCGCGGCGCTCGGTCCCGGCGGGTCGTGGTCTGCGGTGTGGGCGCGGTGACCGCCCACGGCGACGGCGCCACGGCACTGTGGGAGGGCATACGGTCCGGCGAGGCGGCCATCACCCCGGTGCGCGGAATGCCCATGGAGGGCTACGCCACCGAGATAGGCGGCGAGGTCCGTACCGAACGCCGTCCCGACTACGACTACCTGGCCTCCTTCGGCGGCCGCGAACGCGAACCCGCCGTGGACTTCGCCCTGCTGGCGGCCGAGGAGGCACTGAACCAGGCGGGCCTGACCGAGGTGCCCGCGGAGCGCTGGGGCGTGGCCCTCGGCTCCTGCATGGGCGGTCTGCGCAGCGCCGAGAAGCTGGCGCGGCGCGGTGACGAGGGCGCCTCCCCGGAGGACGACGGCCGGCACAATCTGCTGGTTCTGCCGCAGACCATCGCCGAGGCGGTGAGCAGCGCCTTCGGGCTCAAGGGCCCCTCGCTGTCGGTGAACACCGCCTGCGCCTCCGGCGCCCACGCCATCGCCCACGCCAGCGAGTCCATCAGCGCGGGCCGCGTCGACGCCATGCTCGTGGGCGGCAGCGACGCCTTCACGGAGACGGCGTTCGCCGGGTTCACCAGCCTGCAGTCGCTGTCGACCAAGCCCGCCGCGCCCTACTCCAGGGACCGCGACGGCCTCTCGCTCGGCGAGGGCGCGGGCATCCTGGTCCTCGCGGAGGAGTCGGTGGCCCGTGCCGCGGGCGCCCCGATCCTCGCCGAGATCCTCGGCTACGGCCTGTCCGCCGACGGCTATCACGCCACCGCCCCGCATCCCAAGGGCGAGGGCGCGGCCCGTGCCATCCGCGCGGCGCTGGAGGCGGCCGGCATCGACCCGCAGGACGTGGCCTACATCAACGGCCACGGCACCGGCACGCCGAAGAACGACTCGGCCGAGAGCAACGCGGTGCGCGCGGCGCTCGGGGAGGCCGCCGAGAACACCGCGCTGAGCAGCTCCAAGTCCATGATCGGGCATCTGCTCGGGGCGGCCGGCGCGGTCGAGGCCATCGTCACGGTGCAGGCGCTGGTCGAGCAGATCGCGCCGCCCACCGCCAACTTCACCGAGGTGGACCCCAAGTGCGGCCTGGACGCGGTGCCCACCGCGCGTCCGCTGGTCATGGACACGGCGCTGTCGAACAACTTCGCGTTCGCCGGCGCCAACGCGTGCGTCGCCTTCGGCCGGCCGGGCCAGGAGCGCACCGCCGCGGCGGCGCGGGCCGATGCCGCCGATGACAAGGTCGTGATCACCGGGTTCGCGGCGGTCACCCCGGCCGGCGAGGGCGCCGAGGCGCTGTGGCAGGCCTGGCGCGACGGGCGGGTCCTCGGTGCCGAGGAGGACGGACTGCACGTCGCCCGCGCCGACTTCGACCCGAAGGCGATCCCGCCGCGCGAGCGGCGCCGCATGGACCGGCTCGGCCAGCTCGCCGTGGCCACCTCGCGCGGCGCGCTGGAGCACGCCGGGCTCACCGCCGACGAGCGGGTCGGCGTGGTCCTCGGTACCGGACTCGGCCCGATGCGCAGCATCGAGGAGTTCCTGCTGCCGGTCCTGGCCGGCTGCCCCGACCACGGCAGCCCGGCGATCTTCCCGAACACCGTCTTCAACGCCGCCGCCGGCCAGGTCGCCATGAACGTCGGCGCCAAGGGACCGACGTCGACCATCACCACCGGACACGCGGCCGGTGCCTCCGCGCTGACCGTCGCCCACGACCTGCTGCTGCAGCACCGGGCGGAGGCCGTGCTGGTGCCCGCCGTCGAGGATCTCTCGCCGGGGGTGCTGGAGGCGTACCGCAGGCTGCCGCTGTTCGACGACACCGACTACACCCTCGCCGAGGCGGGCATCACCCTCGTCCTCGAGCGCGAGTCGACCGCGCGGGCCCGCGGGGCGCGCATCCTGGCCGAGTTCGCCGGGCACGGCACCGCCTCCGACGCCCAGGGCGTCGGCCGCTGGGACCCGCAGGGCGGGGGAGTGGAGCGGGCCATGCGCCAGGCCCTCGACCACGCCGGGGTCACGGCCGGGGAACTGACCGGGATCTGGGCCAACGCGGCCGGCCTGAAGCGGGCCGACGCGCCCGAAGCGCTGGCCACCGACCGGCTGTCCACCCGGGCGGCCGTGCACACCCCCAAGCGGATCGTCGGCGAACCCGTCGGCGCGGGCGCCCAGCTGGCCGCCCTGCTCGCGGTCACCGGCTGGGAGCACGGCGTCGACGAAGGGCCCGTGCTCATCAACAGCTCCTCGCTCGGCGGCACCCACATCAGCCTCGTCCTGCGTCCCGCTACGGAGAAGTGACATGTCCTCCAGCACCGACCGCCATGTGTCGATCCTCGCCACCGGCGCCTATCTGCCGGGCGAGCCGCTCGACAACGACGCCCTGGCCCGGGTGACCGGGCCGCTGCCCGACGACGTCCTGGAGGGCATCCAGGTCCAGCGCCGGCACTGGATGGTGGACCCCGACACCGGTGAACACCGCATCAGCACCTCGCAGATGGCCACCGCGGCCGCCCGCCAGGCCCTGGAGCGGGCCGGTGTCGAGGCCGACGAGATCGATCTGATCGTGGTGTCCACGGCCAGCCCCGACTATCTGCTGCCCGTCGCCGGCACCTACGTCCAGGAGCAGCTGGGCCTGGAGAGCGTCGCGGTGATCGAGGTCCGGGCCGGCTGCGTGGGCGCCGTCCAGGCCCTGGACATCGCGCGCCGCCAGCTCGCCGACGGCACCTACAGGACCGCGCTGGTGATCGGCGTGGAGGCGGTCTCCCCGCTGCTCGCCCCCGTCTTCCTGGGCCTCGACCCGCACCGCGTGCGGATGCGCGACCGGCTCACCGTCTACACCTTCGGCGACGGCGCAGGCGCCGTGGTTCTGCGCGCCGGGGAGGAGGGCTCCGCCCACGAGGGCAGCAAGCAGGTCTTCGCCACCGCCTCCATGGGCGGCAGGCGTAAGCCCGGCATGCTCATCGTCGGCGGCGGCACCGACGTCCCGCTGGCCGAACAGCAGCGCCGCAAGCGGCTGATGGACATCAAGCTCGACATCCCCGGCACCGCCACGTTCGGCCCCCGGGTCTTCGTGCGCGGCATCCACGACATGCTGGAGCGCTCCGGGCTCGCCCTCGCGGACATCGACGCGTGCGTGCTGCCCGAGGGCAACGCCGAGTACTTCGCCAGCGAGTACGGCACCGCCGGACTGTCCGAGGAGGACCAGGCGACCCTCTCCAAGAACATCGTGGAGAACCTGACCGACGTGGGCGCCACCGGCTCCGCCGCGGTGCCGCTGGCGCTGGACGCGGGCTGGACCGAGGGCCGTATCCGCCCCGGTCACAAAGTGCTGCTGCTCGCCATCGAGGCCAGCCGCTACCTGTACGCGGGGCTCACCCTCACCTGGGAAGCGCCGTTCCCCGGGAAGTGACGGCCCGTCGCATCCCGTAGACCGTCACATCCCGTGAAACTTCGACCATTAAGGACGGAACGTGTCGACACAGCAGACGGTGCAGACCGGTGAGAGCGTGGAGGAGCGCAACAAGAAGACGATCCGCTCGGTCTTCGACGTCTTCGTCAACAAGGGCGACTTCTCCATCGTCGACAAGATCTACAGCCCCGACATGATCGACCACCAGCCGCTGCCGGGCGCCACCGAGGACCTGGACGGCGTCAAGTACACCATCGCCGGTCTGCGGGAGGGCTTCCCCGACCTGCACGTGACCATCGAGGACATGAGCGCCAACGCCAACTACGTGGTCATCCACAACACCTGGCGCGGCACCCACAAGGGCGAGTTCCTCGGCATGGCGCCCACCGGTCAGTACATCGAGTTCAAGGGCGTCGTGGTGTGGCGTCTGCTGGACAACGGGCTGATCGCGGAGCGCTGGGGCATCGGCGTGGAGGGCAACATGCTGGAGGTGCTCGGCATGCGCCGGCTCGCCCCCTCGGCGCGCGGCGGCGCGCGGGCCGAGGCCCGCAGGAGCGCCCGGCCCGGCTCGGTCCTGGTGCCGCTGCTGCCCGGCAAGACCGAGCGCTGGGCCGAGGTCCAGGCGGAGCTCGGCGGGTCGCGTCGGCTGGCCTACGAGGCCTCCCGGCGGCGGGTCGGCATCGTCCAGGAGTCCTTCGCCGTGCAGAACGTGGGCGGCCAGGACGTGGTGGTGCTCCAGGTGGAGTCCCGTGACCCGGCCCTGTCGGGACGCAAGCTGCGCGACTCCGCGGACGGGTTCGACGTCTGGCTGCGCGAGGCGGCCACCGAGGTGTTCGGCAGCGACCCGTGGGCCGCACTGGCCGAGGGCGGCGCCGCCGAGCAGGGTCACCAGTGGTCCTCCGTCACCAGCGAGCTCGTCGCCCGCTGATCGTCCGTCAAGCCGGCCGCTGCGTACGGGCATTGCGGGGCCGGGCTGCTGGCTTCCCGGATTATGTCAATGCTAGGATTTATATCAATGGTAAGTGCCCGGGGGAGTAAGACCCGAACCGCCAGCCCTCCGAGGCCCGCACGGCTCAGGAAGGAACCGATTCATGCGGCAACGTAAGCTCGGCAGCCAGGGGCTCGTGGTCTCCGAGCAGGGCCTCGGATGCATGGGCATGACCTTCGCCTACGGCCCGGCCGACGACGCCGAGGCCCTGCGCACCGCCCACCGGGCACTCGAACTCGGCGTGACCCTGCTGGACACCGCCGACTTCTACGGCCCGCACACCAACGAGGAGTTCGTCGGCCGGATCATCGCCGGCCGGCGCGACGACGTCGTCGTCTCCTCCAAGGTCGGCAACGAGGTCTCCCCCGAGGGCACCATCACCGGACAGATCAACGGCCGCCCCGAGTACATCCGGGCCACCGTCGAGGGCACCCTGCGCCGTCTGGGCACCGACCGGCTCGACCTGTACTACCTGCACCGGGTCGACCCCGAGGTGCCCATCGAGGAGAGCATCGGCGCCCTCGCCGAGCTGGTGGCCGCCGGCAAGGTGCGCCACATCGGCATCTCCGAGGCCTCCGCGGCCACCATCCGCCGGGCCCACGCCGTGCACCCGCTCAGCGCCGTACAGACCGAGTACTCGCTGTCCACGCGCGACGTCGAGGTCAACGGCGTGCTGGAGACGGTCCGCGAGCTGGGCATCGGCTTCGTCGGCTACAGCCCGCTCGGGCGTGGCCTGCTGACCGGCCGCATCCGCAGCCTCGACACGCTGGCCGCCCACGACTTCCGCCGCATCGTCCCCCGCTTCCAGGAGGAGAACCTCGCGGCCAACCTCACCGTGGTCGAGCGCCTGGACGCCCTGGCCGCGGACAAGGGCGTCACCACCGGACAGCTAGCCCTCGCCTGGGTGCTCGCCCAGGGCCAGGAGGTCATCGCCATTCCGGGCACCAAGCGCGTCGCCTACCTCGAGGAGAACGTCGCCGCCTCGGACGTCCGCCTGACCGCGGCCGACCTCGCGGCACTGGACGAGATCGCCCCGTACGGCAGCACCGTCGGGGACCGCTACCCCGCCAACTCCATGGCCACGCTCAACCGCTGACGCGGGCCGCGGAAGCGAAGGTGACTGAGGAGCAACCATGGTGAACATAACGATCATCGGCGGCGGGATGGCCGGCCTGACAGCGGCCATCGCCGCCGCCGAGCAGGGCGCCCGGGTCACCGTCCACGAGGCGCACTCCCACCTCGGCGGCCGCGCACGCTCGGCCGAGGGGCCGTACATCACCAACGACGGCCCGCACACCATCATGGACAACGGCGAGGCCTGGCAGTGGCTCATCTCGCGCGGTGTGGCCGGCCGCTATGTGCGCCTGTCCTTCCACGAGTGGACCCGGATGCGCTTTCGCCACCAGGGCCGGCTGCGGATGACGCTGCCGCCCGGCTACATGCGCATGACCCTGCTCAACCGCGACCGGCCGGTCCCCGTCGACCAGTCCTTCCAGGACTGGGCATCGAAGATCTTCCCGCAGCAGACGGTCAACGAGGCCCTCGGCTTCCTCGGCCCGATCGTCTTCCACGGCGACCCGGGCACCTTGTCCGCGGCGTTCGTCTGGGAGCGGCTGCTGCGCGTGGGAACACCGAAGTTCCCGCTGCCCAGCCGGTACTTCATCGGCGGCTGGGGCACGGTCGTCGAGCGCATGGCGCGGGTCGCCCGCCGGCACGGCGTGATCATCGAGACCAACTCCCGCATCACCGAACTGCCCACCGACAAGGGCCCGGTGATCGTGGCGACCTCGCTGGCCGCCGCCCGCGGCCTGCTCGGCGACAGCACGCTCGACTGGCCGAGCGGCACCTCCGCCCTGGTGGACATGGCCGTCACCCACTCCAAGAAGGACGGCAACGTCTCCTTCGACATGGACGAGGGCGGCTTCACCTCCCAGTACTCCGACCACGACCCCTCCCTCGCCCCCGAGGGCGAGGCGCTCTTCCAGGGCGCGATGCCGCTTCGGCCCGGTGAGAACAAGGCCCAGGCCATCGAGCGGCTGGAGGGACTGTTCGACCTGACCACCCCGGGCTGGCGCGACCGCATGCTGTGGCGCCGCGAGGGCGTCTCCCGTGGCCGTACCGGAGCCGTCGACTACCCCGGACACACCTGGCGGGACCGTCCCGCCATCGACCGCGGCGACGGCGTGTACCTGATCGGCGACAGCGTCGCCGCCCCGGGCATCCTCGCCGAGACCTCCATCAACAGCGGCCTCATGGCCGCCGAACTCGCGGTACGGGCGCGGCCGGTGACGGCACCACGCCCCGCCGTCCTCGGCCGGTGACCACTGCGGCCACCCAGCAGATCTCACATCCGACTACTTGTCCCACCCGACCCCGTAAGAGGGGGTGCACCCATGCGAATCACGCTGTCCATGCGCGACACCCCGGACTGGCAGGTCGCCGCCGACCTCGTCCAGGACGTGTTCGCCGCACAGTACGACGCCCGCATCCGGCCCAACCCGGACGCGTTCCTCGCCTACTTCGAGACCGCAGAGGACGACTCGGAGTCCGCCCTCGCCTGCGCGGGACTGTCCTTCCCCGAGCAGGAGGGCATCCTGCTGGAGCGCTACCTGGACGGCCCCGTCGAGCAGATCATCGCCGACGAACTGGGCTCTGAGGTAGCACGTGAGCAGATCCTGCAGATCGGCAACATCGCCTCCGTCCGCGCCAGCGCCGGCGGCGAGATCATCAAGGCCCTGCCCCTGGTCATGGCCTGCCTCGGCCGCCCGTACGCGGTGATGACCATGACCGGCCGGCTGGCCATGCTGATGCAGCACCTCGGCGTGGTCTTCCATCCGCTCGTCGACGCCTCCCGCGACCGCCTCACACCCGAGGAGGCGGCCCAGTGGGGGTCCTACTACGACACCCGGCCGGTCGTCGGCTGGGCCGAGGCGGCCGCACAGAGCAACCTGCTGCTCGCCGCGATCGGCCGCTACTGCTTCGAATCGGTCGACATGCGGTTCGTCGGCAACCGCCCCGAGCAAAAGGTGCTGACCCGTGCAGCCTGACACCGAGACCGTGAGCCTTGCCGCCGGACTGCTCGCGCGGGCCGACAGCGACGACGTCATGGTGCGCGTGCTGTCCGCCGACGGCGGCCCGGCCACCGACTTCAGCTACCGCGACCTCATCGGCGCGGCCCTCGTCCTCGCCGCCCGGCTGAGCGAGTGGGAGCAGGAGCACGGCCGCCCCGCCCGCGTCGGGCTGCTCGCCGAGAACTCGCCCGACTGGGTCGCCGCCGACCTCGCCCTGCTGTTCTCCTCCGCCGTGGAGATCCCGGTCCCCACCGCCTTCGCCGCCGAGCAGGCCGCCTCCCTCTTCGAGACGGCCGACCTGTGCTTCGTCGACGCCGGTGGCGCGCGCGCCCTCGAACGCTGGTCCAAGGACCGCGAGGGCGGGGTGCTGCCCGAGGGCTGCCCGGTGACCGAGGTCGACCTGCCCGCCCTGCGCGCCGCCGCGCCCGCCACCGCACCGAAGTGGCCGGTGCCCGCCGAGGACGCGATCGTCAAGGTCATCCACACCTCCGGCACCACCTCCGCCCCCAAGGGCGTGCAGATCCGCCGGCACGGCCTGGACGCCCTGCTGACCTCGCTGCGCGCCCGCACCGGCACCGCCCTGTTCGAGCGCTATCTGTCGATCGTCCCGCTGAGCCTGCTCATCGAGCAGGTCGCCGGGCTCTACATGCCCTTCCTCGCGGGCGGTTCGGTCACCTTCATGCCGCCCGGCACCGCGCTGGTCGGCACCGCCGCCGACGCCGCGCCCCGCATGCTCGAACTGCTGCGCAGGGCCCGGCCCACCGCCCTGGTCATCCCGCCCACCGTGGCCGGGCTGTTCCTCGCCCTGTGCGACCAGCGGCCCGAGGAGAACGTGACCGAACGGCACCTGCGGATCTTCGGCCACGAGGGCCCGGTCTTCGTCGCCTGCGGCGGCGCCCCGGTGCCCGCCGAGATCCTCCAGCGCCTGCACGACTTCGGCCTCACCGTGCACGAGGGCTACGGGCTGAGCGAGAACTCCTCGGTGGTCTCCTGGAACTTCCCCGGCGAGGTCCGCTTCGGCACCGTCGGCCGCCCCCTGGACCACGTCGAGGTGGAACTGGCCGAGGACGGCGAACTGTTCATCCGCAGCAGCTCGCTGTTCGCCGGCTACACCCGCGAGGACCCCTCCAGCGTCGTCGTCGACGAGCGCGGCTGGCTGCACACCGGCGACCTCGCCGAGATCGACGAGGACGGCTATCTGCGCATCACCGGCCGCAAGAAGAGCCTGGTCATCACCGCCGGCGGGCGCAACGTCTCGCCGGAGTGGGTCGAGGCCCGCTACCGCGAACTGGGCTTCGTCCGCGAGGCGGCGATCGTCGCCGACGGACTCGAGGCGGTGCACGGCCTGTTCGTCGTCGAGGCGGGACTCGACCACGACACCGCCCGCCGCCGGATCGAGGAGTTCGGCCGGGAACGGCTCTCCGACATCGAGCGCGCCGCGGTGATCCGCCTGATGTCCGAGGACGACCCCGACTACGCCCGCTGCTTCACCGTCACCGGCCGCCCGCGTCGGGACGTCATCCGCGCCCATGTGCTCGGCGGCGCCCTGGGTGCGGCCGCCGGTGACACCCGTATCAAGGAGAAGGCATGACCACCGCCTCGAACACCGCCCTGAAGACCAGTACCTACGGCACCGGCAGCGGCCTGCTGGTGGAACCCGCCGAGGGCACCGCCCTGGACGCCATCGACTCCGCGAAGCTGCTCGAACTGCTCAAGGAGGCGGGCTTCCTGCTGCTGCGCGGCTTCGACACCGACATGACGTCGTTCACCGCGCTGGTGCAGAACACCTCCACCTCCACCACCCTCGACCCCGCCCGCGACTTCTACTCCGACGTCGCGCAGAAGGTCGACGCCGGCTTCGACGAGGTGGGCCTGCACACCGAGAACGGCAACAGCCCCTTCCGCTCCCACCTGGCCTGGTTCTTCTGCGAGAAGGCCGCCTCCTCCGGCTCCCAGACCACCGTCTGCGACGGCTACCGCGTCTGGGAGGCCCTGTCCCCGGCCGCGCGCGAGGCGTTCTCCGCGCAGGACATCGTCTACAGCCGGTACGTCTCCGAGCCCCAGTGGCGCGGCATGGCCCACCACCTGATGGGCCGCACCAAGCCCGCAGAGGAGATCCAGATCTCCGAACTGCTCGCCCTGACCGGCACGCTCAAGGGCACCGAGATCGTGCCCGAGGCCGACGGCGGCATCCGCTACTCGTACACCACCCCGGCCGCCGACTCCACCGTCTTCGGCACGCGCCCGTCCTTCGCCAACAGCATCCTCGGCCCCTCCTTCAACTACGAGAAGCCGAAGATCACCTTCGCGGACGGCACCGAGTTCTCCCCGGAGCTGCTCGCCGAGGTCGAGGCCGTCACCGCCGCCCTGACCGAGAACCTCGACTGGCAGCACGGTGACGTCGCCGTCATCGACAACACCCGGGTCATGCACGGCCGCCGTGCCATCACCGACCCCGACCGCACCATCTACAACGCCCTCAGCTACATCGCGGTGCCCGCCGCCTGACGGGGCCCGGCCGGGCCGCCGGACGCGCCCCGGCCGGGCGCGCGTCCGGCGCCGAGGACTCACCGAGCAGATAGGGGGAGCCATGGACACACGAGAGGGAGCCATGGGCACCGAACACCACGCGTCACCCGCCGACAAGCCGGTCGACACCGCCGTGGTCGAGGCCGAGGACCACACCCCGCCGGATCCACGGCGCTGGACCCTGCTCGTCTTCGTCGCGATAGCCCAGTTCATGGTGCTCCTCGACACCACCGTGGTGAACCTCGCCCTGCCCGCCATCCAGTCCGACCTGAAGGCGAGCGCCACCGCCACCGAGTGGGTCCTCACCGGCTACATCCTCTGCTTCGGCGGCCTGATGCTGCTCGGCGGGCGCACCGCCGACCGCTGGGGCAGGCGGCGCACCTTCCTGGTCGGCGCCGTCCTGTTCACGGCCGCCTCCCTGGCGTGCGGACTGGCCGGCGGCACCGCCGTGCTGATCACCGCCCGCGCCCTGCAGGGCTGCGGCGCGGCCTTCCTGTCGCCCGCGGCCATGTCCCTGGTCACCACGTCCTTCCCGAAGGGCCGCGAACGCACCACCGCCCTCGCCGTCTGGGCGGCGCTCGCCGGACTCGGCGGCACCCTCGGCGTCGTCCTCGGCGGTGTGATCACCGACAGCCTCGACTGGCGCTGGATCTTCTACATCAACATCCCCTTCGGCGTCGTCGCGGTCGCCGGAGTGCTGCTGCTCGGCAGCCGCCGCGAGGACCTCACGCCCGGCTCCAGCCCCGACCTGTTCGGCGCGGTCAGCGTGACCGGCGGTCTGGCCGCCCTCGTCTACGCCATCGTCAACATCCAGGACCACGGCTGGCGTTCGGGGCTGTACGTGGTGGGCCCGTTCGCCGGCTCGGTGGTGCTGCTGACCGCGTTCGTCCTCGTCGAACTGCGGGTCGCCGACCCGCTGATGCCGATGCGGCTGTTCGCCACCCGCTCCCTGGTCGCGTCCTCCATCGGCCGCATCCTGACCAGCGGTGTGCAGGCAGCCGTACTCTTCCTGAGCAGCTACTACCTGCAGCGCACCCTCGGCTGGTCCACCCTGAAGTCGGGCTTCGCGTTCCTGCCGCTCGGCATCATCGCCATCGTGATCACCGCCCCGGCCACCCGGGTGATGCACAAGTTCGGCCCCCGCCCCGTCTACATCGCGGGCGCCGTCGGCTCCGTCGCCGGCCTGTTCCTGCTCACCCAGGCCCCGCACGACGGCGACTACGTCACCCAGGTGCTGCCCGCGCTGCTGATCCTCGGCGCGGCCATGCAGTGCTGCACCATCCCGGTCAACGTCGCCGGCGTGTCCGACGTACCGCAGGAACAGCAGGGCATCGCCTCCGGCGTGCTCGTCGCCGCGTTCCAGGTCGGCGCCTCGCTGGGCGTGGCCACCGTCGCCACCAGCGCCCTGACCCGCACCACTTCGGAACTCACCAGCGGCACCGCCCCGGCCGTCGCCTGGCTCGACGGACTGCATCTGGGCTTCTGGATCGCGGCCGGTATCGCGGTGCTCAACCTGATCAACGCCGTCGTCGGTCTGCCCGGCCGGCGTCGCGCCACCAGCACGGCCCGGGCACAGACCACCTGACCCCCCACCCTTACGAGGGAGACCCCCATGGCAAGCCCCGGAGACGTCCTGCGGCTCGGCGAGGACCGGCTCACCTTCCTGAAAACGGCGGCCGAGACCAACGGCGCCTACGTCGAGGTGGCCGTGGAGTACTCCCCGGCCAGCATCAAGCCGCCCCAGCACTACCACCCCAGGCAGACCGAGCGGATGCAGGTGGAGCGCGGGCATCTGCACCTGCTGCTCGAGGGCAAGCTGCACGAGTACGGCCCCGGCGACGAGTTCTACATCCCGCCGGGCGCCGTGCACTCCATCTACAACCCCGGCCCGGAGCGGGCCCGGATCACCTGGCGCACCACGCCCGCCTACAAGACGGAGAAGGTCTTCGAGACCCTGTGGGGCCTGACCAACGAGGGTCGGCTCAAGCCCGACGGTACCCCCAGGCTCCAGATGCCGTTGCTCGCCCTCGGTTTCCGTGACGAGTACCGCGTCGTCACCGGTCGGCCGTTCCTGGTCGACATGGCGCTGTGCACCGCGCTGGCGCCGCTGTCGGTGGCCATGGGCTACCGCCCGACCTACCGTCCGCCGCAGGAGCGGGCCGGGCAGCCGCAGACGGCCTGATGGCCTGAGTCGGGTCGCTCGGCCGGTTCAGGTCGCTCGGCCGGTTTTCGAGTTCCGTGCGAGGGCCGGCCTAGGCGTGCGTCCTAGCGTCGGCCCCAACGGATTCACCGCGACGCGTGGAGGAACGGGAACATGGCCAGCGACAACGGATTCACTCTCCCGGGCGCGGATCTCCCCGCGCCCGACGCCGACCTGCGCGCCCGGCGCGAGGCGGTGGTCATCGCCCACACGATCGCCGAGACCCAGTGGGACATCGACGGCGTCTTCGCCACGTTCCCGCGCGGCCCCGTCTACCGCATCCAGGCCTTCGAGGAGGAATCCTTCGTCGGCCCCGAGGCCATCCGCAAGGGCTACTTCGACGGCATGCAGGCGGCTTTCCCGAACCTGGAGCACGACGTGCTCCACCTGCACCACACCCCCACCGCGATCATCCTCGAGGCCTGGGCCCGCGGCAAGCAGGAAGCCGACTGGCGGGACATACCCAACCGCGGCAAGTCCATCGACGCGCCGATCCTGGTCATCTTCCACTTCGACGGTGACGTGCTGGTCGACGAGACGCTCTACTTCGACATCGACACCTTCAAGCGCCAGCTCGCCTGATCCCGGGCCGCGGCATCGCGGGGCCCCGGCCGGCCACGGCCCGGGGCCCCGCGGCGCACCACGAGGGGGTCGAGCGGTCGCCGACCGAGACTCAAGGGGAAGTCGAGTGCCCGTCCGTAGCGTCGTCCGCGCCGGCCGGCCGTGTGCCCGGTCCGCGCTGTCGTACGTCGGACAAGTCTCCGCGACGAGCATCTCGCACTGACCGCCTCCAGAAAGGATGCTCGAATGAGCACCGTCAACCCCCCATCTACGGGCGGAGGAACGAAGGGGCTGGTCTTCTGGGCCATCCTCACCACCGGCCTCGCCTCCTTCATGGCGGGCCTGGACAACCTAGTGATCATCACGGCGCTGCCCACCATCCGGGAGAAGCTCGGCGGCAGCCTCGCGGACCTGGAATGGACGGTCAACGCCTACACGCTGTCCTTCGCGGTCCTGATGATGTTCGGTGCCGCACTCGGTGACCGGTTCGGCCGGCGCAAGGTCTTCTGCCTCGGTCTGCTGCTGTTCACGGGTGCCTCCGCGGCGGCGGCGCTGGCGCCGGGGGTCGGCGAACTCATCGCCGCCCGGGCCGTCCAGGGCGCGGGCGCGGCCATCGTGATGCCGCTGTCGGTCACCTTGCTGACCGTCGCCGTCCCGCCCGAGAAGCGCGGTTCGGCCCTCGGTATCTGGGGCGCCATCAACGGCCTGTCGATCGCCGCGGGTCCGCTGGTCGGCGGTGTCGTCGTCGAGCACCTGTCCTGGCAGTGGATCTTCTGGCTGAACGTGCCGCTCGGTCTGCTCCTGGCTCCGCTGTCCTGGCGCAAGCTCGCCGAGAGCAGCATCGCCGACTCCCGCCTCGACGCGGTCGGCACGGTCCTGTCCGGCGTCGGCCTGTTCGGCATCGTCCTCGGCCTGATCAAGGGTCACGGGGACGGTTGGACCTCGCCGATGGTGCTCACCGGGCTGGTCGGCGGCGCCGCCGTGCTGGGCCTGTTCGTGCTGTGGGAGAACCGCACCGACAAGCCCATGGTCCCCATGCGGCTGTTCCGCGGCCGCGCGTTCACCGGCATCAACCTGGCCGGTGTGCTGATGTCGGTCGGCATGTTCGGCGCCATCTTCCTGATGACCCAGTTCTTCCAGCTCATCCAGGGCTACACCGCGATGCAGGCGGGCGTCCGGCTGCTCGCCTGGACCGCGATGCCAATGGTCGTCGCGCCGATCGCCGGAATGGTCTCCGACCGGATCGGCGGCAAGCCGGTGGTCGCCGTCGGCCTCGCCATGATGACGGCCGGCATGGCCTACTGGGCGCTCGTCATGGACCCGGACGTCTCCTACGTCAAGCAGCTGCCGGCCCTGATGATCTGCGGCGCGGGCATGGCCATGTTCTACGCCCCGCTGATGAACCTCACCATGGGCTCGGTGGCCGAGCACGAGCAGGGCATCGCCTCCGGTGTCACGGCCGCCACCCGTGAGGTCGGCGCGGCGCTCGGCGTCGCCCTCCTGGCCTCCATCTTCAGCGCCAACGGCGGCTTCGCCTCCCCGCAGAACTTCGTCGACGGCCTGGTCCCGGCGATGTGGGTGGGCGCCGCCGCGGTGGGCCTCGGCACCCTGTTCATGCTGATCGTGCCGGGCCGCCATGCCCAGGACGCGACCCAGTCCGCGCCGGTGGCGAAGTCGTCCCCGGCCACCGCGGACGAGAAGTCCGCACCCGCCCCGGCCCGCTGACCCCCGGGCGCGGCGCCGGCTCCCCGCTCCGGGGCACCGGGCCCCGGCAACCCGACCACGCCCGCGGGGGGTCCGGCGCCGCGCCCGGGCGTTCGACCAGCTCGACCCCGTTGTCCGAACATGCCGATTGTCCGAACACGCCGAGAGACGAACCGAGGAAACCGAGGAAGCGGAGCATGGCAATCGAAGAAATGAAGGTCAAAGACGCCTTCAGGATCACGCCGTCGCACATCCCGGACAACCGCGGCCACTTCTTCGAGGCGTGGCGACTGAGCGAGCTGAGCGAGGCCAGCGGCCAGACGTTCGCCGTCCGGCAGGTCAACTACTCGGTCTCGCACCGCAACACACTGCGCGGCATCCACGGCACCACCCTGCCGCCGGGCCAGGCCAAGCTCGTGACCTGCGTGCGCGGGGCCGCCCTGGACGTGGTGGTCGACCTGCGGGTCGGCTCGCCCACCTTCGGCATGTTCGACACCACGCTGCAGGAGGCCGGTTCGGGCATCGGCGTCTACCTCGCCGACGGTCTCGGCCACGCCTTCCTCGCGCTGACCGACGACACCTGCATGAACTACCTGTGCTCCGAGGAGTACGTGCACGGCACGATGGTCGACATCCAGGCCCTGGACCCCGCGATCGGCATTCCCTGGGACACCTCCGAGCCGTTCGTCCGCTCGGAGAAGGACGCCGCCGCACCGACCCTCGCCGAGGCCGTCGCCGCCGGTCTGCTGCCGACGTACGAGGAGGCGAAGGCGTCGTACCGGACGCCGGTGCTGTCATGACGGCCATCGCGGTCCTCGGCTCGGGCACCGTCGGCAGCGGCCTGGCCCTGGGCCTCGCCCGCGCCGGCCACACGGTGCTGATCGGCTCCAGCCACCCGGACCGCGCACCGGAGGGGGAACTGGCGCAGGCAGGCGTACGGCTGAAGACGCACGCGTCGGCCGCCGAGTCGTCCGAGGTCGTCTTCAACGCCACCCCCGGCGAACTGTCCCTCGACCTCCTGCGCCCCCTGGAGCCGCAGCTGCGCGACCGCGTCCTGGTGGACGTCTCCAACGCGTACGTACGCGGCCCCGACGGACTGCCCGCCGCGCCCGTCTACGCGGAGTCCAGCCTGGCGGAGGAACTCCAGAAGGCGCTGCCGCGGACCCGGGTGGTCAAGGCCCTCAACTCGATGGACAGCCGGGTGATGACCAACCCCTCCATCCTGTCGATGCCGCCCACCGCGTGCGTCTCCGGCGACGACCCCGGGGCCAAGGAGGCCGTCGTCGGCCTGCTGCGCGACCTGGGCTGGAAGGACGACTGGATCCTCGACCTGGGCGGCCTCTACAGCGCCCGCACCCAGGAGTGGCTGATCCTGTTCCTGGGCCCCTTCGTCATCCGCTACGGCCTGATCCCCTTCAGCCTCGGCATAGCCCGCTGAGCCCGCGCGGCGGCTGAGGCACATCCTGCCGGCGCCGCGCCCCCGGGCGTGCCCTTCAGTCCCCCGGCCCGCCCCACCGCGCCCCCGGTCCGCGCCGGGGGCGCGGTCGTGTGTTGAACGACGTAGCTGCCCGCGACGTATCAGTCGCAGTGGGTGGCGTCATATCACCCGGAACGCCGCAAGGGGTGGCTACGTGCCGTGCACACGGCGCCGAGAGAAAGGGCCGAACGATCTCACTACAATCGAACCATCCCGTCAGCACCGACATCGACCTGGCCGTCCGGGCGCGGCCAGGGGACGGGACGGACGAAGTGCACGATCGCAGCCATGTGCAGGGCCTCGACGGACTCCGCGGCCTGGCCGCACTGTACGTGCTGCTGTTCCACTGCTGGCTGCTCACCTTTCCGGGCTTCCCCCAGAACTCGGGTCCCTCCTGGCTCGGCTGGCTGATGTACGGGCGTCTCGCCGTCGTCTTCTTCCTGGTGCTGTCCGGGTTCTCCCTGGCCATCTCGCCGGCCCGCCGCGGCTGGCAGCTGGGCGGCACCGCACGGTTCCTGCGCAGACGGGCCTGGCGGATCCTGCCGCCGTACTGGGCGGCACTCGCGCTCAGCCTGGCGGTCGCCTGGTTCGTCGTGCCCGCCTCGCACTTCGGACCGCCGACCGGCAGGACGCTCCTGGTGTACGGCCTCGTCCTCCAGGACATGTTCACGGCCCCGACGCCGAACGGCGCCTTCTGGTCGATAGGCGTGGAGGCGGAGCTCTACCTCTGCTTCCCGCTGCTCCTCCTCATCAGGCGCCGCCTGGGCGCGGTGGTCCTGCTCGCGGGCGTGACACTCCTGGTGGTCGCGCACGGCCTGGCGGCGGCGAACGGAACGCCGGTGGAGGGCATGAACCGGCTGACCCCGGATCTCGCTCCGGTGTTCGTCGCCGGCCTGGTCGGCGCGGGAATCGTCGCCGCGCCCGAGCGGGTACGGAGCCTGCCGTGGCACTGGCTCGCCGCGCTGACCGCCGCGCCGGCCCTGGCGCTTGTCGTCGTCAAGGGATCGATCTGGACGGTGGACCACTACTTCTGGGTGGACCTCGCCGTCGTACCCGCCATGACGATGCTCCTGGCCGCGGTGGCCACCGGCAGGCCCGCCCTCCTCACCCGGCTCCTCGCCACGCGTCCCGTGCGCAGTCTCGGCAACTTCTCCTACAGCCTCTACCTCATCCATCTCCCGATCGTCATGCTCGTCATTCGAAAGGTAGCCCCGCACTTCGTCTCCGCCGGCCTGCCGACGTTCTTCTTCACCCTGCTCCTGGCCGTGCCCGCCTCGGTGCTGGGGGCGTGGCTGTTCGCGGAGCTCTTCGAGATGCCGTTCAAACGGAACCGGTCGTGGAAGGCGATGCGGGCCACGCTTTCCCATCGGACGCGCAGGGCGCCGGTGCCGGCGGGCTGGGATCTTGACGGTGTTCATGCGGACGGGCCGTCGACGAAGAGAGGGCCGGGCTTCCCCTCGCGTACGGGATGACAGTTCGTCGCGGGGACCGGATGGATTGGCACCTTCACGCGCCACCTGGCCGACCGGTTCCACAGGTCAGGCGGTCGCCCGGCGGCGAGATCAAATGGGATATGGATGCGAGGTCCGCCGGCGACTACGGCTAGCGTCTGCCTGTCTTTGCACATGGACCAGGGGAGTTAGTCATGGCTGCGTTGACGAAGCGATGGATATCGGCAAATACGGTGCTAGTTGCTGGGGCGCTCGTCGTGTCCGGCTGTTCGGCCGCAGAGGGGAACCGCTCATCGGCGTCTCAGACGACGGCAAGACCTTCAAGAACCTCTAGACCCCCGCTGACGGCTGAGCAGCTGAAGGCTCTCGCCTTGAAGGCCAATGAGGTGCCTCGGGCTCACAGCGTGCCGATACAGGACCCTGTTCCGAAGAGCGAGCAGCGAACCTTCCCGCCGGTTTCCGACGCCTCGTGCCAGACGGCTCTCGACGTGCTCGACGCCAAAACCGCGTCCGCTGTCGTGACCCAGATCTTCAACTGGAAGGACGACATCTGGGGTGGCGGCTCCACACTCGCTTCGTACGAGGGCGCGAAGGCGCAGGGGGCGTTTCGCCGACTTCAGGACTCACTCAAGACCTGCCGGTCCTACACCGGGGTTGGGTGGACCGGAAGGTTCAGTGTCAGGATCACCGTGGACAAGGCCCCCGACGTGGGTGACGAAGCCCTGAGTTTTCACCAGCTTTCGCAGTTGCCGGACGGAGGTGGACTGCGGGATGAGCACCATGTCTTCGTCCGAGTCGGCAACACCACGGCCGACTTCGAAAAGCTGAACGTGCGCGGGAAGGCGAAGTTCCCTCTCGCCCTCGTCGAGAAGCAGGTCGACCGGTTGGGCAGCGCCCAGCACGGCTGACCGACTGCACGCCGCCACCTGTGTGCCGCGGTGTGGCGGATGCCGGTTACTCTGCCGCGATGGCCAAGAAGACGGAGTCGGAGCTGGTCATTGACCTGCGGGGCCGGTCGATGGAGACGCTCGATGACTTCTGGGACGCTGTCGCCGAGCCCTGCGGACTGCCAGAGTGGTTCGGACGGAATACAGAAGCCTGGCGGGACACCATCCAGACACGAGGCATCTCTGAGGTCATCGACAGCTACGACGTCCTGGTCGTCCACGTGGACAAGCAGGGAGTCTTCGCTTCGCGGAACCGGGAGGCCCAGGCGCTGCGAAGTGCGTTCGCTGGTCGGCAGTCGCGACTGGTTGTGCACGAGTCGTCCTGATCACGGCTGCGGTCTGGGCTCCCAACACAGCCGACACGAGTGAGATGGATGCTCTCCTTGAATTGCCCGGGCGCTACGACCGCGGGTTCGTGAACCTCGAGGTCTCGGACGGAACCCGCAGGGGACCCCCGTCCTCCTGAAGCGCGGCCGCCCCGGACCGGGCAGGGTCCGGGGCGGCATGCGGGACCGGGACCCGCCCGGTCAGTTCACAGCGCCGCCCGCTCCTTCAGCGGCTCCCACCACGACCGGTTCTCGCGGTACCACGTGAACGTCTCCGCCAGGCCCTCGGTGAAGTCCTTGCGGGGGCGGTAGCCCAGTTCTGTGGAGATCTTGGTGCAGTCCACCGAGTAGCGCAGGTCGTGGCCGAGGCGGTCGGGGACGTGTTCGACGCTGTCCCAGGTGGCGCCGGCCAGGTCCAGGAGGAGCTGGGTGAGTTCCTTGTTGCTCAGCTCCGTGCCGCCGCCGATGTTGTAGACCTCGCCCGCGCGGCCGCCGGTGCGGACCAGTTCCAGGCCCTGGACGTGGTCGTCGATGTGCAGCCAGTCGCGGACGTTCAGGCCCTCTCCGTACAGCGGCACGCGCAAGCCGTCGAGGAGGTTGGTGACGAACAGCGGGATGACCTTCTCCGGGAAGTGGTGGTGGCCGTAGTTGTTGGAGCAGCGGGTCACCCGGACGTCCAGGCCGAAGGTGCGGTGGTACGACAGCGCCAGCAGGTCCGAGGAGGCCTTGGACGCGGCGTAGGGGGAGTTGGGCTTGAGGGGGTCCGTCTCCGGCCAGGAGCCCTCCGCCAGTGAGCCGTACACCTCGTCCGTGGACACGTGCAGGAAGCGGGCGGGGGCCCCGGGGCGGCGCAGGGCCGCGTCCAGCAGGGTCTGGGTGCCCAGCACATTGGTGAGGACGAACTCGGCCGCTCCCAGGATGGAGCGGTCCACGTGGGACTCCGCCGCGAAGTGCACGATCTGGTCGTGCCCGGCGACGAGTTCGGCGACCAGGTCGCGGTCGCAGATGTCGCCCTGCACGAAACGGAAGCCGGTGTGGCCGCGGACCGGGTCGAGGTTGGCCGGGTTGCCGGCGTAGGTCAGCTTGTCGAGCACGGTGACGGAGACGTCGCCCGGCCCGTCGGGGCCGAGAAGCGTGCGGACGTAGTGCGAGCCGATGAAGCCGGCGCCGCCGGTGACGAGGATGCGTGTGGTGGTCGTCATGACGATATCTGCACCTTGCTGTGGTCGCCGAGGATGAGCCGGTGCGCGGCGGGCACCCGCGGAGCGGGCGTCACCTCCACGTTGCGTCCGATGATCGACGCCTCCACACGGCGGGCGCCGCGCACCGAGGAGTGGTCGAGCACGATCGAGAACTCGATCTCGCTGTCAGTGATTTCGCAGTCGCCGGCGATCGAGGTGAACGGGCCGATGTAGGAGGAGGTGACCACCGTGCCCGGACCGATCACGGCCGGGCCGACGATGCGAGACGCCGTCACCGTCGCGGTCTCGTCGATCTGCACCCGCCCGATGATCTCGCTGGCCTCGTCGACGCTGCCGGCCAGGCGCGGCTCCGCACGCTCCAGCACCGTCCGGTTGACCTCGAGCATGTCGGTGACGTTCCCGGTGTCCTTCCAGTACCCGGAGATCGTCGTCGAGCGGACGTCGCGTCCGTCGTCGATCAGCCACTGCAGCGCGTGGGTGATCTCCAGCTCGCCGCGCCAGGACGGCTCGATCGCGCGTACGGCCTCGTGCACGGCCGGGGTGAAGAGATAGACGCCGACCAGCGCCAGGTCGCTCTTCGGCGACTCGGGCTTCTCCTCCAGGTTGACCACGCGTCCGTCGGCCCCGAGTTCGGCCACGCCGAACTGCCGCGGGTCGGAGACCTGGGTCAGCAGGATCTGGGCGTCGGGACGGTCCGCGCGGAAGGCGTCGACCAGGGAGGAGATGCCGCCCACGATGAAGTTGTCACCGAGGTACATCACGAAGTCGTCCTCGCCCAGGAACTCCCGGGCGATCAGCACGGCATGGGCCAGGCCCAGCGGCGCCTCCTGCGGGATGTAGGTGACGGAGACACCGAACTTGGAGCCGTCGCCGACGGCCTCCCTGATCTCGTCGGCCGTGTCCCCGACGACGATCCCGACCTCCGTGACACCGGCGTCCGCGATCGCCTCCAGACCGTAGAACAGCACGGGTTTGTTGGCCACGGGCACCAGTTGCTTGGCCGATGTGTGGGTGAGGGGGCGCAGGCGGGTTCCGGCCCCGCCGGAGAGTACGAGAGCCTTCATGGCCTCGAGGCTAGGAGCGGGCACTTGAGCGGGGGTGGGGGATCGGCCGGGCCCACAGGAACCCTCCAGGGGGGCTCGAGAGGGAGTGCGGATCCTCGGTGCAGTTCCGTCGGGAGTTCCGTCAGGAATTCGGCAGGAGTTCCGTCAGGAATTCCGTGAGGCGAGCCCGAGAGAGGCAATACACCCATGGCAGACAACCACCGCGCACTCATCCAGGCCTTCGTCGACATGATCAACAGTCATGATGTGAGCACGATGAGCGAGCACACCGCGCCCGGGCACATCGACCACAACCCGGTCGTCGCCGACGGCATCGAGGCCAACGCGGCCTTCTTCCAGCAGATCTTCGACGCGTTCCCGGACGTCCACGTCGTCGCCCACGACGTGATCGTCGACGGTGACCGGATCGCGGGCCGGTTCGAGTACTCCGGCACCCACCGGGGCACCTTCTTCGGCGTCGAGGGCACGGGCCGCACGCTGAGCTTCCAGTCCATCGACATCTGGCGCGTGGAGGACGGGCTGCTGGCCGAGCACTGGGACCAGCTGGACATGGCCGGCATGTTCCACCAGCTCGGCGTCGACTTCTACGCCCTGCAGGGCGCCTGAGCGCACCTGGGCCGGTACACCTGCGGCCCGGCGCCACGACGGGATGATCCCTGTCGTCGCGCCGGGCCGCTTTCCCTGTGGCCGCGCTCCGTCAGCGGCCGGCCGCCCGCTCGACCTCCTCCACGAGCCGGGCGTGGTCCAGGATCGCCTCCGCGTGCGGGGCGAAGTCCTCGCCGTGCAGGACGGCACGGGCGAAGACACCGGCGATATTGGTGAAGTGGTGGTCCTTCTCCAGGGCCAGCTCGCTCACTTCACCGTCGCGCTCCACCTTGAGTACGGGGGTGAAGTCGTCCGGGGTGCTGAAGGCCCGCTCCAGCCGCAGCCGCCCCCGGCTGCCCCACAGCCGGTACCCGCTGAGGTAGGCGTGCTCGACGCCGTAGGCCAGCTGCGCCGCGGCGCCGGACGGCGACACCAGCAGCGCGCTGCCCGCGGGGCTCGGCCCGTAGGCACTGACCGGGCGTTCCTGGGCCCCGGCCACCCGGAGCCCGGGGCCCAGGAAGAGTTGGGCGGCGCGGATCGGATAGGCGGCCACCTCCGGCAGGGTGCTGGCCCGCCGGGGCGTGCCGCCGGGCTCCTGGGCCGGCCGCAGGGGGATGCCGAACTCCGAGGAGAACAGCTGGACTTCGCCGATCAGCCCGTCCGCGACGAGCTCCCGTACCCGGGCGTGCTGGGAGTGGTGGAGGAACATGAAGCCCTCCATCAGCAGCAGTCCGCGTTCCTTGGCGAAGGCCACCGCCTTCTCGGCGTCGGCCCGGCTGGTGGCGAACGGCTTCTCGCACAGCACGTGCTTGCCGGCCGCCAGCGCCCGCAGGGTCCACTCCACATGCATCTCGGGCGGCAGCGGGATGTACACCGCGTCCACGTCGTCGCGCTCCAGCAGCCGCTCGTAGCCCTCGACGGGCGTGCCGCCGAAGCGGTCGGTGAACTGCCGGGCCTTTTCCGAGGTGCGGCTGGCCACCGCGGTCACCTCGACCAGCGGCTGCCGTTCCAGCGAGGGGAGCATGCGCCGCCGGGCGATGTCCGCGCAGCCCAGCACGCCCAGGCGCAAGGGTCGTACGGCCGTGGCGCTCACCGGGCGAACACCCCGCCCAGCGACCAGACCGCGCGCAGCCCGGTCAGCAGCGTCCGGGCCTCGATGTTCAGGTAGTTGCTGTGCCGCACCAGCGCGCTCAGCTGCTCGGCCGTCACCCACACGAACTCCTCGGGTACGTCCACCGGGAACTCGTCCCCGACCTCCATGAGGACGTAGCGGTTGCCCGCGTGGTGGAAGCGTCCGCCCTCCTCGGACTGCACGGTGTCGTACAGCAGCTCGTCAGGGGTCGCGCGCAGGACGACGTCCAGGTACCGCGGCCGCAGCTCGGGCGGCAGGGTCAGCGCCCGGCCCGGCTGGCACTGCACGGTCGGGCCGAGCTCGGCCACGTCCAGCACGCCCGCCTCGGACCTGGCCTGCGCCAGCAGATGCGGCACCCCGCAGATACGGCGGATCAGGAAGGCGGACAGGCCCTGTTCGGCGGGGGCCAGCAGGGGCTGGGTCCAGCTCTTCACCTCGCGGTTGGCGGCCGCCACCGACGCGGCGATGACGGTGAAGTGGTGGCCCGTCTCGTGCTCGATGCCCTCGTCGGTGCGCCGCCAGCGCTCCACCCGGTTCAGCGGCAGGGTGCGCTGCACCAGCTCGCGCCGGGCCTTGACCTCGGTCAGCCGGCTCAGCACCTGCTCGGTCGGGTGCAGCGGCAGCCCGCTCTCGCCGAAGGCCGGGATCAGCGACAGCACCGTACGGGCGTCCATGTTGACGACGTTCGACTCGTGCAGCAGCTGGTGGATCTGGCCCAGGGTCAGCCAGACGAAGTCCTCGTGCTCGGGGACGTCCCCGACGGCCTCCACCACGATGTTCCGGTTGCGCTTGCGCAGGAACCAGGAGCCCTGCTCGGACTGGAGCGAGTCGTACAGCACCCGCGACTGCATGCGCGGCGGCTTGAAGTAGTCGATGTAGCGGACCGCGGCGCCCTTGTGCACCCCGGTGTAGTTGCTCCGGGTGGCCTGCACGGTGGGGGAGAGCTGCACCGTGTCGACGTTGCCGGGCTCCATCTTGGCCTGCATCAGACAGTGCAGGATGCCGTCGAACTCCTTGACCACGATGCCCAGGATGCCGATCTCGGGCTGGTTGATGATCGGCTGCTCCCACGACGCCTCGTGCCCGTTCCACTCGGTGCGCACGCTCAGGCCCTCGACCGAGAAGAACCGCCCGCTGTCGTGCACCAGGTTCCCGGTGGCGTCCTCGAAGTGCCAGCCGACGAGCTCGGAGAACGGGATACGGCGCACGTCGTAGCGGTTGGTGCGGCGCTGGGCGGAGAACCACTCGTGGAACACCTCGTTGGGCGTCACCGCGCTGTCGAGGGCCTGCGCGGACAGCATGAACCGCTGCACATGACTCCTCGAGACACCCGGAGGCGCAACTGCCTGGGTGGTGATGGTCATCAAGGGGCTCCTTCGGCTTGTCGCGCGCACCCTGGGGCGGGCGGCCGCACCACGACGATGGGGCGGCGCGATCGGCTGTGCCTGGAGAGCACCTCGACCTGCCCCAGAGAGCCGCTCGATCCGCCGAGCGACTTCCGACCGGCCTTCAAATGACCTGCTGTCAGCGGTAATTGTCGCCGACAGGAAATCTGTCAGCACTAGACAACCGGTGTGCGCGTCCCTACGCTGAGGCGGTATGAGAATCCTCTTTGCCGGCGCCGGTAACTTCGGCCACGTCTACCCCCTCCTGCCGTTGGCGAAGGCCGCCCGGGCTGCGGGCCACGAGGTCTCCTTCGCCACGGGTGAGCAGTTGCACCCCGCCGTGGTGACGGCCGGCCTCGAGCCGGTGGCCGCGGGCCGGTCGGTGCCCGAGGCGTTCATGGAAGCAGTGAAATCTCGAGCCGACCTCGCGGGAGCGGGCGAACTCGGGGCCCAGGACGTGCCGCCGGAGGTGCTGGCGGACCTGCATGTGCAGGTGTTCGGCTCCGTGCTGCCGCGCTGGGTGGCGGCCGACCTCGCCACCGCCCTGGAGCGGCTGCGGCCCGACCTCGTCGTCTACGAGGCGCTGAACCCCGGTGCCGCCTTCGCCGCCGCCCTCGCGGGCGTGCCCGCCGTCGCGCACGGCGTGGGCGTGATGGCGCAGGGCCCGGAGGAGGAGCGCATCGGCCAGGAGCTGCTCGCCACCGCCGGCGACCTCGGCGTGGACGTGCCCTTCGGCCAGCTGCTGGCCCTGTCCCGCAGCTACATCGACATCGTCCCGCCGTCCATCCAGGACCCCGGCTTCCTGGCCGCGCCGCTGCCCCGCATCGAACAGCGCACGGTCGCCTACTCCGAGCCGGGCGAACTGCCCGAGCGGATCCGCGAGTCGGGCAGGCCGTTCGTCTACCTCACCCTGGGCACCGCGCTCGGCTCGCCCGAGGTGCTGCGCACGGTCCTGCAGGGGCTGCTGCCGCTGGACGTGCCGGTGCTGGTCGCGGCCGGACCCGTCGTGCCGGTCGAGGAACTGGGCGAGCTGCCCGAACGTGTGGTGGCCGTGCCGTGGGTGGCACAGCCGGAGGCGCTCAAGCACGCGTCGGTGGTCGTGCAGCACGGCGGCGCCGGCACCACCCTTGCCACGCTCGCGGCCGGACTGCCGCAGCTGGTCCTGCCGCAGGGCGCCGACGGCCCGGCCAACGGGAAGGCAGTCGCCGCCGCGGGCGCGGGCGAGGTCGTCCTCGCCGCGGACCAGTCGCCCGAGGCGGTCACCGAGGCCACCCGTCGCCTGCTGGCCGAGGAGGGCTACCGGGTGTCCGCCCGCAAGGTCGCCGCGGAGATCGCGGCGATGCCCGACCCGGCCGAGAACGTCGCCAGGCTCGTCGAACTGGCCGGCTGAACCCGCCGGGACCGGCCCGCACCGGTCCCGGCCACCGTCCGGTCCCCTCGGGCCGCCGGGGGACCAACGGCCCCGGTGCGCGCGCCGATTCCCCCGCGGCGTGCGCACCGGCGTCGCCCTGCTTCTGCCCGGCGCGGCGCCAGGAGCTGCGAAAACCTCCTTGCGCCTGCGCGATGAGTGACCACAATCGGGGCGTGCAGATCCTGTCGTTCCCCGAAGAAGCCACTCCCTCCGAGCTGCGCGTGCAGGTGCGCGAGATCCAGGAGCAGGCGTGGCCGTCCGAGCCCGGGGCGGTCGCTCCGCCCGACGCACCGGCCCACGATCCCGCGCTGCGGCCGCTGTCGATGCTGCTCGTGGACGACGGGAGGGTGGTGGCCGCGCTGGACATCCTGTCCAAGGAGATCGTCCACGCGGGCGGGCGCTATGCCGCCGGAGGGCTGAGCACCGTGGTGACGCGGAGCGAGACCCGGGGCCGCGGACACGGCCGCCGTCTGGTGGCGGCGGCCCGGGAGACGATGCTCGAGCGGAAGCTGGATCTCGGCCTGTTCACGTGCGACAGCCCGCTGCGGGCGTTCTACGAGAGCGCGGGCTGGGCGGTCCTCCCCGGAGCGGTGCTGATCGGCGGGACGCCCCAGTTCCCCTTCCCCAGCGACCGTCCCGGCTTCGACAAGGTGACCATGGCCGGCTTCTTCTCACCCGAGGCCCGCCGGGCGGAGGCGCTGTTCCGCGACAGCCGTGTCGAGCTGTATCCCGGGGAGATCGACAAGCTCTGGTGAGGTCCGCCGGGACGCCGGGAGCTCAGGTGTCCGGCGCCGCGACCAGTCGCGTTTTGCTCGCGGGGCGCGTGTATCGAGTCCCAGCGACTGAGGCAGACCCCAGGGTATGTGTACGGCCCCTGCCCCGGCTGTCCGGCGGGATCCAGGGAATCAGTGTCGGACACCCTCTTTGTGTAGCCGCATGCTCGGACGGGACGGAATAATCGTTCCCATGGCCGCACCATCCCCGTCCAGCCCGTCGTCCACTGCCGAGCTGCTGCACGCGCGCTACGCAGGCCGACTCCCGCGCGCGATCGACGAGCTCACCGGGCCTACATACGGCCAGGTCGCGCTGCCGCTCCACATCGCCTGGTCGGGCATGCGCACCTACGACCTGGACCGGCCCCGGCAGCGCATGAGCCTGTACCGCGTTGTCCTGGCCGAGGGACAGAGAGACGATCTCGTGGCCTTCCTCGATGCCGACCTGCTGCTCGAGCAATGGCCTGTGCTGCGCACGCTCGTCAGCCGCCACATCCGGACCGTGTGGGAAGAGGCCTTTCCCGAGCTCGCCGACCGGGTGTCCGCGGCAGCGTGAACCTCAGCTCCCTCCACCGCCGGCTCCTTGCCGACGTCATGTCGATCGGCAGCCCCTACCCGCTGGTGATCACAGGCGGCTACGCCGTCCAGGCACACGGGCTCGTCGACCGGCTCAGTCAGGACATCGATGTCGCGACGGAGAACCCGGCCTCGATGGACACCATCGCCCAGGACCTGCACCAGGGCCTTGCGGACCGTGGCTGGCAGGTGAACATCATCAGCGTCGACCCTCTGTCCGCGCGCCTGGTGGCGACGAGCCCCGACACGGGTGAGAGCTGCGAGGTCGACATCCTGAAGGAAAACTTCTGGACCGCTCCTCAGCCCACCGAACACGGTCCGGTCCTCGCCATCGACGACGTCATCGGTACCAAGGTCCGGGCTCTGGCCGATCGCGGCGCGGCCAGAGACCTCATCGACGTCCACGCCGCGGCCGATACCCGAACCCTCCGAGATCTCGAGAGGCTCGGCGAGCGACATGGCCGCGGGGAATTCCGCCTCCAGGACCTGCGCGAGCGCCTCAGCGGCGCCGGCGACTGGACGACACGGGCGCGGACGATTACGACGACTGACGTGAGCCCGGCTCACGGGGCTGCCGCGGGTGAGTTGCAACTTGGCCCGGTGGGCGAGAAGCAGGGACGCGGCGCGAGACCCGGGGCCGCGGACACGGCCGCCGTCTGGTGGCGGTGGCCCGGGAGACGATGCTCGAGCGGAAGCTGGATCTCGGCCTGTTCACGTGCGACAGCCCGCTGCGGGCGTTCTACGCGAGCGCGGCATGGGCGGTCCTCCTCGGAGCGGTGCTGATCGGCGGGACGCCCGAGTCCCCGTTCCCCAGCGACCGTCCCGGCTTCGGCAAGGTGACCATGGCCGGCTTACGCTCGCGTCCATTCGGGATGTGCATCCTTCCGGCACTCTCACTGGGGGAGCTGCCGTGTAACCGCCGTCCCGCAGTCCCTGGCCCCCGGTTCCCTCAATGCCTGGTGGGTGGATGTGCGGAGCGTGAATCGCTCCATGGAGAGTCTCAAGATCTGGCCGTCGGCCGTGCAATAAAGAACGAAGGAGCGGCCGCTTTTTCCCAGGAATGTCAGCCCCCGTGTCGGGATGGTCACGGGACTGGACGCAACAGACACGATTTCTGCGACTGGCTGCGCTCGCACATCGAAGAACAAGAGTCCTAGGCGCAGGCCCGTGACGGGTTGGCCTGCCGCGCCACGCTTGCCGGCCGCCTCCATGAAGTTCTCGCCGATGAGCCCGGCACAGATCAAGATTGCGAAGATCGCGGCCAGCGCGGTGAGGTAAGCAGGGACTGGCAGCTGATCGATCTTGCAGTCCCTCCCATGCTTTCTCTTGAAGATCCGTTTCCAGATCCAAAGAACCACGCAAATGCCGACAGTCAGTGCGACGGCAACGGTAATGATGAAGCCCCATGAACGCGTCAAAGTGTCCGAATATGACAGTTCAACATCCGTCGAAGTGATACCGAATTCTGTGTAGAACTCGTCATACATCGCTGCAAGGAGGCCAAAGAAACACAGGCCCGCGATTGCGCCGACGGCGGACCAGTGGCGCAGGGCCACCCCTGCGCTCAGGGTGCTGTCCGACGAACGGCGTCCGTGTTCAGGCCCACCACCCTGTGCGGGATCATGACTGTCTGTCATGTTTGCGGCGCTACCCGCAGTCGGCCTCGTCCTCCCGCTTCGGTCTGCGTGGTCACCCGCGTGGCTGAGCAGCACCGCGTTCCGCCGCGAAGACGACCACCAGCCGGGGCACATCTCCGCCGCAGACGACACTTGAGTCTCCGTCCTCGTCGACCGACTGGCCGCCCGCGACGGAGAGGCCCCGCCCATCCGCCACGGGGGAAGCGGACGGACGGGGCTGCTTGAGGGACCGTCAGGTCGTGTACCTCGGGGCAGGATGATCCGGCGGAATTCAGGCCGCTCGATCGCCCGCGCAACGAGCTGCTCGGCAGCCCAGAAGGGCGTTCGTTCCCTGATGGCGAAGGTCAGGTGGATGCTGTCCGCGGTGCTGTCCCGGGCGTGCGGGTTGTGCACCCAGCCTCGCGGCAGCACGAGTGTCTGCCCGGCTGCGAGGTCGATCGTCAGGTCCGGTCCGGCGCTCTCCCACATCGGGATGAAGTGGTCCTGCCAGATTCGCCACGACTCCTGGTACTCGCGCATGGGAGCGTCGTACACCGGCTTCCACAGCTGCCACGTCTTGGCGCCCGCGACCTCCACGATGACTGCCATCTGCTGATCCCAGTGGTGCAGTAGTCCTTGTTCACCGGCGGGGGTGAGGAAGGCGTGCACGTAGTTGCTGTATCTGGTCTCTTTCTGGATGGCCTGGCAGACGCGGGTGAACGTGGGGATGACGCGTTGCAGGTTTCCCAGGCGGATGGTGTAGCCGGCGATGTAGAGACGGCGGAGCTTGGCCGGGTCGAGGCGCCCGTTCGTCTTGAAGGCGCCCGGGTTGAGCGCAGGGCCGGCCCTCACGGCGGCGACCTCGCAGGCGGGCACGCACCCGGTGTCGATCCACTCGTCCAGCTGGCCGGCGGCGACGTGGTCGATCTCCGTGGTGCCACGCTCGTAGACGCGCGGCGCGTCGGGCCAGTCGGCCAGCAGATCAGCTACCCCATCCGGGGGCAACAGCAGACTGAGCGACATCGGAGCTCCTCATCGATGAGGCTTTCAGCGGGCACGGAGTTGCCGGGTGGAAGAGGTTCGGGCAGCACACGACGGCAGCCGAGAAGAGGCTGCGCGACTCGGTGTAGTGGACCCAGGTGACGTCGACTCCGCGGGGGAGGACGTCGTAGACGTAGGCGACTTTGACGTCCAACTCGGCGTAGGCCTGCAAGCCGTCGGGCCGCTCGAAGGGAAGGTTGCTGGTGTAGTGCCCCCGAAGCCACTCCACGGCGTCGGTGACGTGCGTCCAGGTGCGGGAGGCTTCGGCCTGCCCGCGCTTCATCAGCCAGTGACCGGTCATCAGAGGCGGCAGGTTGCCGCTTGCGAACTCGCCGGCGGCCTCGCGGTAGCGGCCGGCGTGGTCGCTGTCGGGCCCCGGCTGCACGGGGTGAGGTGGGCGTTTGCTGCCCTCTTTCGCGTAGTGCTCCGGCGGGCCGATCCAAGGGCCGAAGCCGTGCCAGTGACCGCCCCAGTTCTGGCTGGTCAGTCTTGGTTGTTCGGGTGCGGTGGTGGTCATGCATGTCCTTCCCTGACAGGCCGCCCCGTGGTGGCGGGGCGGCCCCTGGAGTGCGTGTGGCGGGCGGTCAGGCTAGAGCTTCAGGCCTCGGTCACGGGCCCACCGGGTGGCGAAACTGTCGAGCTCCGCACCGGTCATGCGCAGTTCGCGACCGGCGCCCTGCGGCTTGGAATCGCCGACGATGAACGCGTCCGTTTCAGCCAGTGGAGTGGTGGTGACACAAGTTTCGTTGTCGCCGCCCAGATTCCCGCCGCACCAGTTCCTGGCGGGGGTGTCTGCGGCTGCAGGCATCTCGTACAGGTTCATAGCCAACCTCCGGGTTCATCCGTTGTCGGAGAAGCGGTCTCCGCGCCGTCGTGCACCCGTTCCGATCGCCCGTGGCCGGGACGGGGCCGTGGGGCCCTTGCCGCCGGAGACTGCCGCTGCTCCAGCGGGAGGGGCGCTGAGGGTGCGGCCCTGACCCGAAGCGGCCGCCGTGGGGCCCCTGATCACCGGGGCAGGTGGCGCCGGTCAGCGGCTGCGGCGTGCGCGGTTGCCGCACGCGGCATGCATGCGCCCGGATCTGGTGGCGCCGCCGGACGGGCTCAGCTGGTCGTACGGGACGGTCTCATCGCCGTCCGCAATGGGTTTGTCGCAGACCAGGCACATCGTGATCCCCGACAGGGTCTCGTAGTGGTCGCACAGCGCGAGCACGGAGCAGGCGAGCTTCTTCACGCGCTCGTGTTCGCCTTGCAGCCCGGGACGCTCGATCAGGCCGAGTCGGCGCTGCGCCTCGGCGACTCCGGCCATGGCCACGATCACGACCACTTCTTGCGGCCGGCGCGCGGCATGCTGTCCGATCTGGTCGATCAGCTGCCACAGGTTCTGGCTGAACTCGGTGCTGTGCTGTTTCAACTCCCCGTGGCGCAGGAGCACATCCCCGGCGCGAATGAAGTCGTGCGCCTTACCGCGCATCGCCACCGTGTCCAGCGGCGCCATCTCTGCATGAGGGCTGATGGCGGTCACCGCACCGCACCCACCTTGGTGTGCCCCGGGCAGGCACAGGGCGGGAGCTGGGTACCGAGTCCCTGGAGGGGCGGTACGTAGTCGTGCGGCACGCTCACACTGGCGCGCGGCGCGGTCACGATGCCCTCGGGGGTGACCGTATAGACCTTGATCGTCATCTTCGCACCGTGTGTGCTTCTCTGAGGCCGGGCGGTACCGTGCATTGGGTCGACGCTCCCTCGCTGGGCGTTGACGTGCCCCCGGTCGTGGACGCGGCCCGGGGCGCTTGAATTGGTGGGTTGTCCGCACCCGCAGAGTGGTCGGTGGGTGCTGGTCTCCGTGTTCCTACGGTTCCAAGAAGGACATTCCGCGTCACGGGCAGCCGTGCCCAACTTTCTTGGACGCCGCTATACGCCGCGACCTGCGGCAACTCGCACTTTTGGGCAACCCGTTGGGCAGTGTGCGGACCCAGCTCGGGGCGCTTGTCACTCAACTGGGCGACGTCGCCGCTACCTTGGGCCCACGACGCACCACAGGGAGCTTGCCAATGAGTGCCCCCGCCAAGCCCGGCTCCAAGCAAAACCGGGAGGCCCTGCGCCACAACATGACCGCCGCCGGATGTACGGCCGCGGACATTGCCATCGAGATGCGCACCCGCTACCGGATGAGGCCCCGCGAGGCTTGGCGCCACGCCCGTGGCTGGACTCTCCACGAGGCGGCCGACCGGATCACGCAAGCCAGCGTGCACAGCCCTGGGGAGGCTGTCGCCGCAGACGCCTCACTCGTCGGCAAGTGGGAGAAGTGGCCCGGCCCATCGGCGCGCCGCCCCAGCACGGCCGTGCTCTTCGCCATGGCCACCGCCTATGACTGTCGGGCCACCGATCTCCTCGACCTTGAGGACCGGCGAGCCTTGCCGGATGCCGAACTGCGGTCCCTCACCAGCCCGCAGCCGGAGACCTTGCCCGCCGCTGTTCCGGCTGCCCCTGCTCCTGCCACCCCGTCCGGACCGGACCTCGTACACCTGGCCGCCGACGAGTCAGCGACCTGGGCGCAGTGGGCCGAAGCCTCGAACGTCGGTGACATCGCCATCGAGCAACTCATGGCCGAGACGCGTGCCCTGGCCGCCGACTACCTCACATCGGACCCGATCCTGCTGTTCAACCGCACCCGGCAGCTGCGCGACCGGACATTCGCGCTGCTGGAGGGGCACCAGTACCCGCGTCAGTCCGCCGACCTGTACATGGTGGCCGGATACCTGTGCGGGCTCCTCGCCTGGATGTCGTCGGATCTCGGCCAGCTCCGCGACGCCGACACCCAAGGCCGCACCGCTTGGCTGTGCGCCGAGCTGTCCGGTCACAACACGTTGCGCGCCTGGGTGCTGTCCACCCGCTCGAAGATCTGCTTCTGGGACGGCCGTCTCCGGGACGCCATTGCCTACGCGCGCCGGGGGGCCACCTGCCAGCCGACCGGAACTGTGGGCGTCCTGCTGGCTTGTCAGGAGGCAGACGCCTGGTCTCAGCTCGGTGCCCACGAGGAGGCGGTGAACGCCCTCTCCCGCGCCGAGGACGCCCGAGACTCGGTCGTCGACATCGACGACATTGGCGGCCTCTTCTCCTGCCAGCCTGCACGGCAGGAGAACTACGCGGCTGCCGTGCGCCTGCGCGTCGGCGAACCGGCCGAAGCGCTGCGAGCGGCGGACAACGCCCTCACTCTGCTCACCACGCAGCCGGTCCGGGCGTACGGCACGGAGGCGCAGATCCACATCAGCAAGGCGGCGGCGCACCTGGCCACCGGTGAGGCCGAAGGGGCGCTGGATGCTCTCGCCCCGGTACTCGCCCTCCCTCCAGACCATCGGCTCGCACCGGTCACCATGCGGCTGCGCGAGCTGACAGCCGTCCTGGGCCGCGGCCCGTCCGCCGGCTCGGTCAGGGTGGGCCTGCGCGGCGCGATCGAGGAATTCTGCCTTTACTCGGCTCCACGGCAGCTCGCACTCTCGCCAGGGAAGGACGCCGCCTGATTGGATCTCGGGTCATGACATCCGACACCGAGACCATGCGGAACCACTGGTGGTGGCGGCCCGGCTGGAGCGTGGGTCGGCGCTTCTACACCTGGCACCTGACGTTCGAGCAGCAGGACGACGTGCACCGCCTCGCTGCCGAGTACCGGGCCGCCCTGGCACCGCTCGGCGATGCCTTCACCCCGATCCCGGACCAGTGGCTGCACCTCACCATGCAGGGCATCGGCTTCGTGGGCGAGTCCAAGGAGAAGGACGTGGACTCGATCGTGGCGGCAGCAGGAGAACGCCTCGCCGACATCCCGGCCTTCGACGTCGAGATCGGCCCGGCCGTCATGGACCCGGAGGCGATCCTGCTTCACGTCCACCCGGATGAGCCGGTGCGCCAGGTGCGCAACAGTATCCGGGCGGCCATCGGCGATGTCCTCGGGGAGGCACCGGAGCGCGCCGAGGGATTCATCCCGCACGTCTCCGTGGCCTACAGCGCCGCCGACGGCCCGGCCGCGCCGGTGGCGGCCGCGCTCGCCGGCCTCGACTTCACGCCCGCGCGGGCGCGGATCACCAGCGCAGAGCTGATCGTGCTGCACCGCGACCGTCAGATGTACGAGTGGGAGACGTTCGCCAAGGTCCCCTTGGGCTGACCGAAGGGCGCTGTCGTCGAGCCCGCACCGCCGACCCCGCCACAGAACCGCCCCGCCATCCGACCGGAAACCGGCGGCGACCAGGGCAGGTCCGGACGCACATGCGCCCGGACCGTGTTCGTGGGCCCCGGCGTCGCCGGCTACCCCACCGCCGCCGCCCGCGCCCCCCTCACCGCCGCCCGCGGCAGGAGGTCGTCGACCGGGGTCCAGGGGTGGGAGTGGGCCAGGGCGCGCAGGGTGGTGCGGAGTTCGGCCGCGAGGCGGACGGCGTCGGAGCGGTGCAGTGCCGAGGTGGCGAAATCCAGGGCCAGCAGCGGGCGTTCGCGCCAGCGCAGCACCGTCAGGGCCGCGTCGGCGGTGGCGCCGCCCAGGTGGCCGTGGTGGAAGCGGGCGGTCAGGCCGCCGGCCCGCACGCTCGTGGGCAGCAGCTCGTCGTGGGCCGCGAAGGTCACCCGGGTCGGCGCCGCCGGCCGGGACGGCGCCTCGGGCAGCCCGAGTTCGCGCGTCAGCCAGGCGGCGTCGACCTCGGCGTACGCGAGCGCCTCACTGAAGGCGCAGGCAAGGCCCCGCAGGAAGTAGTCGGTCGTGGGCTCCACCTCGCAGCGCACCGGCAGCGTCGCCGTGCAGGGCGCCACGGTGCGCAGCAGCGCGGCCGTGGGCCGCAGCGGCATCTCCGTGCCGACCAGCAGCCGGTCGACGCCGGCCCGCCTGCCCAGGGTCAGCACCCAGGCCGCCAGTACGACGGTGCTGTGCGGCACACCGGCCCGCCGGGCGGTCGCGTCCACCGCGTCGCGCAGGTCCTCGTCGATCCCGAACGACAGCCGTTCACCACGGAAGTCGAAGTCCTCCGGCCGTCCGACGGCTGTCGGTGCCGCCCCGGCCGGCACGTCCCGCAACTGGCCGGCGCGCTCGGCCGTCAGGGCGCGCAGCGCGCCCGAGCGGCGCAGCGACTCCGCACGCCGGGCCACCGGGTCCGGGCCGGGCGCGACCGTCCGGGCGGGCGGGCGGCCCGTCGAAGTGCGGCCGTAGTCGTCGAGCAGCTCCTGCCAGACGAGCGCCGCGGACCAGGCGTCCGCCACGGCCTCGTGGTGGAGGAAGGACAGCAGTTGGCGGCCGGACCCGAGCGGGGTCAGCACGAACGCCAGCGGGGGGCGGCCCGGAAGGCCCGCCAGTTCCTGTACGTCCGCGGCGAGGCGCGCGTGTACGGCGGCCACCGCGTCCTGCGCCGGGCGGGGCGTCACCCGCTCCAGCGTCACCAGCGGTATCGGGCAGTCGGCGAGCACCCGGCGCACCGGACCCGTGGCGGACGGCGTGAACACGGTCCGCAGCCCCTCGTGCCGGGCGCCGAGCGCGTCCAGCGCCGTACGCAGCGCCGCCGGTTTGAGCGGTCCGGAAAGCTCCGCGCTCAGCACGCGGTACGCCGCGCGCGCCGGCCGGCCCGGCGCGAGGGCCGTGCGCTGCTGCGGCAGCACCGGACCCTGCCAGGGCCTCGGCCGCTGCTCGGGGGACACGGCCGCCACCGGCACCGCCAGGGCCAGCACCTCGGCGAGCGGGGCGGGCCCCAGCAGCAGCGCCAGGTCCAGGGAGAACCGCAGCTGTTCTTCGGCGCGCGCCTGCAGTCGCATCGCCTGCTCGAGGGTGCCGGCCAGCGTGATGAAGGGGGAGCCGGCGGCTTCGGCCGGCAGGGTGCGCGGGTCGTGACCCATCACGTCGGCGGCCAGGTCGAGCAGTGCCTCCAGGGAAGTCCGCATCGGCATCGGATGGCCCTCTCTGTTGGCCCTCTCTGTGGCGGTCTTGCCGCGATCGTGCCGACCGCACCTCGAAGGCCGCTCGAGCATCCGTGCAGAAAGCCCGCCGAACGCACGGAACTTGCCAAAAGCAGGGACCCTATCATCGCTAGCTAGAGTTTCGGCGAAATGCTAACGTGGGGTCATGACCCCCCGAGAGCGCCGCCTTCGCGAGCAGGCCCAACGGCACCGGCTCATTCTCGCCACGGCTCGCGAGATGGCCGAGGCGGAGGGCTGGGACAACGTCACCACACGGCGCCTCGCGGACCGTATCGAGTACAGCCAGCCCGTGCTCTACCAGCACTTCAAGAACAAGGACGCCATCATCCACGCGGTGGCGCAGGAGGGGCTCGCCGAACTCGCCACGGCACTGCGCGCCGCCCGCCTCGGCGTGGACGACCCGCACGAGGCGCTGCGCGCGGTCGCCCGCGCCTACGCTGACTTCGCCGTCCGGGGACCGGTCCTCTACCAGGCCATGCTGGTGCTCGAGGCGGGCGCCGCACCCCCGGACGGCGAACCGGCCCCGCAGCCGCTGCGGGAGGTCCTGGGCGAGATCGAGGAGGTGGTCCGGCCCCTCGCCGGCGACCGCGACCCCCGCGTCCTGGCGGAGGTCGTCTGGAGCGCCTGGCACGGTCTGGCCACGCTCACCCACGGCGGCCGGCTCGGCCCGGAGGCCACGCCCGAGCGGCTGGCAGTCCTGGCCGAGGTACTGACCGGCCCCGCCGCGCAGCTCGCCTGAATGCAGCCGGCGGGCAGGTCGCCTGAATGCAGCCGGCGGGCAGGTCGCCTGAATGCAGCCGGCGGGCAGGTCGCCCGAACTCGCAGGGCGGGCAGGTCCGTTCGGCTCAGACCGAGGTCTTGGCCGGCTCGGGCTCCTCGGACGGCGGCTTGGCCATCGACTCGTTCAGCCGCTTGCCCAGCAGCACGAACAGCAGGATCAGCCCGACGGTGAGCAGGATGTGCCCGAGCCCCGCGATCAGCGGTACGGCCTCCGGGACATGGTCGCCGAGCACGGTCAGGCAGCCGTGGACGCCCATCATGGCCGTGCTGATGGCGATCCCCACGTTGTAGAACCAGAAGAACGAGTTGAACAACCGCGTCCCGGACAGCTGGAACTGCTTGTCCAGGGCCAGCACGATCAGGAAGCCCAGCATGCCCAGAGCCAGCAGATGGGTGTGCATGAGGGCCAGCTGAGTGTCCCCCGTGAAGTCGTTGGCCTTCGTGAATTCCCGGTAGAACAGCCCGGAAACCACTCCCACGATCATGTAGACGTGTGCTGCGTAGTACGACTTCCGCATCGCGGCGCTCGCTCCTTGGGTCGTAAGGCGTGCCGACTGCCGTCATTCAAGCACCCGGTGACTGCCCATCGGCCAACCACCCGAACCACCTCCAGCACCCGTCATCCGATCCTCGATCGATCCTGTAGCGAGCCCGTGGACCGGCGAACCCGCCTCGGCAGGCCGGACGCGAGACGTGATCGGAGCCGGATCGGAACCCGCTCGAGCGGGCGGGACGTAGCCCCGTGACGCGTCTACGGTGACGCATGCCCAGGGGGAGGAGGCAGCCATGGACGAACGGCACGCCACTTTGCACGTCCTGCCCCCGCTCGGCGAGCCCGCCCCGCTTCCGGAACCCCCGGAGCCGGCCCCCGCTCCCGCCGCCGCGGCGGCGCGCCCGGTACGGGTGCACATCCTGGGCGCCGACCCGCTGGCCCGCACCGGCATCCGCGCACTGCTGGAGGGACACCCCGGCATCACCGTCACCGGCGAGAGCGCGCCCGGACCCCAGCTGGGCCTCACACTGCGCTCACTGCGCCCGCAGGTCCTCGTCGTACACGGCCCGCTGACCGTCGAACAGTGCGCGCGGCTCGCGCAGGACGCGCCGGAGGGCCTGCCGGTCCTCGTCGTCGGCGGCGAGGAGGAGGAGGACCGTGGCCCGGTGCACGGACACCTGCCCGGCACGACGACGTCGCGTCAGCTCGCCGCCGCGGTCGTGCTGGCCGCGGCCGGCTACACCCTGGTCCCCGCGGAGGAAGGCCGCTCGCGCCCTCGCGCCCGTGTCTCCAGCATCAGCCCCGAGGAGCTCACCCAGCGCGAGTGCGAGGTCCTCGAACTGCTGGCCCGCGGACTGTCCAACGGCGAGATCGCCCGGTCGCTCACCCTCTCCGAGCACACGGTCAAGACCCATGTGCAGAACATGCTGCACAAGCTGCGGCTGCCCAACCGTGTGCACGCGGCCATCTACGCCTTCGAGACCGGGGTACGGCGCCCGGTCTGACCGTACGGCTCCCCCGAGGCTGCTATGTCGTGTCAAGCCGCTTCAGCGAGTTCTTCAACGTTGCCGAGTCGGTTCCGGTCGTCGCGCTCAAGGATCTTGAAGATCTGGCGGCAAATCCCGCCAGCGCCGCCATGTGGGAGTCACAAGTGCTCGCCCACGTACGGCGCACGGGCGCGGACCCGACGTACGACGACATCCCGGACAAGGTCGTCCAGCCCCAGGTACAGGGGCCGGACGCGGCGCTGCGGCTGGCCGCGCGCCGCAAGGGCACCCTGCGTGCGGGACTCGAGAAGCGCTACCACGACCTGGAGAAAAGGGTCGACCAGTTCCAGCTGCTGCTCAGATTCTGACCACCGTCACGTTCAGATAGTCGAGGCTTGCCTGCAGTCACGCGGTACCCGCCGCTACCCGAGGAACGACAGGCGTACCTGACATCATGATCGGCGTCCACCAACCTTCGTTAGGGCAAGCCCGACCCTACCGATACGCCTCCCGGGGCTGTCTCAACCGAGGTCTCGCAGGAGCCGACGGCTGCGGGATCACCCACTGTGCTCTCGGTCCGGCGCGCGATGCTCTCGAAGGCGTCGAGTGTCTTCCGGTCATGTGGACCGAACCAAGCTCACGAATGCGCCGCTCGGTCTGTCGAATACGGCCCAGAAGCCGGTATTCACGTGGGGCAAGGCGGCCCCCGCCACGATCTGGTGCTCCCGCGCAGACTGCTCCTTCATCCGGCTACGGAGCCCGGCTGCTCAGCGGCGTGCCGGGGCGCGCATCATCAAAGGAGGGAAGACCATCGACGAGGAGTTGCGATGAGGTTGTCGTTCCTTGACCCCCTCTACGCGGAGCCGGGCCCGTTCGCCTCCGTGTACTTGGACACCTCCCGAAACGTCGCGCATCCCGAGCGGGCGATCGCGCTGCGCTGGCGGCGACTGCGCGAGAGTCTGTCCCGTCAGGGCTCGGACCGGGCGCTGCTGAACGTACTGGAGGAGGTGGTCGGCGCCGACACAGAGGTGCCGGGGGTGCACGGTCAGGCCGTCTTCGCCACCCACGGCACGGTCGTCCTGGACGGGGAGCTGCCCAGGCCGCCCGAGCACGACTCCGCGCGCTACAGCACCCTGCCGCACGCGATACCCCTGGTCACCCAGCACCTTCCGGAGATCCCCTACATGGCCGTAGTCGTCCACTACGGCGGCCTTCCGACCGCCGAGACCCACGGCTGGGTAACTCTGGAGGCGGAAACCGGCACCTGGCCCGCGTCCACCGTCATCCCGGGTGAGCGGCTGCACCGCAGGGTCGCGGTGGCGACCTGGCACCGCACCTCCCTCCGGCTCGGCCACCGGCTGGACGAACGGGCGCGGCGCGCCCATGCCGACGCCGTCGTCGTGGGCGGGGACGAGTGGGCGTGCAACGTACTGATCCGCCGCCTGCCGCACACCCTGCGGGACAAGGTCGTACGCGTGGGCGGCCGGACCCACACCGACACCGGACGCGCCCTGTTGGAGCAGCAGCTCGATGGCGTCTTCCGCGGCCGCATGGCCGCGCACGACCGGGAACTCGTGGACATCTTCATCGGCCGGCGTGCCCTGGCCGGACCCATGACGGAGGGGCTGGCCGCCACCGTCGCCGCCCTCCAGCGTGGCCAGGTCGCGGCCCTGCTGCTGAACCGGCCGCCAGGGTCTTCGCTGCTGCTCTGGGCGGGCTCCCAGCCTACTCAGCTCGCCCTGACCGAGGCGGAGCTGATGTCCTTCGGCGTGCGGGCCCCGCGCGAGGAACGCGCCGACGAGGCCCTCGTCCGGGCCCTCGTCGGCACCGGTGCCGAGCTGGTCGTCGTACCGGAGAGCGAGCTGAGGCTGTACGAGGGCGTGGGCGCCCTGCTGCGGTACACCGACCCGGGGACCCCATCCTGACGCCGACGCTGCGCCACGACGTGCATCGGCACACGCTGGCCGAGTCCGTACGGTCCGGCCGTGCGGCTCACATCGCCCTGGTGGAGGTCCGGGCCGACATCAACCGTGGACTTGCCCTGCACGGCGGACTGCGGCGGGAACGGCGGCACGAGGTGGTCGAAGAAGCCGTCGTTCTCTCGTGATGAACAGGGCCGTCTTGCTCCACACCTCCGGGCCGGAGGTGAGCGCATCGAGCACCGGGGAGATCTACCAAGCAGCGTAGTTGGCGGGCCAGCCGCATCCGAGGTGAAGAACTTCCGAAGAACCACAGCACCGGGCCGTCCTCCAGCAGCACCGCGGAGCCGGCGTCGGCGCGGTGGGTGGCGAGAAACGCGTTCGGGTGAGGGCGTGGTGACGTGATCAAGGGCGAGAACGGGGGGGCAATGGCGGGCTGCACGGAGTGGGTTCGACGGACTTCCGAGACCAGCACCAGGGCCACGGTCACGGCACCGTGGCCGGTGCCGGCTCGTACACGGCCGAGCACGGCATCCCAGCTCCCCCCGCTGGTGCGGGGGTCAACTGCACGCTATCCGCGGGCAGTTAAGCGACTGCAAATGACGTATAAAGTACCCACGGGTGCGTGGCCCCACGTTTCAGCGGATGGCGGGGATGACGCCGGCGGCCTCCAAGCGTGCCGGATCCGCCCGGAGTATGGCCTCGTGGGCGAGGCGCAGGGTGGGCCCCGGCTCGACACCGAGCTCCTCTTTGATCATCCGGCGAGCGCCGCGGTATGTCTCCAGCGCGTCCCCCTGACGGCCTGCCCGGTACAGGGCGACCATCAACTGGCGGTAGAAGGGCTCCCGCAACGGATGCCTGACGAGGAGGCCCTTCAGGTCCTCGATCACCTCGTGATGGCAACCGAGTGCCAGCGCGGAGTCGATGCTCAGCTCGGTGCAATTCAGCCGCTTTTCCTCGTGCACGGCCGCGAACGATTCGATGTCCAACGACCCTTGAATTCCCTCCAGAATAGGCCCCCGCCACAGCAACGACGCCCTGCGGAGAAGTTCGGAGGCATGCAGAAAATCGGCCGCGCCGTATCGTTCTCGGCCACGAGTGTAGAGCACTTCGAATTCTTGGAAATCTGTTGTGGCGCCGCTCACATCGAGGATGTATCCCGGCGATGTCGTGGCGATCGGAGACGTTCCCCTGGGTCCGTTCAGGATTTTCCGCAACTGTGAGACGTACACGCGCAGACTCGCGGAGGCGCAGCGCGGCGGACCCTGCTCCCAGAGTTCCGCCACGAGCTTCTCCCCCGGTACGGTCTTGCCCGCCCTGATCAGCAGCAGAGCGAGCAATTTGGTGAGCTTGGGCTGCTCGGGCGTCAGGTCGACTCCGCCACGGGTGACCCGCAGCCGCCCCAGCAGCTCGTAGCGGAGCGCAAGGTCGGCCTGTAAACAGGGCACGGACACGACAACCCCCCGAATGCGCGAAACGCATTCAATTAAGATTCCGGTTCCCCCGCTCGGCCCCAGGCATGGGGCCCCATATGGACAGCAGTTTACTGCTATGCCGTGCAGCATATGCGAGGTCGTTGCATGTTGCCAGTGCGTTCCGTTACACAGCCATTAAGGAGAATGACAATCTGAAGGCCCGGATACGGGCGGCCGGAGAAATATCCACCGCCGCCTACCGGGTGGCCGAACGACATTCAGCCAAGAGCCCGGCCCGCCGGTGAGCGGGCCGGGCTGTCCGGGCCGAGAGCATGCTTGCGTCTGCGCAGCCGGTCGGGCGGCCGCCTGTCAGGCCGCCGCCGGCCGGTCCACCCCGAGTGTCTCCAGCAGCCAGGAGAAGAGCCGCTCGTGGAACAGCCGCATCGCACCCGAGTGGCAGTGCGCCCCACCCCCCTCGTCGGCCGTGAACACATGCAGCGTCTTGGGCGAGTTGAGCCCTGTGTACACCTTCTTCGCGTGCTCCAGACCGGCGAAGAACAAGTCCTCCTCCGCGTCGAGGACGAGCACGGGGCTGCGCACTTGGCCGATCACCTCCGACAGACCGAACGCGGTCAGCATGCGCAGCAGTTGGGACGGGGTGTCGGCGCCGAAGGTCCACAGCGTCTGCCGCAGCAGCCAGCGGGTGAAGGTCTGCCGGGCGGCGATCCCCCACATCACCGGGTCGGCGAAGTCGTCGCATCCCCGCTCGACCCACTCCAGGACAAACGGCGGCAGCCCCACGACGTCGCCCAGCTGCCAGACCGCGTCATGGGCGACGCAGCCGGCCAGCCGGTGCTCGAACGCCGCGGCCCGCACCGCGAGCAGGCCGCCGAGGCTGGTGCCCATCAGCGTCAGACGGTCGGGGTCCACGCCGGGCAGGGACAGTGCGTGGTCCACGACCGGCGTGACCACCTTCTCCCAGTCGGGGCGGAAGACCAGCCCCTGCTCGCGCAGGACCGACCCCTGCCCGGGCCCCTCGAAACACAGACAGTGGTACCCGCGGGCGAGGGCCGCCGCCGCCACGAAGAAGTAGCCCTCCTCGACGGTGGAGTCGAGGCCGCCGTGGTGGATGATGGTCGGCTTGGGCTCGCCCGAGTCGTCCGCCCGGTAGAAGTAGGCGGGCAGTGAGGTGTCCTCGTAGGGGATGCGGACGAACTCGGGCGGCCGGTCCATGAGTTCGGCCGCGTTGGCGAAGGTCTCCCGGGACAGCCGCATCAGTCGCAGGGCCTCCGGGTCCCGTGGTTGTTCGCGCTGGAAGAACTCGGCGGTCCGGTAGTAGTTGTGCGCCCGCAGCAGGGCGGAGCGCGCGTCGACGATGCGGCCCTCGTCGCGGGCTGCGGTGCCCAGCCGGTGGACGCGTTCGGCGAGAGTGGCCCACGCGTGCCGCCAGGCTTCGGTGTCGCCGTCGGGGATGTGTGCGGCGACTGCGACGACCTCGCCGAGCTGCGCACCGCCGTAATCGGCGTAACCGGCGGTGCGCAGCGCCTGGTAGTCGAAGGCGGGGTCGTCGAAGAGGAACTTCATGACAGCGGCTCCTGTGGTGGTGGGAGGTGATCCGGTGCCGTGCCGGGGCCTGTCCCGGCACGGGTGGTGCGGGTTCCGTTCAGAAACGTGTCGACGATCGACTCGGCGAACGCCACTGATTCCACAGGGCGTTGACGAAGGATCAGCCGAGCGGCCATCGGACCGGTGAGCAGTTCGACCGCGTCGTTCAGGTCGAGGTCGGCGCGCAGCTCACCGCTCGCGACGCCGTCCCGCAGCGCCCTCAGCATGGCTTCGCGTCGTGCGGCGACGACGGTGTCCTCGAACCTCTCGACCAGCTGCGGGCGGCGCACGGCCTCGCCGAGCAGGCTGCCGATCAGGCGGTGCAGGTTGGTGTCCTGGCCGCGGTGGCGCAGCTGGTCCACCAGGGCCACCAGCTGGTCCCGCAGGCCGAGTCCTTCCAGCGGCGGCACGGGGAGATCGAGGGTGCTCAACGCGGCCAGCACCAGCTCCTCCTTGTTGCGCCAGCGGCGGTAGATGGTGGCCCGGGCGACGCCGGCGCGGTGGGCGACCAGGTCCATGGACAGGTCGCCGAAGCTGCATCCCTCGCTGAGCAGGCCGAGCGTGCTGTCCAGGATCGCCCGGTCGGCGGCGGGGTCGCGTTGGCGGCCGCCCCGGGGAGTGTGTCCCTGGGCAGCCGCCGGACGTTCGACGTGTGGCGGCATGCGGTTCAGACCTCCGTGGTGTGGACCTCTTTGTTGGCGGTCGGCTCTTCGGCGCCGGGCGTCCCGGCTGCCGTACGGGAAGGCAGGAGCAGCAGGCAGACGAGGGCGCCGAGGACGGTGACGCCGGCGGCGACGAGGGCCGTGAGGTGCATCGCGGACACGAACGCGTCGACGGCGCGGGCCGCGAGCGCGGAGCCGGGCGCCCCCAGCTTCTCCGCGACGGTGAGGGTGGCCGCGACGGACTCCCGCGCCGTGTCGCGGACCGGGGCGGGCAGCGGCGTCAGGTGGTCCTCGACCCGGGAGCGGTAGGCAACGGAGAGCACCGAGCCGAGGACCGCGACGCCGAGGGCGCCGCCCACTTGCCGGAAGGTGGTGCTGACCGCCGCTCCGGTACCCGCGCGGTCCCGGGCTACGGCGGACATCGCGGCGGATGTCGCGGGGGGCATGACGCAGGCGATGCCGATGCCCATGACGAAGAGGATGGACTCGATGACCCAGACCTCGGTGTGTTCGTCAATGGTGGCCACGGCGAGGAAGGCGAGCGAGGCGAGCAACATGCCGCCGGCACACACCGGCCGGACCCCCACGCGCTTGGCGGCGAGCGTGGCCGGCGGCGAGAACGCCAACTGGGCCACGGCCAGGGGCAGCAGCAGGCAGCCGGCCTTCAGCGGGGTCCAACCACGGACGCTCTGCAGGTAGAAGACCAGGAAGAAGGTGGCGCCGAGCAGGGCGAAGAAGACCAGGCCGATCACGGTCACGGCGGCGGAGAAGCGGCGGTTCCGGAAGAGGGCGAGGTCCAGCGCGGGGCGCGCGCTGCGGCGTTCCCAGAGAGTGAAGAGAGCCAGGACGGCGAGGCCGCCGAGCATCGGCCCCCAGACCGTGGCGTCCGCCCAGTCGTCCGACTCGCCGCCCTTGATCACGCCATACACCAGGACGGTCAGGCCGGCCACGGAGAGGACGACGCCGAGGGGGTCGAAGCCGGTGCGCTCGGGATCGCGGGACTCGGGTACGACGAACAGGGTGGCGACGGCGCCGATCACGACGATGGGCAGGTTGATCAGGAACACCGAGCCCCACCAGAACCGTTCGAGCAGGGCACCGCCGGTGATGGGCCCCAGCGCGACGGCGAGTCCGGCGGCGCCCGCCCAGACGCCGATGGCCTTGGCGCGTTCGGCGGGCGGGAAGACGGCCATGATGATCGCGAGGGTGGCGGGCAGTACGAGGGCGCCGCCGACGCCCAGCCCGGCCCGGGCGATGATCAGTTCGTCGGCGCTGTGGGCGTAGGCGGACCACAGGGAACAGCCGCCGAAGACGACGAGTCCGGCGAGCAGTGTGCGTTTGCGGCCGCAGCGGTCGGCGAGGACGCCAGTGGTGAAGAGCAGGGCGGCGAAGACGAGGGTGTAGGAGTCGATCGACCACTGCAGCTCGCTCTGCCTGGCCCCGAGGCCGACGGGTGCCGGCTCGGCGAGTGTCTTCAGGGCCACGTTCAGGATCGACGTGTCCAGGACGACGAGGAGGAGGCTCACCAGCAGGACCGCGAGGACGCGCCACCGGTGCGGGTGCGCGGTCTGCGGGGTGTGCTCGGCGAGCTTGAGGCGGGGCTGAGATGTCACGGATTCCGCTCCTCGAAAGGAAGAGGGGTGCGTGAGCCGAGTGCCGTTCTACTGCCGTGTTTTGTCGACGCTAGACCTGGCGGGCAATCGAGTCAACGGTGTATCGAAACATCGTTGACTCGATTGCCGGCTCCCGCTGGGGCGCACTTCCACGAGCCGTCACGGGCCGTCCGGTCCCGGCGCGCGGCCGAAGAACCGCCGTGCGGGCGGGCGCCCTGACAGTCGGCCACCGCCTTTCGATCCCGGACCGTTAACGAAAGACCGTCGTACAGTGCGGCGCGCAGTCGGCCTACCCGCCTTCCGGGCCCAGCGCGCTGGTGACCACGAAGCGGCCCGCGACTTGTTCGCAGCGCAGGTGCCAGCCTCCTGCCGTTCCGTCCAACCGCCAGCCGCCGTCCCGCGGTTCGGGCCGGGGGCGCAGGCGGGAGAAGTCGTGCGCCAGGCCTACGCCGAGTGCCTTCGTGTAGGCCTCCTTCAGTGTCCACAGGCGTACCAGCCTCAGGTTCCGCTCGGCCGGCGGCAGCCCGCACAGTTCCGCCAGTTCTTCCGGGTGGCAGAACCTCTCGGCGAGTCCGGGTGCCAGCAGGGGGCGGTCCGAGGCCTCGACGTCCACGCCGATCCGGCGGCCGCGGGCGACCCCGACCACCAGCATCCCGGCTGTGTGGCTGATGCCCACATCCAGTCCGGCGGGCCGGTGCAGGACCGGGCGCCCGTGGCCGTCACGGCCCACGACCACCCGGTCCGGTGCGGTGCCCGCCACGACGGCCACCGCGTGGCGCAGCAGCAACCGGGAGCCCAGAAGCCTTGCCCGTACGAGGGGTTCGCGCGCCGTCCGGTAGCGCGGCCAGTCCGGGCCGAGCACCTCACGCACGGCCGGCACCATCTCCCCTCCGCTTCCCCAGTCGTCCAGCCGGCCGTGGCAGACCGCGTATCCGTGCCGCAGCACGGCCTCATGGACCGCGCGCCAACCCACCGCGGCCAGAGGGCCAACAGGGAGCGGTCTCCCGTCAGTTGGGGAACCTCCGGGAAGCGGCCCCCCATCAGGTAACGAGCCCCCGGGGGCCGCCCCCTCGAATGCCGCGTCCGAATCCACCATCGCCGTCTCCTTCGTCACCTCGGTAGGCACTGCGTGCCAGCACTGACTGTGCCAGTTCGCGCACCCACCGTTGTATCCGCTCGGACAACGACCGCCCCGAGGACCCCAAACCCGGGACGTGCGCACCAATTTTCGCTTTACGTCTCCTTTTCACGGCACCTCAAGGCTGATGTCACCGGTGGCACGCGGTGCCTCCCCAAGGTTCCACACCGCACCAGTACCAACCGCGGAAAGGACAGCCTGTGCCTCACCAGCCTGACCCCCGAACGTTGACGGACGCCGTACGAGCCGGCGTGGAACGCCATCCCGACCGTGCCGCCTTCGTGTACCTGCACGAGGACGGCCTGGGGATGAGGCCCGAGGAGCTCAGTTACGCCGAACTGGACCGGCGGGCCCGCGTCGTGGCCGCCCGGCTGCGCCAAGCGTCCAAGGGCGACCCTTCTCGCCCGGTCCTGCTGCTCTACCCGCCGACCCTGGACTTCGTCACAGCCTTCCTGGGCTGCTTCTACGCCGGCCGTACGGCCATTCCGGCCCCACTGCCCGACGAGCCCGGCGAACGGCTGGCCCGGGTCAGCGGCATCCTGCGCGACGCCAAGGTGGGAGCGGTCCTGACCCTCCCCCAGTACCGGCAGGCCATCAGCGCCTGGCTGGCCGCCTCGGGGGAGCAGGACGTGGTGTGCCTGTCAACCGGCGCCGACGAGGACGACGGCACCGATCCCGACCTGTGGACCCCGCCCCGGGTACGCGGCACCGACGTGGCTTTCCTCCAGTACAGCTCCGGCTCCACCAGCGAGCCCAAGGGCGTGATGGTCACGCACACCAATCTCGCCGCCAACCAGGAGGCCATCCGTTCCGCCATGAAGACGCCGCAGGGTGTCGTGGCGGGCAGCTGGCTGCCGCTCTACCACGACATGGGGCTCATCGGCATGACGCTGCAGCCGCTATGGGTGGGAGGCACCAGTGTGCAGATGTCACCGATCTCGTTCATCAAACAGCCGGCGCGCTGGATACGCATGATCCACGACTACCGGGTGGAGGGCACCGCCTCGCCCAACTTCGGCTACGAGCTGTGCGTCCGGCGCGTCTCCGAGGAGCAGTCGGCGGGGCTGGACCTGTCCAGCCTGCGGGTGGCGCTCAACGGGGCCGAGCCCGTGCGCGCTGACACCCTGCGCGCCTTCGTCCGGCGCTTCGCCGGCAACGGACTGCGCGCCGAAGCCGTACTGCCCTGCTACGGCCTGGCCGAGAACACGCTGCTGGTCTCAGGCAACGACCCCGACTCGCCGCACCTGGAACTCGCCGTCGACGCCCAGGCCCTGGAGCAGGACGAGCTGCGTCCCGCCCGCACCGACCGCCCGAGCCGCACCCTGGTCAGCTGCGGCCGCCCGAAGGACACCGAAGTGCTGATCGTGGACCCGATGACCCTGCGGGTGCTGCCCGGCGGGCAGGTCGGCGAAATCTGGCTGCGCGGACCGTCGGTGGCCGCCGGCTACTGGAACCGGAGCGAGCTCACCGCCGAGACCTTCCGGGCGGTGACGGCGGACGGCCGGGCCGGCTGCTTGCGCACCGGCGACCTCGGGGCGCTGCGCGACGAGGAGCTCTATGTCACCGGGCGGATCAAGGAGATGCTCATCCAGCACGGCCGCAACCTCTACCCGCAGGACATCGAGCAGGCCGTTCAGGAGTCCGGGGACGCGTTCCGGCGTGGCGGCGGCGCGGTGTTCAGCGTCACCGACGAGGCGTCCGAACGCGCCCACGTGGTCGTGGTGCAGGAGCTCAGGGCCTGGGCGACCAGCGACGAGGAGGCCCTGGCCCGCCTCGCCGCCTCCGTGCAGGCGCTGCTCAGCCGCCAGTTCCAGCTGCCCGCGGTGAGCGTGGTGCTCGTACGGCCCGGGGTGATCCGCAAGACCACCAGCGGCAAGACGCAGCGCACGCTCATGCGGCGGCTCTTCCTCGACGGCGGCCTGCCCGTGCTGCACCAGCGCCTGGCACCCGCGGTCGTCGCCCTGCTGCCCGCCACGGACGCGGCACCCGCGCCCACCGCCGCCGTGTCTCCCCGCCCCTGAGATCCGCGTCCGAGATCCCGAGAAAGAAGTACGCCATGAGCATCGCCCCCGACACGCATACCGCCACCCCCCAACGCCTGGACCGTCCCTTGCCGCATGGGAACGCCCCCGACCTCGAGCTGTGGCTGACCGAACGGGTGGCCTTCCACCTGCACCGGGCGTGCGACGAGATCGACCCCGACACCCCGCTCGCCGACTACGGCATCGACTCGGTCGCGGCCATCAGCATCTGCGGCGAGATCGAACAGCGCTACCGGATCGCGGTCGCCCCCACCATCGCGTACGACTTCCCGACCGTCCACGCGATCACCGGTCACCTCGCCGAGCGCCTGGCCGACAAGACGAAGCACGACGAGGAGCCCTCATGACCGAACGCGAACCCATCGCGGTCGTCGGCCTCGACTGCCGCTTCCCCGGCGCCCGCAACGCCCAGGAGTACTGGTCGCTCCTCATGGACGGACGCGACGGCACGGACCGCGTGCCCGAACAGCGCTGGGACGCCGACCGCTACTACGCCGCCCCGCAGAGCGCCCGCGAGGCCCGGCCGCGGGGCCGCAGCAACTCGGTGCGCGGCGGCTTCATCGCCGACCCCGATGCCTTCGACCCCGGCTTCTTCGGGATCGCCCCGCGCGAGGCCACCGCCATGGACCCGCAGCAACGGCTGCTGCTGCAGTGCTCGTGGCGGGCCATCGAGGACGCCGCGCTCGCTCCGCAGGACCTAGCCGGCACCGAGACCGGCGTGTTCGTCGGCGTGATGGCCAACGAGTGGGCGTTCCTGCAACTCGCTGACTACGACCGGATCACCGCTCGTCACGGCTCGGGCAACGGCTACTTCATGGGCGCGAACCGCGTCTCGTACCACCTCGACCTCAAGGGCCCCAGCCTGGCGGTGGACACGGCCTGCTCCTCCTCGCTCGTCGCCGTCCACCTCGCGGTGAACGCGCTGCGCGCCAAAGAGTGCGACCACGCCCTCGCGGCCGGTACCAACCTGATCATGACGCCGGTCATCAACATCTTCTACGCCCAGGCCGGCCTCTCGGCACCGGACGGCCGCTGCAAGCCGTTCAGCGCCTCCGCCGACGGGATCGGACGGGCCGAGGGCGTGGCGGTGCTGGTACTGCGCAGACTGAGCGACGCTCTGGCGGACCGTCAGCCGGTGTACGCCGTGCTGAAGGAGACCGGGATCAACCAGGACGGGCGCAGCAACGGCATCACGGCGCCCAACCGCTGGGCGCAGCAGCGGCTGATCGAGTCCGTGTGGCGGCGGGCCGGCGTCACCGCCGATGACATCCGCTTCGTGGAGGCGCACGGCACCGGGACGCTGCTGGGCGACTTCATCGAGGCCCAGGCGCTCGGCGAGCTGACCAGTGGCCGCGGCGGCGGAAGCGTCGCGCTGGGCTCGGTCAAGAGCAATTTCGGGCACGCGGAGGGCGCGGCCGGGATCGCCGGGCTCATCAAGGCCGTCCTCGCACTGCACCACCGCACGGTGCCGCCGAGTCGGTTCGCCGACGACGAGAACCCGAAACTGGATCTGTCCGGGCGCCGGCTGTCCCTGCTGAGGTCGCCGCTCAAGCTGCCGTCCGGCACCGTGCACGCCGCGGTGAGCAGTTTCGGCATGGGCGGCAGCAACGCGCACGCGGTGCTGGGCTCCGCGCCCCGCGCGGTCCACCACAGCCAGCACGCGGCACCGGGCGTGTTCACCCTCTCCGCCCGCACCCCGGAGCGGCTGCGCGCGAATCTGCTGGCGCAGGCCGACGCCCTGTCCCGCCGTCCCGGGAGCCAGCTGGCGCAGCTGTGCTGGACCAGCAACCGCGTCAAGTCCCGGCTGCCGCACCGCGCGGCCGTGGCAGCGGGCGATCTGCCCACGCTGGTCGCCGGGCTGCGGAAGGCCGCGGAGCGCGCCGAGGGGACCGCGCGGGTGGACGGCGGGCAGCGCGGGGTGCCGTCGGTGGCGTTCGCCTTCACGGGGCAGGGCGCCCAGCACCCTCGTATGACCGCGTCCTGGTACCGGTCGTGCCCCGCCTACGCGCGCCACCTCGAGGAGATCGACACGCTGCTCGCCCCGCACACCGGAGTGTCCGTGCGCGACCAGGTGCTCGACGGAGACGCGGAGGTCCAGCGCGCGCGGCTGGCCCAGCCCGCGCTGTTCGCCGTGGGGTACGCGATGGCCGCCACCCTGACCGAGGCCGGGATCAGGCCGTCGTACGTGATCGGGCACAGCATCGGCGAGTTCGCCGCCGCGTGCGCGGCCGGGGCGCTGGACGTGGCGGACGCGGCGCGGCTGGTCGCCCGGCGCGGGGCGCTGATGGAGAAGCTGCCCAAGGACGGCGGGATGCTCTCGGTGAGCCTGGGCGCCACGGAGGTGGAACCGCTGCTGGTGGGGTGGGCGCGGCTGGGCGTGGCCGCGGTCAACGGCCGGCGCAGCACCGTGATCGCCGGGGACCTCGACGAACTGGCCGCGGTGGAGAAGGAGTTGGCCGAGCGCAAGGTGTCCGTCCGGCGGCTCACCGTCTCGCATGCCTTCCACTCGCCGCTGATGCGGCCCGTGGTCGAGGAGTTCCGCCGGGAGTGCGCGGACGTGTCCGACCGGCGGCCGGCGCTCCCGGTGTTCTCGACGGTGTACGGCCGTGAGTTGAGCGGCGAGGAGACCATGGACGCCGTGTACTGGGCGCGGCAGATCACCGAGCCGGTCCGGTTCGCCGAGGCCGCGGGCGCGCTCCTCGCCACCGGCGTCACCCATGTGGTGGAGATCGGCCCGCGCGCGGTGCTCACCCCGCTGCTGTCGACGTTGCGGGCGGACAGGGACCATGCCGTGAGCCTGCACAGCGCGCACCCGGGAGAGCACGCTCCCGGACACCGCCCCCAGCAGCTGTTCGGGGAGCTGTGGTGCGCCGGTCTCACGCCGGACTGGGACCTGCTGTACGACGCGGCGGACCGGGTGCCGCGCCGACTGCCGCCGTACCTGTTCGACGAGTCGTTCCGGTCCTGGCGCTCCGGTGCCGCCCCCGGACTTCCGGAACCGTCCACGCCATCCGTCCCCCCTGGCGCGGACAAGGCCGCGGTACCGAGTGGCGCGGACCGCGGGGAATCATGCCCGCCGGCCCCGGCGGGGGACCTGCCCGACTCCCTCACCGTGCTGACACGCCGTCTGGTGTGCCGGGTCGGCGGGCACGACCCGCAGCACGTGCACGACCACGACCGGCTCCACGAGGATCTGGGCTTCGACTCGATCCGGGTCATGGAGCTGAAGACCCGAATCGAGGACGCACTGCCGCAGCTCGGGTCGCTCCCGATCGAGGACCTGCTCGCCAGCCTGCGCACGGTGGCCGACCTGGTCGCGTACCTGCGCAGCCAACTCCCCCACGGCTCCGCCACCCCCCTTCCCATGACTATGGAAGGAACACGTTGATGGCACCTCCCACCGCGTACCTGGCCTCGGTCGGCACCTGCCTGCCCGGGGACCCGGTGGACAACGCGACCCTGGCCAAACTCGTCGGCGTCGACGAGACATGGGCCGAGATGTTCACCGGCAACATCAGCCGGTACTTCGCCGTCGACCTGGCGACCGGCCAGATACGGCACAGCCTGGCCGACATCGCGACGACCGCGGCCGACCGGGCGCTGGCGGAGGCTGGCCTGGAGCCGGGTGACGTCGACTGCGTCGTACTGGGCACGGCCACCCCGGACCATCTGATGCCCGCCACGGTGAACCTGGTCGCGGACCGGCTCGGCGTCGACAACGTCCCCACGTACCAGCTCCAGTCCGGTTGCGCCGGTGCCGTACAGGCCCTGGACGTGGCCCGCACCCTGCTGCTGGCCGGACGCTGCACCACCGCGCTGGTGATCGGCGGTGACGTGTGTGCCAAGCATCTTCAGACGGACTTCGACCCTGGCAGCCGTACCTCCGCCGAACTCGTCAACTACGTGCTCTTCGGCGACGGGGCCGGCGCGGCCGTGCTCAGCACCGAGGCCAGGGGCCAGGGCATCGAGATCCGGCAGGTGCTCAACCGGCTGGTGGGCCTGGGCCGGGAGCCCGGCCAGGTCATCGACTGGTTCGGGCTCGGCGACCGGCACAGCGACCGCACGGCTGTCTTCGAGGACTACAAGGCGATCGAGGAGGCGGTGCCGGTCATGGCCGGGCAGATGTTCTGGGAGCTCCTGGACGACCTCGGCTGGAGCGCCGGCGCAGTGGACTTCCTGCTGCCCCCACAGCTCTCCGGCCGGATGAGCGACCGCATCTCCGCGGGCATGCCCGCCCCGGAAGCCCGGCGTATCAACGTGGTGCGCACCGTCGGGAACAACGGCAACGCCCTGCCGTTCCTCCAGCTCGCCGAGCTGCTGCGGCAGTGGGACGGCCCCGGGCGCGCGGCCGCGGTCGCCATCGAGTCCAGCAAGTGGATCAAGTCGGGTATCGCCCTGGAGCGTTCATGACCGAGACCGGGAACCGCACCGTCGGCGCCTCCGGCACCTGGCACGACCCCCAGGCTCTCGGCACCCTGCGCGCCCTGCATCGGGCGGGCACGCTCGCCACGGAGTACGGACGGGTACGGGCCCTGCTGGCACGCATGCCCGCGACCGACCTGCCGGCCGCGGGCCAGCTGCTGGCCCGGCTCGATGCGAAGGAGGTATGCCGCCACGCCGACGTGCCCGTGGTCACGGTCGCCGTCACGGGCCACTCCACGGTAGCCCCCCTTGTGGCCCCCCTCACCGCCGAACTGGCCCGGCACGGGATGCTGTTGGAGGCGAAAGTCGCACCGTACGGTTCTTATTTGCAGGACCTGATGCGGCCCGCGGCGGCCGGAGAGGAGCAGCCGCAACTCACGCTGTGTCTGCTCGACGCGCACACGGTCTTCGACGACGTCACCGTGCCCTGGCGGGTCGAAGACGTCGAGGCAGCGGCACGGGCCCGGCTCTCGCTCGTCGCCGGCGCCGTGCGCACCCACCAGAAGGCCGGGCGTGGCCTGCTCGTCCTCAACACCGTGCCTCTGCACCGCCGTTACACCCACCAGCTGGTCGACCTGCGCTCCCGCGCCCGGCTCGGCGCGGTGTGGCGGGACTTCAACCTCGGTCTGCTGTCCCTCGCCGAGCAGCACCCCGGGGTGGTCATCGTGGACCTCGATCCGCTGGTGGCCGAGGGCGTTCCCGCGTGCGATCCACGCACCGCGCAGTACGCCCGCGCCCGGCTGTCCGACGCGCTGTTCTCCGCCTACGCCCGGGAGGCCGCCCACGTCGTCCGCGCGCGCCTGGGCCGCACCCGCAAGTGTCTGGTGCTGGACCTGGACGGCACGCTGTGGGGAGGGGTGCTCGGCGAGGACGGGCCCGGCGGCATCGACCTCGGCTCCGGCCTGCGGGGTGAGGCCTTCCAGGAGTTCCAGCGGGTGCTCGGGCAACTCGGCGCGCAGGGCGTGCTGCTGGCCGTCAGCAGCAAGAACGACACCGACGCGGTGCGCGAGATACTTCGCGCGCATCCGGCCATGGTGCTGCGCGAGGACGACTTCGTCCGCGTCAACGCCAACTGGAAGGCGAAGCACGACAATCTCCGCGACATCGCCGACCGGCTCGGGCTCGGCCTGGACAGCTTCGTCTTCGTCGACGACAGCCTCTTCGAGTGCGGGCTGGTCGCCGAGCAGCTGCCCGAGGTCGCCGTCGTCCGGGTCGACGAGGAGCCCGCCCTGCACCCCTCGGCGCTGCTGGCCGACGGCTGGTTCGACCTGTTCGAGCTCACCGAGGCCGACCTGGAACGGGCCGGCCGTTACCGCACCGAGGCCCTACGGCAGGAATTCCGCGAGGACTTCGGTTCCTACCAGGACTATCTCGAAGGACTCGGGCTGGAGGTCCTCCTGCGGCCGCCGGAGGAGTCGGAGATCGCCCGGGTCTCCCAGCTCACGCTGCGCACCAATCAGTTCCACCTGGCCACCGAACGCCTGCAGGTCCCGCAGGTGTCGGCGCGGATGGAGCGCCCGGGGCTGCACGTGATCGCGGTGTGGGCGCGCGATCGGTTCGGCGACCACGGCCTGGTCGGCGCCCTGTTCCTGCGGCGCGACGCAGGGGTGCTGCGCATCGACAACTTCGTCCTCAGCTGCCGGGTGTTCTCCCGGGGCATCGAGAGCGCCTGCGTGACGGCGGTGCTGGAGTTCGCCCGTGACACCGGCGCGGGGGCCGTGACGGGCCGCTATCGGCCCACGCCCCGCAACTCCGCGTTCGCCTCCTTCTACGCCGAGCACGGCTTCGCCGTCACCGACACCGATCCGGACCATCCCGACGCCGTCACCCTGCGGCACGACCTCGGCGACATCACCCCTGCCCCCGCCCATCTGCGGCTGCAAGCCGCGTTCGGGCCGTCCGACGGAGACTCCGCATGACCACTGCCCTCGCCGACACCGAAGAGTTCCGCACTCTCCTGGAGGAGGTCCTCGGCCTGCAGGTCCGGGCCGAGGACCTCGACCGCCCCCTGGACGACTTCCCCGACTGGGACTCGGTGCTGCTGCTGCGGTTGGTGACCGTCGTGGAGAACCTCGTCGGCCGACGCATCCCAGTGGTCGACATGCTGGAGACGAGGACCTTCCGGCAGATGTACGAAGTGGTGGCGGGCCGGTGACCACGCCCCAGGTCGATCCCGCACTCGTATCCGCCGAATCCGAGGCCTGCCTGCACTTCCGCGCCCTGTTCCTCGACACCCAGCTGGACCTCGTCCTGTCCCCCGGCTTCGGCAGGCGGATGCGGGCCGGCCTCGCCCGCCTCGTCATCGGCGGTGGGAACGGGCCGGGGACCGGCGGCGCGTCCGAGGTCCCGGCGCGTGTCCCGGAAGAGGCACGTGTCCCCGAAGAGAAAGGAACGGCCCGGTGATCCCCGTAGCCGAGTTGCGTAGGTTCGCCCTTCCCCACGCGTACGCCCAGGGCATCCCCGGAGATGTCGTCCACCGGGTGATGCGGAACCTCAATGAGGACGCCAAGGGCGGCCCCGGCGTCTGGACCCACGAGTGGTCGTCGCTCGCGAAGGCGGCCGAGGCACACGGCCGCGATCTGGACGCGGTTCGCTACTACACGATGGCCCGCTTCCCGTACGTCGATGGGCCGAGCCGGCAGGCGGCACAGAATGCCGGTGTGGAGGCCTTCGACCGCTGGCGCAAACGCGTCCGCGGCATCTCCCGGCTCGATCTGCCCTTCGACGGGGCGGGCTTCGCCTGCTGGGCCGCCGGGCTGTCCCAGCGCAGCAGTCTCCCGCTCATCCTCGTTCTGGGCGGCGTCACCAGTACGAAGGAGCAGTGGGCCCCGGTGCTGGCCGGAGCCGACCGGCTCGGCGCGGCCGTCGTGGTCACGGAACTGCCAGGCGTCGGCGAGAACACCCTCACTTACGGATCGGACAGCACGCGCATGCTCATGTATCTCCTCGACCTGCTCGGCCGTGCCGCCGACGCCTCCCGTACCTGTGTCGTGGGCCTGAGCTTCGGCGGGCATCTCGCCCTGCGACACGCGCTGGAGGACGATCGCATCCGGGGACTGGCGACCGCCGGGGCCCCGGTGCGCGACTTCTTCACCCGCGCCGCGCACCGCACACCGCTGCCCCGCCTGATGACGCTGACCCTGTCCCATGTGATGCGGACGCCGGTGGACCGGCTCCCGGCCGCCCTCGCCGACTGGGGCGTCGACGAGGAGCGGCTGACCCGACTGCGCACCTCGGTCGCGTACGCGGCGAGCCGCGACGACGAGGTCGCGCCGCCGTCCGACGTCCGGTTGCTGGAGCAGACCGTGCCGCACCTGCGCCTGGTCGAGAACGACGCCCTCGGCGGCCGGCCCGACCAGGCTGCCGAGACCCGGCTGTGGCTGCTGTCGCAGGCGCTGCGCTTGGCCGGCACGGCGAGTGGCGTCCGCCGGGCCGCCTCGGCCCGGGCCCGGGTCCTGCGCGCACGCCGCCGCCTCGCCCGTACATTGCCCGGAGCCCCTGCATGACCACTACGGCTCCGGCGTCCTGCCTCGGCCGGGCGCCCCGCGAGGGCGCCCGGCTCAGGCTGTTCTGCTTCCACCACGCGGGCGGCGGCGCCTCGTTCTTCAGCTCGTGGCCCGGTCGCCTTCCGTTCGACGTCGACGTCCTGCCGGTGCAGTTGCCGGGCCGCGAGGCGCGCTACCGCGAGCCCCGCTTCCAGGATGCGGGTGAGGTCGTCGAGGCCCTCGGGCGCGATCTCGCGCCTCGGCTCGACGAGGGGCCCTGGGCCGCCTACGGCCACAGCATGGGCGCGATGGTGGCCTTCGCGCTGACGGCGGCCCGGCTGCGCGAGGGCGGCCGCCGTCCCGAGGCCCTGTTCCTCGGGGCGTACGCGGCGCCGTATGTGTCGCCGTCGCTGCCGCCGCCCGACCGGTACGACGACCACGAACTGGCCCGTCTCCTGGTGGACTTCGGCGGTCTGAGTCCGCGGTTCCTCGGACGGGACGATTGGCTGCGGGTGCTGCTGCCCATCCTCCGCGACGACCTGCGGGTCTGCGCGACCCACCACCGGGCGGGACTGCCGGACCCGGACGACGAACGGGCCCGGCTGCCGCTCCACGTCGAGGCTTTCGCGGGCGTCGACGACCCGCTCGTCACCCCGGGCGCGGTGCGGGCCTGGGGGAGGTACGTGAACAGCTTCCGCATGACCACCGTCCCTGGCGGTCATTTCTTTCCGCGCCAGGCACCCGATCCGTTCTTCGACCGGCTCAGCCCTTCGCTGGCCCGGCTTCTCGCGGAACTGGGCGCACCACCTTCGGCACCCGGTTAATGCGTCGTTGGATCTCGTGGGCGTTCTTCTCGTACAGCTTGGGCTGCTCCTGGACGCCCGGCATGACCCACAGCGGGCGTGACGAGGCGTCGGCGAAGCGGAGTCCAACGGTGTCGGGGCGCAGTCCGGTCAGGGTGAGCGCGAAGGGTTCCAGGTAGTCGATGCCGGCGTCCGAAGTGAGCCGGAACGGCCGGTCGTGGCCCGGGTAGACCACGTCGGACACAGTAAGGACCCGTTCGATGCTGCGGGCGGCCTGGTCGGCGTCCCAGAAGACCAGGGGGTTGCGTTTGGTGAGGGCGACGTACGCGAAGTGCAGGGCGTCGCCGGTGATGGTGGCGCGCCCCCGCTCGGTCTGCACGACCACGCCGATGCTGCCGGGCGAGTGGCCGGGCAAGCCGATGACGTCCACGCCCGGGATGATCTCCTCCCCGTCCGTGACCTCGCGGACGGGGAGTTGTTCGAGGAGCAGCCCCGTCCAGGCGGGCGTGGCCCAGTCGTTGGCGTGCGGGGTGTGCGCGTACCGGCGCTCGTCGGGGTGGAGGACGAGGGTGGCCTGCGGGAACAGGTCGATGTTCTGGACGTGGTCCCAGTGGGCGTGGGTGAGGACGACGGTGTCGATGTCCTCGGCGTCGAGGCCGTGTGCGGCGAGCGCGTTCCCCAGGAAGGGGCGGCGGCCGACGTGGGCGGCGTCGACGAGGATGTTCCGGTGCCGTCCGGCGGCGTCCGGGCCGCGTACCAGGAACACCCCGCAGAAGGCGGGATAGCCCTGGTCGGTGTCGATGGCGAAGCCGGGCAGGAGGATGTCGATCGTCGGCATGGAACTCCCTTGGTCGGTGGGCGGGTTGCCCGCTTTCACTGGTCCTGCAGGGCGGTACGGATCGCGTCGAGGCCAGCCGGGTTGACGAGGGTGGACAGGTCACCGAGCGCCTCGCCGGTGACGAGCCTGCGGATGAGCCGCCGCATCACCTTGCCGTTGCGGGTCCTGGGCAGCTCCGGTACGGCGACCACTCGGCTGGGCCGGAACGCGGGGCCGAGCGCGTGGGCCACCCGTCCGCGGATCCGCTCGGCTTCCGGTGCGCCGAGGGGCCGCCCGGCCACCGGGACCGCGAAGCACCACAGGGCCTCGCCCTTGACGGGGTGCGGTATCCCGACTGCGGCCGCCTCTGCGACGGCCGGGTCGCCGACGACGGCGTCCTCGACCTCGGCGGGCCCGAGGCGTTTGCCGGCGACCTTGATGATGTCGTCGAGGCGGCCGTGGACGAACCACTCGTCACCGGTCCGGGAGACGAGGTCGCCGTGGGACCAGCGGCCCGGCCTCCGGCCGAAGTAGGTGTCGGCGAAGCGTTCCCGCGCTCGCCACAGTCCCCGGGTCATGCCGGGCCAGGAGTGCCGCACGACCAGTTCACCGACGTGTCCTTCGGGCGGCTCGGTGTCCTGGTCGTCCTCGATCGCCGCGTCGATGCCCAGGCAGGGCCCCGAGAAACTGCACGGCGACTGGGGCAGGGTGGGCGCGGAGGCGAGCAGGGATCCGCCGACCTCGGTGCCGCCGCAGATGTTGATCACCGGGCAGCGTTTGCCGCCGAAGTCGGCGAAGTACCAGCGCCACGCCTCCTCGGTCCACGGCTCGCCGGTGGAGCCGAGGACGCGCAACCGGGACGGCGCCGGATGCTTCGGGTCGCGGCCCATCAGCATGCGGGCCAGGCTGGGCGAACTGCCGAAGACGGTGACCCCGTGGTCGTCGAGCAGCCGCCACAGGCGGGTGACGTCCGGATGGTCGATCGCGCCCTGGTATGCCAGGACGCAGGCGCCGGCGAGGGTGGCGCCCACGGCGACGAGCGGGAACATGATCCAGCCGGGGTCGGTGACCCAGAAGGCCACGTCGTCCGGCCGCAGGTCGAGGTTGTACCGGGTCTCGCTGCCGACCTGGACCGGGAAGCCGCCGTGGGTGTGCATCGCGCCCTTGGGGCGCCCGGTGGTGCCCGACGTGTGCAGCAGGAGGAAGGGGGTGGCGGTGGGGAGCGAGACGGTCTCGGCGGGCTCGGCGCCGGAGAGGCTGTGCCAGGTCGTCGTCGCGGGCCCCGGCGAGGCGGTCGGCTCGTCCTGCGACACGTCGTCCGCCCAGGAGGGCCTCGACGCACGGGGCGTTGCGCCCGCCCCTACGGGTGCGGATGGCACGTTCCGGCGGCTCTGCCCGGAGGGATCCAGCGGGGCGCCCGGCTCTTCTGGAACGACGACGAGATGACGTACGCACGTGGCCTTTTCCAGTGCTGTACGGGCCACCGTCTCCATGTCGTGCCGGCGGCCGTGCCGGGTGGCGGCCGCCGCGGTGACTAGGACCTTCGCCCCGGCGTCGACAAGCCGTACGGCGATCGCCTCAGTGCCGAAGCCGGAGAACAGCGGCACCAGCACGGCGCCGATGCGCGCGCAGGCGAAGAGCAGGACGAAGGCCTCGGGACCGGCCGGCAGATACCCGGCCACCCGGTCGCCCTCCACGACCCCGAGGGCGCGCAGTCCGCCTGCCACCCGGGCGCTGCGGGCGGCGACCTCGTCGTACGTGAGAACCCCCTTCGTGCCGTCCTCCCGTTCCCAGCGCAGTGCGGGAGCCCGCCCGCGCCCCTGCCGTAGATGGCGGTGGAGACAGGAGTCCACGAGGTTGGTGCGTCCGCCCGGGAACCAGCGGGTGAAGGCGATGCCTCCGGTGTCGTCGCACACGCGCGTCGGCGGCGTGTGCCAGACGATGCCGATGTCCGCCGCGGCCCGTTCCCAGAACCACTGGGGGTGGGTGACGGACCTGGTCTGCAGTTCGCGGTAGCCGCCGTCGATGCCGTGCTTGCGGCAGAAGGCCGCGATGTTGCCGTGTTCGGTGAACTCCGGCGTGGGATGCCAGACGTACTCGCTCATCGGGTCCCGTCCGGGTTCTCGATCAGTGCGGCGATTCCTTGGCCGCCGCCGATGCATAGGGCGATCACGGCCAACCGGCCGCCCGTGCGGCGCAGTTCGTGAGCCGCCTTGAGCAACAGGACGGTTCCCGTGGCGCCGATGGGATGGCCGAGGGCGATCGCCCCGCCGTTCGGGTTGACGCGGTCCGGATCGAGCTTGAGTCCGTCCATGACGGCCAGGACCTGGGCGGCGAACGCCTCGTTGAGTTCGATCACGTCGATCGCGTCCAGGGTGAGGCCGTTGCGATGCAGCAGGCTGCGGATCGCCTCGGCCGGGGCGACGCCCATGATCTCCGGCTCCAGCGCGGTGACGACCGCGTCGCGCAGCCGGCACAGCGGTGCGGCGCCGGGGGTGAGATCGGCCGAGCGCATCAGCAGCACGGCGGCAGCGCCGTCGTTGATGCCGGCGGAGTTCCCGGCGGTGATCGTGCCGTTCTGCGAGAACACGGGAGCCAGGCCGGCGAGCTTGTCCACCGTCGTGCCGGGCCGGGGATGTTCGTCCCGCTCCACAACGCCGCCCGGGGTGGCCACGGGCACGATCTGCTCGTCGAAATGTCCCTCGCGGACGGCGACGGCGGCCCGGCGCTGACTCTCGGCGGCCCACCTGTCCTGGCGCTGGCGCGAGATGTCGTACCGGTCCGCCACCACCTCGCCCGTCATGCCCATCGGGTAACGCCCGAAGGGGTCGGTGACCAGGGAAACGGTGCCGTCCACGGTCGGCTCTCCCGGCACCTCGTCGGGGGCCCGTTCGCTGTAGTCGAGCAGCGGCTGACGGGTCATCGACTCGTTGCCGCCCGCCACGACGACGTCCGCCTCGCCGAGAGTGAGGCTCTGCGCGGCCGACCAGACGGCCTGCAGTCCGGACCCGCACAGCCTGTTGACGTTGTACGCGGGGGTCGTCACGGGTAGCCCGGCGGCCAGGGACGCACGCCGGGCGTTGAACGCGTCGGGGCCCACCTGGCCCACGCAGCCCAGGACGACCTCGCTCACGGCGCCGAGGTCCAAGCCACCGCCGACGACCGCCTCGCGGATCACGAGGGCGCCCAGCCGGTGCGCGGGAGTCGAGCTCAGTGCGCCCTTGTATCGGCCGATCGGGGTACGCGCCCCGTGGACGACAGCGATGTCTACGGGCATGGGGGTCACTCCTTCGCTGTGGGCTCCGCGTCCGCACTGGACTCGGCGGACACGCTGGAGGCGGCGGACGCGCTGGACGTCGCCGGGTGTGCGGCGAGCAAGGTGAGGGCGTCCCGGTCGGGTCGGATCAGGAGCGCCGAGACCACGGCACCGGCGATCAGCAGACAGGCGGCCAGGTCGAAGGCCCGACCGTAGCCGGCGGCCTCGGTGGGCGCCGCGTCGATGATCCGCCCGGTGACATAAGGGGCGAGCAGGCTCGAGAGGGCGGCGAGGGCGTAGGAGAGGCCCAGGGCGGCGCTGCGCCGGCGGGCCGGGCAAATGTCCGCGATCGCCGCGTTGGTCAGGGGGGTCTGTCCGTTGCCCGCGGAGAACGCCAGGACCAGCAACGGCAGCAGGAGGGGGGCGGGACCGGCCCGAGTCGCGAGTAGCAGACACATGCCGGCGAGAAGCGGCAGCAGCGCGCCGACCAGTCCCTGCGCGACCCGGGCTGTCACCCCTCTCCGCAGCAGCCGGTGCGCGGCGGCTCCTGCGGTGAGGACCAGGACGGCCATGGACAGGGCCGGCAGCCCGACGATCCCGCTGATCTCCGCGTCGCTGAAGCCCACCTGGTCCTCCAGGAAGAGCGGCAGCCAGGCGAAACCCAGGGAGAGCGTCCACATGACCGCGAAGGTGGAGAAGGTGGCCCCGAGCCAGGTGCCCGTTGTGACGATGCGCCGGAAGGGGACCGTGGGGCGCGCCCCGTCGGCGGAGACCGTCGGGACGTCCCCTGCCGACGGTTCGTCGTCTGCCGGTCCGGGGCCCAGGTGTGCGGCGTACGGCCCGCCGCCGCCGACCCTCAGCCAGACCAGGGTCCACACCACCCCGGCGGCCCCGAGCAGGCCGAACGCGGCCCGCCAGCCGAGGGTGTTGGTGACCAGGACGACCAGCGGGGCGGCCAGGACGGTGCCCCCCGCGCCGCCCGCGACCACGACGGCCGAGGGCAGCGCGCGCCGCTTCTCCGGAAACCAGGTGAACGCCGTGTAGTTGGCCAGCGGGAAGCCCGGCCCCTCACCCGCACCGAGCACGACCCGGGTGGCGACGAGGGCTCCGAATCGTGTGGCGGGGAGGAGGATCGGCAGTTGCGCCGCCGCCCAGACGAGGGCGAGCACGGCGAGCAGGGGCCGGGGGCGGATGCGGTCGCCCAGGAAGCCGACCGAGACGGCTGAGAGGCTGAACAGGAGGTAGAAGCTGCTGGCGATGGTGCCGAATTCGGTGGCGGAGAGCCCGAGGTCGTCCTTGATGGGGCCCGCGGTCAAGCCGAGGACGGCCTTGTCAGCGGCGTTGACGACGATGAAGAGCGCCAGCAAGGCCAGGACGGTGCGGGCCCGGCGGCGGGTGCCGTCCGCCGTGGCCGACCGGGTGTCCGCCCCCACGGTCATGCGCGGGCCAGACGCTCGTCGAGCCAGTCGAAGACCCGCTGGTGAAAGCGGAGTGCCGCGCCCTCCTGACAGTGTTCGCCGGCCCCTTCGGCGACGGTGAACAGCATCAGCTCCTTCGCGCAGCGCAGCGCCTCGTGCACCCGCCGGGCCTCGCCGTGAAAGGCCAGGTCGTTCTCCGCGTCGAGGACGAGCGTGGGGCAGGTGATGTGCGCGGCCGCGGTGTCGAGGTTGTACGGAGCGCAGGCGCGCAGCGCCTCGGGGGGCGTCTTGGCCCCGAAGACCCACATGCCGTGCCGCAGGAACCAGCGCGCCTGGGTGCTCTGGGCCATGCTGACGGCCAGCGCGGGGCCGGCCACGTCGTCCCGTCCGTCCGTCACCCACTCGCCAAGGTAGGGCGGAATGCCGCGAAGGGGGACCTCGTAGAAGTCGTAGACCCCGTTGTGCAGGACGCACGCGGCGAAGCGGTCCTCGAAGGCCGTGGCGCGGGCGGCCAGCAGTCCGCCGAAGCTGGTGCCGAACAGCACAAGCCTCTCAGGGTCCACCTCCGGGCGGGTCAGGGCGTGGTCCACCACGGGCGTGACCACGTGTTCCCAGTCCGGCCGGAAGACCAGTCCCTGCTCCCGCCGGACGGACTGCTGGCCGGGGCCTTCGAAGGCGAGGACGTGGTAGCCGCGGCGGAGTGCCCCGCCGGCCGCCATGAAGTACAGCTCCTCCAGGGTGGAGTCGTATCCGCCGTGGTGGATGACGGTGGGCCGGCTGCGGCCCGTGTCGTCCACGAGGAACAGGTATCCCGGGAGGGTGGTGTCGTCGTAGGGGATCCGCAGGGGCACGACCGGAGCGTCGAACAACTGTGCCGCCTGCGCGAAGGTCTGCCGCGAGCACTGGGCGAGGCGGGCCGACTCGAGGTCGGAGTCCCGGTCCTCGACGCGGAAGAAGTCGGCGGTGCGGTAGTAGTTCGAGGCCCGCAGGAGGGACTCGCGGGCGCTGACCCGGTGGCCGGCGGCGAGTGCCTCGGCACCGACACGGTGGAGGCGTTCGGCGACGGCGGTCCACCCCCGGCACCAGGCCTCCTCGTCGCCGTCGGGGATGTTGCGGCAGGCGGCCAGGACCTCGCCGAGATCGGCGCCCGCGTAAGCGGCGTGCCCGGCAGTGCGCAGCGCCTGGAAGGAGAACGCCGCGTCGTCGAAGAGGAACTTCATCGGGACCCCTTTCGAGATGGAACGGAACGGAGCCGTTCCGTATCGCGCTGGAACGTACACCCGGCCCGAACGGAACGCAACCGTTCCGTTCGGTGTTAGTCTCCCGCAGTGGAATCGACCAGCCGTGACGACGTCGACCGCAGACCCACGGGCTCCGCGGTCCTGCGGGAGTCCGTGACCGAGACGATCAGGCGGGCGGTGTTCGAGGAGCTCGCCCAGACCGGGTTCGCGCGGATGTCGATGGAGGCCGTGACCCGCCGGGCCCGCGTCGGCAAGGCGGCCCTCTACCGCCGCTGGCCCTCCAAGGAGGCGATGGTCGTGGAGCTGGTCTCCGAGGCCGCCGCCGAACACCTCCCCGCGACGGCCGGCTCCGGGTCACTGCGCGACGACGTCGAACGGTTCGTCCGGGACACCATGGCCGACCTCCGCCATCCACTCGTCGGCCGGATCGTCCCCGACCTGGTTGCCGAGTCGGCCCGCAACCCCTCGCTGAGCGCCGCGCTCCACGAGGCGGTCCTCGCCCCCCGGCGCGCCGCGGTGGCGACGGTGCTGCACCAGGCGATCGACCGCGGAGAGCTGCCGGCCGACATCGACATGGGCCTGGCCGTCGACCTGTTCGGCGCCCCGTTGTACTTCAGAATGCTCGCGGTCGGCGGACCCACCGACGACGCCTACGTCGCCCGCCTCACCCGCGCCGTCCTCTCGGCGCTCGCCGCCAGCCGCTGAGCGAGGCCCTGAGGCGCGACGCACTCGCGTGCGTCACCGGACGCGGGCATGAGGCAGGCGTGCAGCGCCGAGAGCTGGCCAGCTTCACGTGGCACCGGGTGATCAGCTGGTGGATGGCGCTGCACCGCTGGAAGTGGAAGGACGTCCGCCGACGCTTCACCGACCGCAACGGACGGTGGCAAAAGCTCTCGGCAGATGGGGTCGAACTGTTTGACCTCCAGGCGGTGACGGTCACCCGCTACCGCTACAGAGGCAACACGATCCCCAACCCCTGGACCCGCCCCAACCACGCCTGAACGGCAGAGTCCGTGGAGAGCCCGGTACTCGGAGACGGGTACGCCGGGTTCGGCGAGCGGCACGGAGAAACGGACCGGTGGCAACACCGGCACCGCGCTCCGTGCCGACTCAACAGGCACCCCCGGACCCTCCTGCCCGAGTGCGCGTTGCCTCCGTCCAGCGCGGGCCACCCGATGTCGCCGTCACGCGCTACAGGCTTCATGAGCCACTCCTGGACGGGACGACGAGGACGACGAGGACGACGACGAGGAACGACGAGCATCGACGACGTGGTGGACGGGCTGACGGGGCGGCTGGGCTGACGGGGCGGCTGGGACGACGGGGACGACGGGGACGGTGGTGGCACGGCCCGGGCACGAACGACCAGGACACGGCCGTGCTGCTCGACATCCTGCCCGGACCGGATCGAGAGTCGCCGGAGAGCCGCAAGAGCCTGGCAAGAGGTCCACAAGGGAGCCGTGAGAGAGCCGCGCGAGACGGACACGAGAAACGCAAGAGACGCAGGGCACGGGCCATGGCAAGGGTTTGCCCGGCTGTTGCCAGGGCCCCTACGGTTGACGCGGTCCCGCCTGAGGCAAGGTCCTGTCCGTCCGCGGCCACCGCCGTCCGCGTGTCCAACCGAGGGAATGGTCACATGCTCCGACAGCCCGCGTTCGGCCGCCGTCTGAGGAAGCTGCGCATGGCTCAGGGACTCTCCCAGACCGCGCTGGCCGGCGACGGCATGTCCACGGGCTATCTCTCCCGGCTGGAGTCGGGCGCGCGCCAGCCCACCGAGCGCGCCGTCGCCTACCTCGCCGAGCGACTCGGCCTGGAACCGGCCGACTTCGAGGAGCCCGCGGGCGGCTCCCTGGCGCACGCGCTGACCCTCGCCGCCTCCACCGGATCCGGCGACGCCCTGGAGACCCTGCGCGAGGCCCTGGCCGCCGAGGGCCACGAGACGCCCGTGCTGCGCTGGCAGGCGCTGTGGCAACTCGCCCAGCAACGGCGGGTGCAGGGTGACCACGAGGGCGAGCGGGAGTACCTGGAGGACCTGGTCCGGCTCGGTGACGAGGTGGGGCTCGCCGAGCTGCGGGTGCGCGGGCTGACCCGGCTCGCCCGCTGTCTGCGCTCCCTGGGCGAGATCCCCGCCGCCCTCGACGCCTGCATCACCGCCCACCACCTCGCCCGGGACTCCGACCTGGGCGTGGAGGACCGCTCCGCCGTCCTGCTCGCCCTGGTGTCCGTGGAGGCCGAGGCCGGCCGTATGCCGGACGCCCGGGCGCACGCAGACGAGCTGACCGCGCTGGTCGAGGGCCGCTCGGACACGCTGTGGGCGGAGGCGATGTGGACCACGGCCGCCGTCCGCGTCCGGCAGGGCGACTACCCGGCCGCGCAGGCCTACCTCGAGCAGGCCCTGGAGCGGTTCAGCAGCACCGACGACCTGGTGCTGTGGCTGCGGCTCCGGCTCGCCGCGGGCCGGCTGCACCTGCAGAAGGTGCCCGCCGACCCCGAGGCCGCCCAGCGCTGCGTCACGGCCGCCGAGTCGGCGCTCGCCTTCGTCGGCACGCCCGGTCTGCGCCAGGAGCTGACCGCGCTCAAGGCCGACCTCGCGTTCCTGACCGCACGGTACGACGACGCCCGCGTCCTGCTCGGCGAACTCGCCCTGGAGGAGCCGCGGATGACCTACCGGGACCGGGTCCGCCTCGACATCCTGCGGCACCAGCTGCGCATCCTGTCCGGTGACGACGGCGGCGTCCAGGGGCTGCGGGCCCTGGCCGAACAGGCGCAGGCCGACGCCAACATCGACCTCGCCGCCGAGGTCTGGCGCATCCTCGCCGAGGCCCTGGCTCAGTCCCAGGTCCAGCGGGGCTCGACTCCGTCTGCAGCGTCCGGGGCCACGCTCGGGGGCCCGGTACCCACGCAGACGGAGGGACGCGCATGAGGCACTCCCGTACGGCAGCGGGCATCGCGGTGGCCGCACTGGCCACCGGTGTTGTCGCGGGCGGCGCCGAGACCGCGGCCGCCAACCAGACCGCGGCCCAGCGCATCACGACCCGGGAGCAGCTGGCACACAGCCTGCGACAGGCGGTCGCCCTGGAGCGCGCGGGCAGCGACGCGCCGCTGTTCCCGCGGGGCAGGGGAGTGGGGATCAACCCCAACGAGCCGGCGTGCTGAGGGGGCGACGAGCGTGACCGGCGACGCCGGCCCGGACGCCGGTACGGCGGCCCCCGGCGGGGCACGGACCGCATGGTGCCCGAGCGGTGCCGCGTACGCACCCGAGTCGGTGGTCCTGGGTGTGCGCGCCGGCACCGACGGCCGGGTGAGCTACCTGGCCGAACCGGTTCCGGCCGCCGAGGTCCTGCCACTGGTGCCGCCGGACATCGAACCGCGGCGGGTGCTGCGCTTCGCCTCGCACTGCGTCGCCGAGTGCGTCAACCGGCGCGGCACCGACTGCACCCTGATCGAACGCGTCGTGGCCGCCTACCCGGCCGCGGCCTCCGGCCCGGTCCCGCAGTGCCATCTGCGGGCCGACTGCAAGTGGTGGGCCCAGGCCGGCATCGCCGCCTGCCGCCGCTGCCCGGCCATCGCCACCCGCCACCGCACCGACGAGGAACTGGCCACCCTGGTCGCCGACCCGGCCACCACGCTGGACCGGATCGACGCGGAGCCGGCGCGCGGCGAGTAACCCCCCGGAGCGCGGCGGCGGTTCAGCCGGCGGGGGTGCGGCGCAGGTCGCGCAGCACGTCGACCCGCTTGAGCCAGCGGTCGCCCACGCCGGATTCCGCGGGCAGGGAGTCCCGGCCGTGCGCCACGTCGCGGTTGTCGACGAAACAGACCGCGCCCGTGGGGACGGCCACGTCGGCGCGGTGCACCTCCACGTGCGCGACGGCCGCCGGCATCCCGCCCCCGTCGCGCAGCGCGAACAGCCCCACCCAGTCGGGCCGGTACGGCGACAAGGCGTCCTCCGCGTACGGGCCCGGCAGGACATCGGTCACCGGACGGCCGGCCTGCCGAGTTGCCCGGCCGGTGACGTCGCCGAGCAGCGCCGCGTACAGCACGAGCAGCGTGCCGTAGACCCGGCTCGCTTCCGCGTCCGCCTCGCTCCAGTGGCCCGGAGTGGCGCCGAGGGCCGCCTGGTCGACGACGTTGCCGCGGATCACCGTCACGCGCGCTCCGCCGTCGCGGCGCGCGGAGTTGAGGAGCCTGCGCACCGTCAGCGGCAGGTCGTGCGCGAGCACGGGCGCCTCGTCGAGGAACTGCGGGTCGTCCGCCGTCCGGTACACCTCCAGGCAGGACGCGGCCAGCGCGTGCGCGGAGCGGGCGTCGCGAAGCGTGAGGTCGAGCACGCGGTGCCCGGGTCCGGCGGAGGCGTCCAGGACAACCGACGCGAAGGAAGGGGCGGGAGCCGGGGCGATGGCGGTCATGAGGTCCTCCTCGGGCGGGTGGGTGGTCGGCGAGCTGTAGTGGGTGCCGGTCGGGCGGACCGGTCCGCGCCAGATGGCGTCGGCCGGTCCGCCCCGGTGTTTCCAGAGCCGGTCGCTTCCTAGAAGGGGTCGTTGAGGCGCTCGTTGATGTGGTCGAGGCAGAGCTCGTAGAGGTCCTCGGAGTGGCTCTCGTACCAGCCCTCCGGAGCCGGGGCACCGGCCGGCCACAGCGCCTGGTGGCCGGCGGCGTCGGCGAGGACGACGAACGTGGCGAAGTCGTCGGCGAAGGGGTCGTCCTGGGCCGGGCGGTCCAGCACGCGCAGCATGCCGTCGGCCGACAGACGTGCCGCGCGCCCGGTGCGCCACATGCGGGCGGTCGTGCCGTCGGGGCCGCCGAACGGGTCGGGCAGGAACCGCTCACCGGTCCCCGAGGGGTCCCCGGCGTAGCCCTGGGCCACACCCGCGCCCGCGATGTAGAGGGCACCGGTCTCGCCGGGGGCCACCGGCCGCAGCCGCGCGTCGAGGACGTAGGCGCGGTAGCCGGGGGCGGGGCGCGGCGGCCCCCCGGGCAGCTGCTCGATGACGAACCGGCCCTCGGCCCAGCCGCCGCTCACGGACAGCTCGGCCCCCTCCGTCCAGGCCAGCGCGACCAGCGCGGACAGCGCGTCGTCGGCGCCGCCCAGCACCACCCGGGCACCCTCCTGCCGCAGCCAGCGCAGCACCTCGTGCGGCACCGCCTGGGCGAGCGAGCCGTCGGGCAGGTGCACCCGGGCGCCGGAGGCCAGCACGCCCAGCAGGCCGAGCGTGGCGTCGGCGTCCGGGTAGCCGCGTACCAGCCAGGCGGCGTCGGCCGGTTCGGCCACGGTCGCCGCGGCGACCGTCTCGGGGCCGACCACCACCGTGCCGTCCTCGCAGGGCAGCAGCAGGACCGCGTCGTCCGCGCGCAGCGGCCGGGTCCGGTCGGTGTCGGTCACCGGCCAGCGCCCGGTGGCGGGCAGCCGGTCGGCGGCGTCGTCACGGACCAGCCGGGCCGCGCCCGGGACGGCGGGCAGCACCAGGTCGGCGGTCTCGTCGAGCAGCAGCACCCCAGGCCTGAGCGACTCGTCCACGTCCAGCGCGGGGTCGACCGGCAGCAGCGCGGCACCCGCCTTGGCGACCGCCAGCGCGGCCACCGCGAACCCGGTCAGTGAGGACAGCGCGGTCAGCACCGAGGTGCCCGGGCCCGCACCGTGCGCGATCAGGGCGTGTGCCAACAGGTCGGTACGGGCGTCGAGTTCGCCGTAGCTCATGCCGGGCAGCGCGATCGCCTCGGGCGCCCGCGCCACCTGTGCGGCGAACAGGCAGGCCACGCTCCCGGCCGGGAGCACCGGGCTCTCGCCCGCCCACACCCCGGTCTGCGCCGAACCCGGCTCCAGCCGCAGCCGGCTCAGCGCGGCCTCCGGGTCGTCGAGGGCGGTTTCCAGTACGGCGGTCAGCTGGCCGGTGAGCGAGGCGGCGGCCGCCTCGCCGACCGTCTCGTGCCGGTAGGCGGTCAGCAGGGTGATACCGGCCGGCGTGCCCGCAGGCGTCTGCCGCTCGGTCAGCGTCAGCCCCAGGTCGGCGGCGGGAAGCGGGAGTTCGGCCTCGTCCGGCCGCACGGTGAGCCCGGCCGCCTCGAACCCGGCGTCGGTTGCCTGCAGCACGGTCAGCGCGACCCCGCCGGGCAGCGCGGCCAGGGCCGCGTCCGCGTCCCGGTAGGCGGCCAGGTCACTCTCGCGCACCCGGCGCAGCAACTCGCCGAACGCCGGGTCGCCCGAGGTGTCCACCGACAGCGCCAGGATCCGCCCGTACGGGCCCACCGCGCCGCGCAGCGCGGCACTGTCCCGGGCCGGGACCGGCGCGGCCACGGTGATCTCGGCGGGCGCGCCGAGCCGGGACAGCAGGGCCGTGAGCGCGGTGTGCACCACCATGAACAGGGTGCTGCCCCGTTCGGCCGCGAACCGGGTGAGCCGCTCGTGCAGTTCGTCGCCCAGCTCGACCTCGAGGGTGCCGTAGGAGGCGGCGCCGGCCTGCGGCACGCTGCCCGGCAGCGGGGTGGGCTCCCGGTCGCCGAAGATCGCGCGGGGTGCCGCGTCGAGCCCGGCGGGGGAGCGGTGCGGGGTGGCGCCGGTGGCGCGGGCCTCGTAGGCCCGGGCGAGTTCGGCGGCCAGCGGCAGGTGCGACCACGGGTCGACCGAGGCGGCGGGCAGGGCGAGGTCCAGGAGGTGGTCTTCCGGGCCGAGGGAGCGCAGCCGGGTGCCGGCCGCCCCGAGCAGCGAGTTGCGCAGCGCCTCGTGCCGCCGCCCCAGGTCCTCCAGGGCGTCCTCCAGGGCCCGCTGGTCGAGAGGGCCGCGCAGCCTCAGCGGCAGCACCGCGCTGTCTCCGCTCGCAGCGGCGGGGCCGGTGACGGCGGCGGGGGAGTCGCCGAGCAGCGCGGCGAAGGCGGCCGGTGTGGGCGCCTCGTACAGCGCCCGGCCGCCCGGGTCGGCGTCCAGCGTCTCGCGGGCCCGTGCCAGCAGCCGGTCGGCCGCCTCCGGGTCGCCGCCGATCAGGAAGAAGTCGGAGTCGGCGTGCACCTCGCGGCGCGGCAGCCCGGTCACTTCGGCGAACAGATCGCGGACGATCTCCTGGATCGGTGTGCCCGGCTGGGTGCCGCAGCGGTGCGTGGCGAGCGCGGGGGCGGGCAGCGCCGTGCGGTCGACCGTGCCGTCGGCGTTCAGCGGCAGTGCGTCCAGGGTGGTGAGCGCCGACGGGACGACGTGGTCCGGCAGCCGCTCGCGCAGGTGGCCGCGCAGGACGGCCTCCAGGTCCACGGTGCCGTCGAGGGCGGTCGGTACGTTGGCGCACTCCTCGACGGCGGCGGCCGGTGCCACGTACACGCCGGTCAGCGGACCCGCGGGGACCAGGTCCGGGTCGACGAAGACGATGTCGAGCAGTTCGGCACCCTCCCCGGACCAGGTCGGCAGAGCTCGGTAACCCAGGTGCTCGCCGGCCGCGCACAGCGCCTCCGGGTCGGGGGCGGGCGCGTCCTGGGGCGCCAGGTCGACGCTCTCCAGCGGGTTGTCCAGGGACTGCATCGCGCAGTACTCGTCGTGCACCCGGCGGTTGGGGATCCCGGCCAGCCGCAGCACGGCGGGGCGGTGGGCGTTGAGGCGGTCCTCGGCCTCAGCGACGGAGCAGACCTCGCGGCCCCAGCGGACGACCGGCGCGGCGGTGAGGTCGGCGGCCGGCTCGGCGACGGACAGGACGGCCTCGTAGCGGTAGCGGGTCAGCTCGTTGTGGTGGGTGCCCCGCTTGACGCGGACGTCCACCGTGCGCACCGCCGGCAGTTCGCGGGCGAGGGCGGCGAACAGGGCGGGGGAGAGCAGGAGTTCGGTCTCCGCGGCGACACGCCTGTCGACGGACCGGCGCAGCGCCTCGCGGCTGTCCCCGGCCGCGCCCGCCCGCGACAGTTCCGCACCGGTGTGGAGGCAGCGGGCGAGGTCGAGGTTGCGCAGATCGCCCAGCAGGACGGAGCCGCCCGGGGCGAGCAGCGGCAGCACCCGCTCGATCACGGTGCGCAGGTGGGCCAGGCTGGGGAAGTACTGGACGACCGAGTTGACGACGATCGCGTCGAAGTGCCCGGCGGGCAGCCCGGTGGTGTCCTCGGCGCCCTGGCGGCGCAGCCGGACCTTGTCCCGCAGGACCGGATCGTCGTGCGTCCGGGCGGTGAGCGCGGTGACGGCGGAGGCGGCGAAGTCGGTCGCCCAGTACTCCTCGACGTCCTCCTCACGGGCCAGACGGTCCATCAGCAGCCCGGTGCCCACGCCGATCTCCAGGATCCGGCGCCGCGGGAGCTCACGCACCCGCTCCAGGGCGGCCTCCTGCCACTCACGCATGTCCTCGAGCGGGATCGGCAGCGCGTCGTAGGCGCTGTGCCAGCCCCTGAAGTCACCCTCCGGCCCGGGCGTCCCGGATCCGGCGGCGTACAGGGCTTCGTGGATCTTCCGCCACCCGGCGATCTGCGCGTCCTCCGCGACGGCCGCCGCCACCGGAGCCGCGGGCACCACGTGCGCGACGAGCCGTTCGTCGCCGTCCTCCGTCCCGTGCACGGACACCGCTGCCGCGGACACGGCCGGGTGGGCGGTCAGTACCGACTCGATGAGGCTGGGGATGGACATCAGCACTCGCTCCTTACGACACGACAGCGCGTTCCCGCTTGGCAAAACCTTGCCAAGATGCTGGCAAGCAGCTCCTGAGGCTGAGTCTCGGAACGGTGGAGCGGTACTTGAGTAGCAGGTGGGACGGGGTGTTTCTGTGCCAAGCGGAGGCCCGACGTTGCCAGGGAGACCGGGCAGGCGCACCCCCTTCACCGACGAGACGGACGGACCCTCGTCAGAGGCAGAGGCAGAGGCAGCGTCCCCGTCCGCCCGCGCCGAGCGCCGGCCCCGCCTCGACGGCCATGGCGGTGAAGGCGGTCGTGTCTCGACCCCGCCGCTCGGCGTCCCCTTCGTAGGCGGAGGCGGTACCGGATCCCTGAACTCCCCGAATCCGAGCGAGCCGTGCAGATACAGCCCGCCGGCCAGACCGGGCGCGGCCTCGTCCGTCGCGGAAAGGAACGTCGACGTCGTCGGGCGGACTTCCCGCGGCAGCCGCATGACGGTGACCCTGACCGGCGCGCACGGCCGGTGATCCGGTCAGGCGTGCTGTGCGAGCGGTCCGGCGGACGACGGAGTGTGAAGCGCGGCGCTCTGCAGTGCCGTGATGCGCTGGATCACGCAGATCGCGAGGACGGCCGCGGCGAGCTCGAGTGCCTCCGACACCACCAGGAGCGGCAGTGAGGTGCCCGCGCCGAGCTGGGCCCCCGCCGTGGTCAACGCGTGGCCGACCCATGCCGCCCACCAGGCGTTCAGCAGCGCGTCGTTGCGCCTCTTCGCCGTCTCCCCATCCGTCTTCCCGGTGCTTCTCGCGTGCCACACCTCGAGGACTAGCTGCCGCGGGGCCCACAGATTGACCACCGGTACGAACCAGGCGACGACGGCCCAGACGCCGGACCCGGCGGCGGTACCGGGGGAGAGCACCTGCGCGGTGCGCCGGCAGCGGCTGAACCACACCAGGAACAGCACGGTGGCCGCCGTCATCAGATAGAGGAACACCATCGAGGTGAGTCCCGACCTGCTCAGCGACGCGTCCGTGGGATGCAGCCGATGAGCCCTCAGGGCCGTCGCCCGGAACACGTCCGCGACGGCCGCGAGGGCTGTCGCACCCTGTGCGAGGCGGGCGAGGAGCCATGGTGCCTTGGTGGCGGGACCGGTCACGTCGGGGGGACCTGCTTTTCGCGGCAGGCATGCGCCGACGGACGCGGCGCAGCGGGAGCGGGTGTGTCGGATCGCCCGGATCATAGATCAGCCCGCGCTCCGCAGGGTCAGCCGGTCACCGGGACACCGTCGGCCAGGTCCGCGGGGAGCCCGCCCCGGCCGGGCACGCCCAGCTTGCGGTAGACGCTGGTCAGGTGCTGTTCGACCGTGCTCGCCGTGACGAACAGCCGCGCCGCGATCTGCCGGTTGGTCAGCCCCTGCGCCGCCAGCGCCGCCACCCGCCGCTCGGAGTCGGTCAGTTCCTCCGGCATGGCCGTGCCGTGGACGAGGGCGACGCCGCCGGAGCCGGGCAGCAGCTCGTCGCGCAGCGCCACCGCCCCCATCCGCTGGGCCAGGCTCCACGCGGCACGCAGTGTGGCCGCCCCCTGCGACAGCCCGCCGTCCGCGTGCAGCGCGTGCCCCAGGTCGGCCAGCGCCCGCGCCGTCTCCAACCGGGCCCCGCTGCACCGCAGTTGCTCCACCGCCTGCCGCAGCAGCTCGATGCGCCGCCCGGGTTCGCCCGTCGCGGCCAGCAGTCGCAGGCACTGGCCCCGCACCCACGGCCGCCCGCCGTCCGGCAGCGCCAGCTGCTCCTCCGCCAGCTCGCGCGCTTGCCGGATCTTGCCCAGCCGCAGCAGCGCCTGCGCCGCGTCCGTACGCCACGGCAGGCACGCCGCCCGGTCCGCCCGCCACAGCTGCAGCTGCCGACCGACCCTGCGGAAGTCGGCGAGCGCGGCCTGCGGCCGGCCCAGGTCCAGGTGGTGCAGCCCGCGGGCGCGCAGATACTGCAGGCCGTACAGGGTGTTCAGCACCCGCCGGGTGACGGGGTACCGAATGTGCCCGGCGGCCTCTTCGTACCGGCCGAGCGCACCGCACGCCTCGACGAGCACCGCGACCGGCGCGTAGCGGAAGGTTCCGCCGCCGCCTGCGGGCAGCGCCTCGAGCGCCTCCGTCGCCCGCGCGTGGGCACCGCGTACGTCGCCCACCCGCAGCAGCGCCTCGGCGTGCAGCGTCGCGAAGACCGCCCGCCAGCCGGGCGCCCCGCTCACCTCCGCCTCCTCCAGCAGCCGCCGGCTCGCCGGCACGGCACGCTCGGGACGGTCGGAGTACAGCAGCGTGCGCACCGCCAGGGCCAGCGGGGCCAGGGTGGCGTCGGTCAGCCGCGCCGACCCCGGCACCTCCTCGCGGCCTGCCACCGAGGTGTCGAGCAGGGCGTCGAAGGGCGTCCCGCCGTGGGCGCCCGGCTCGTCGGCCTCCCGCAGCAGCGCGGCCGACTCGGCGATCCGCCCCTGCGCGAGCAGCATCCCGGCCGGCCGCGACCGGTGCTCCGCTCCTACTGCGGATACGGCCGAACGCGGCCCGGTGACCAAGGCGGTCAGCCGCCGCTCGGCCGCCTCCGGATCGCGGCGCGCGGCGATCTGCGCGAGCCGCAGGGCCACGCCGGTGCGTGCGGCCTCGTCGGGGCAGACGCCGTGGGCCAGTTCGAGCAGCCGCTCGGCCTGGTCGGTGCGGTGTTCCCCGGGGCGCTGGGCCAGCAGACCCTCGGCGGTGTCCGTCAGCAGAGTGAAGTCCTCGGGCCGTACGGGCACCCGCGCACCGTCCGCCCGCGGCGCGAGCAGATGGTCGGCCACCACGTCGGCCGGCGCCCCCGCCGCCGTCAGCACCAGCGCGGCCCGCCGCTGCAGGTCCGCGCGGGCACGCGGTGAGGCGTCCGCCAGTACGGCGGCCGGGACGGCGGGGTGCCGGAAGCGGAGCCCGTCGAGGAGCCCGCAGGCGCGCAGCGCGGCCAGCGCGGCAGCGGCGTCGTCCTCGGGACCCAGCATGCGCGCGACCAGCGGCTCGGTCGCCCGCTGTGCCAGGATCGCCACCGCCCGGCCCGCCGCCGGGGCACCCGGACCACTGCGCCGCAGACACGCGGCGACGGCCGTGGCGAACGGCCCGTCGAACGCCGGGGTCGGCGGCGGCGACGCGGATGCGGAGCGGTCCTCCTCCAACAGGGCGTGCAGCAGAAGCGGGTTGCCACCGGTGATGCGGTGCAGCTCCGCGGCCGTACGTCCGGGGCGGGCCGGTCCGGGCCACTCCCACGGGCGGGCCGCCGGAACCTCCGCGGTCTCTCCGGCCGACAGCAGACCGATCCGGATCCGGCGGAAGTGCGGCTGGCGCGTCAACTCGGGTGCGCACAACGGCTCCTGGGCCGCGTCGGCGTACGACGACACGGTGCCGACGACCAGCACGGGGGCCGGGCGGGCGTGCCGTACGAGATACCCGAGGTGGTGCAGCGACTGCGCGTCCGCGTGCTGTACGTCGTCCAGGCACAGCACCACCGGCCCGGCGAGGGCGAGATCGCACAGCTCCGCGCAGAACGTCCGCATCGCCTCCCGGGTCGGCTTCGCGTCCTCGGCACCGGTGCGGGGGAGTGCGAACGGCGGTGCGCTGCCGACCAGTTGGCGCAGCACGCCGAGCGGCACCCGGCGTCCGGCCTCGGTGGCGGCCGCGGTGAGCACCAGCGCTCCGGCGGCTACGGCCCGTTCGGCCACGGCGTTCAGGAGATGGCTCTTGCCACAGCCGGCGGCGCCCTCGATCAGTACCACCCGGGAACGCCCCACCGTGCAGGTGGCGAGAACCGTCTCCAGGGCACCGGCCACCGATGCCCTGCCCGCCTGCGTCATGAGCCCGCCCTTCACTGGAACCGCGCTGGTCGGGGCAAGAATGCGATCACCGCCTTTAAGGGGGGTGGAGCCGGGACGGAGATGAGATCCGCGCAACCGGCCCGGAAACGACCGAAGCCCCCGCGGCGGCACGGTGGCCGGCGGGGGCTTCTCGGTGGAGAGGTCTCCGTTGCTCGCAGGCGACGGTTCAGACGGCGGCGACGGTCGGCCAGCCGATGTCGTCGGTGCCGGCGGCGGAGACGGTGGTGGCCTTGGGCCAGCCGATGTCACCGGTGGTCTTCGCGGAGGCGGCGGTGGCGGTAGGCCACCCGATGCCGTCCGTGTTCTTGGCGGAGACGGTGACGGCCTTCGGCCAGCCGATGTCGTCCGTGCCGGCGGCGGAGACGGTGGTCGCGGTCTTCGGCCAGCCGATGTCGTCCGTGCCGGCGGCGGAGACGGTGGTCGCGGTCTTCGGCCAGCCGATGTCGTCCGTGCCGGCGGCGGAGACGGTGGTCGCGGTCTTCGGCCAGCCGATGTCGTCCGTGCCGGCGGCGGAGACGGTGGTCGCGGTCTTCGGCCAGCCGATGTCGTCCGTG
>NZ_JAUYWJ010000033.1:0-93744 GCF_032656585.1 Streptomyces herbicida
CCGGCGGCACAAGGCGCCATGTGGCCAGTTCATCCAGGGCGTCCAAGGCCATCCGCCACTTCTCCCGGTGCCCGACGTCCTCCGGCACACCGGTCCGCTTTCGTCGGACGGCGTCATGCGCCCACTGCTGGGGCAGGAACAGCCGCCAGTTCAGCGGGCACGAGGCAGCGTCGGAAACCGCGTGCACGCTGACCGCGACCTGGCAGTTGGCCTGCTTGCCCAGCGCACCGCAGTACTGGGGAGCGACGCCGACCGACATCTGACCGTCCTTGGGAAACGACACGTCGTCGACCGCCCAGGCCTCCGGGCCGATCAGCGGCACCATCCGTTCAGCGATCCGCCGACGCACCGGCACCGGATCCCACGGGGACTGGTTCACGAACTGCTGCAGGTTCTGCTCGTTGCCGTCCGGCAGCCGCGAGGCCATGGCCTGGATGGACTTGCGGCGACCGTCCATCATCAGTCCCCGCAGATAGCAGTCGCTCTTGGCCCGCTGGTCCTTGCGGGGCACCGAGGCGAACACATCCGCCACGAATAACGCCAACTTCGCCCGAACACGATTGACTTCATGTGCGTCCACCCATTCAGACTGCCCCTGAACAAGGCCGACACACAGACGTAACGGAGTCCTACTACCTGACTGTCCTCTGACGCTGAAACGTGACCGATTGCCACTGAAGTTTGACCTCTGTGTGAGCCACGCCCCTTCGTCTGTTCCCCTTCAGGCCCGCGGATATGCTCGCGCCATGCGACGACAGGGACGAATGGTCAAGGCGGCTCGCTGGCTGATGGTTTGGGCTGTGTTCACCGTCTTCATGCGCTTCGTCACCGGCCTCGCGGACATCTACAGGGGCTGGTTGACCACAGCGGTGACGTCCGCGGCGGTGGTGGCCTCCTGGCACCTGGTCCCGTGGTTGCGGTCCCGCAGGGAGCGCAAAGCCACAGCACAGTAACCCGACGGCGAACTTGGAGCGCTGTCCCCCGGATGAAACTCGTCGGTCAAACTTCAAGTGGCAATCGGTCAAGGTTCGGCGTCGGAGGACACTGACTGCAGCCCCGGCGGCGTTGCTGAAACTCATCGACATTCCAGACGCCGACCCCACCCAGTCGTTGCTGGAACTCACCGACAGGCGTTGCTGCCCGGCATCGACATACTCAGAGGGGGAGATCCTTGAGGAAAGATCGCGGTGGACGGCGCGATCACCAAGGCGTCTGGCGGCGGCCAGGCGGCCGGTCGCTCACCGGTCGACCGGGGCAAACAGGGCATGAAGCGCTCCGGGATGACCGACGGCTACGGCATCCCCCTCGGCCGGGTCCTGGTCGGCGCCAACCGCCACGACTCTCCGCTACTCGCACCGACCCTGGACCTGTTGGATGATCTCGGGCCGCTACCCGTCGACATCACGGTGCACTTGGACGCCGGCTATGACTCGGACAAGACCCGCACCGAACTCACCGCCCGCAACCTGCGCGGCCGCATCGCTCACAAGGGCGAGAAAGCGCCGATCCAGGCCAGTCAGCGGTGGCATGTCGGACGCACGCAGAACGCCTTCCACCGCCTCGCCCGCTGCTACGAGCGCCGCACTGCCGTCGTCGACGCCTTCTTCGACCTCGCCGACACCATCATCACCGTCCGCAGCCTCATCCGGCGAGCCTGGACCACCCACCGCTGGGATGCACGCCCCCAACGCCGGCCCTGATCGGCCACCAATCTGTGCACCCGCGAGTCATCCCAACCTGCGGGCCAGCAGATACGCGCGCTCGGTGTCCGCTTCGCCCGGATACGGCCCGCGCATCAGTGTTGCCTCTACTGCAAACCCGGCAGCAGCAAGGCCCGCGGCCACCTCTTCGGGGCGCAGAGCGAAGAAGTCGAGCGAGACTGGATGGTCAAGCCAGGAGTCCAGATGCCGAACCTCCTGGCCCGCGTGGAAGGCAGCGAGGACAAGGCCTCCCCGGCCGCAGCACCCGGGCGAACTCTTCATAGGCCAGCGGCCGCTCCTCGACCTGGAGATGGATCAGCGAGTAGAACGCCACCACACCGGCCAGTTCTCCGTTGCTCAGTGGAAGGTCGAGCATCGATCCGACCCGCGCATCCAGGCCAGGCCTCCGTGCCCGGGCCACGTCCACCATGCCTGGGGACACATCAAAGCCCAGGACCGGAACTCCGAGGTCGGCCAGGAAACACGCCACCTGGGCAGGTCCACATCCCACGTCAGCAACAGGGCCCTCGTTCGGAACCTGCTCGGCAAAGGCCGCCAGCATGGCGCGGTCCAGTGGCTTGGAGGCCAGATCCGCAGTGAAGCCCTGTGCGTACACGTCCGCGACCGCGTCGTAGGAGTCCCGGATGGAGGTGCTGTCCATCCGGCCAGTATGAGACACGCCTTCAACCCCATAGTCAGCTGGCCCCACCAGGAACCCGCCGAAGCTCGCTACCGATCCGGCGCTGGTGGCAGCCCAGCCGGTGAGCCGGATCGAACCGTCACAGAGCGTCAGCAACTCCAACATCACAGAACCTGTGCCTGCCCACCTGCCAGACAGCCCTGCCGCCTAACCGTGCGACCTCTTAGCGGCACGAACCACGCCCAGGAACGCGAAGTGCCGCGCCGGTGCGGGCGGTTCTGCAGCCGCTCCAAGGTGAACCGGCCCTCCTCCCACATGACCAGCTCGCCGTTCCAGCGCGGTCGCGCCCGGAAGCTGCGCGGCCCCGGCTACGACCTCCGGGAACGGCGCCATCTCGGTGCCGCGGCATGACGCCGGCCGACAGCTCGTGGACAGCTCAACAGCGCATATCCGAAACGGGACGTGTTCAGGGCCCTGGTCTCCGTCGACGCCGGGCTGGTGGTGCTGAGCCCGCACCGAAGACGTATATGAGACATAGGTGGAGTCAACGCCTCACTTCAACCGGGCCCCGACGCCCTGTGAGGGAATGCAACAGAAGTCAGGAAGCGCGAGGCCCCGGGTACCTGCCTTGACGTCCCGGAGTCCCATGCTGTGCACCTCGCTTGACCTACCGACTAATCGAATGCTCGCAGATGGTGTCACGCCCATTCCACGCCGAGTTCTGCGAGCGCAGCGCGTTGCTGCTGGGTGAGTGAGTTGCGTCGCTGCTTTTGGTTGGCGTACCAGACCCCGAGCTTGTGTTCGTGTTCCTGGCCCTCGAGCACGACCCTTTCTCGGTGGTGGCGCCCGACGTGGTGGTGTCCTTCGCGGGCGATGTACTGGGCAAGGGCAACGATGCCGCGCTGGAAGGACGGTGAAGGCTTCTTCTCCGTATTCCTGGCGCCCCTGGTGCCTGTTGCAGCTGGTTCGGGCCGGGGTACGGGTGTGATGCCCAGCTTGGACAGCCGTTGCTGTTGTTCTTTGGTGAGTTCGGTCCAGTTGCGGCGTTGCCGGGTGATCCATGTGCCGAGGTCGTCGCCTTCGTGCATCACGCCGGGGGCGATGTCGGGGAGTCGGCCGCCGGGTTCGTCGCCTGCTAGGGCGGCGAGGACGCGGTAGTGGCGTTGCCAGTCCAGTGGCCAGGTGCAGTTCCAGTCGGCGTCGATGGCGGTCAGCTGTGCGGCTCGGGTCTGGGCCCGTTCGGGGTTTTTGCCCAGTCCGTGGGGGCGGCGGAGGTTGGCCATGAGCTGGCCGATGGGGACGCTTGTGCCGTCCGGGCCGTCTGGGTCGGGGCCTTCCCACAGGGCGTCCTGGCGTGGGGCGAGGTGTCCGTGGGCGCGGTGGTAGGACCGCAGGATGGCGAGCCGGTTTTCCCAGGCTTCTTCGCCGGGTTCCCGAGACCATGCCTTCGTCGTCGAGCTGCTGGATCCGGTGAAGGTCGAGGTCTGCGGTTCGGCGGGCTTTGCGTTGTTGGTGCACCCACCTGCTGAGCGGGTACGAGTCGGTGACGCCGGTGGGGACATCGGTGTCGTACGGGACGGCGTACAGCCCCGTAATGCCGTGCTCGGTGCGCCAGCGCCTGAGGGCCTGGAATCCTTCGAGGCACACGCGTGATTCGGGTCGGTAGACGCGGTTGCGCAGGAACGCGGCGATGGTCGCTGCGTTGCGGGGGCTGGAGAAGTGGAGCAGCGTCGGCCGTGTACCGCGCCCACGCTCGTCGGCCGGGCCCTCGCCCTCGGCGCCGGCAAGGGCGGCGATGATGTGTCCGTCGGCGTCGCGCCGGAGGTGGATTGTGCGTTGTCCGCTGGTGGTGGCGGGGGAGGCGAGGTCTTCGATGAGGTGTTCGGAGTGGGAGCGCAGGCCCTGGAGCACCGCCGCAAGGGGGCGGAACGAGGCGCTGGCGACCATGTCCTGCGGGTTCTCGCCGGGCTGGAGGAAGACTGGCACGATGATCCTGGCGACCTTGGTCGTGCCGTCCGTGTTCGGTCGCAGGGCCCGGCCGATGCTCTGGGACGATTTCGACTTGGGAGCCGCGGGTGTCGGCGAAGCAGATCGCTTCCACGCCGCGTTCGCCGGTGATGTCGATGCCTTCGCCGAGGACGCGGACGGAGGCGAGGAATGCCCAGTTGACCCGCCGCCTCTCACTGTCCAGCCCGTTGGCGAATTGGCGGATGGTTTCGCGTCGTTCGGATACGAGGTGGTCGCCGCACAGCCACGCCGACCATACCCGGTGGGGCGGGACATGGCGGCCGGCATCGAGTGCAGTGCGGCGGTGGTCTTGGGCAGGTTCTCGGCGAACGCGGCGGCTTCTTCGACCCGGTGATGGAACGTCATCACGGTCTGCAGGTTGTGGGCGGCGGCGTGTTCGAGCAGTGCGGTCTGCAGCAGGGCCAGGCGCCGGCCGCGCACCATCTCCTCCGAGGCGTCGTCGGGGAGCGGGTCGGGGTCGTGGATTTCGAGGACGTCGATCTCGAAGGGGGCGAAGATGCCGCGTTCGATGGCCTCGGCGAGCCCGAGTTCGTAGATCCACTCCCCGTACGGTCCGTCCGGGTCGGAGACCATGGAGGCGATCTCGATCTCGTGCCCGTCCGGGCCGTGTACGGGCAGGGGGGGAGGCGAGGATGCGGGGGGTGGCGGTGAGGTAGAGCCGGTAGTCGGCGGGGATGCGGGCTTGGTCGTGGATGGCGGCTCAGGCTTTGCCCTGGGCGCCGGCGGTGGCGTGGGCCTCGTCGTTGACGGCGAGGTCGAAGGGCTGCATGGTCTGCCCGTACAGCCGCGGCCCGCCCGCCAGCGCCGTCTCCAGCGGCCCGGGCACGGCCGCCTGGCCTGTCGGGTCGTCGGGGTCGTTCCGGTCCACGAGAGAGGCGACGTCGCCAGGAGCACTGCCGGCCCGGATCCCGCCCACAGGGCGAGCTGGATTGCGTTGGTGGTCGTGGGCACCTCGAGTGCGTCCAGGACGGCGTCGCCCTCCAGGGAGCACACCGCGACCATGGGCCCGTGGTGACCGGTCCGCCGCCAGGCCTGCGCGGTCTGCACTAGCAGGTCGAGGGTGGGCACCATGACCAGGATTCGCCCGGCCGGGAAGAGTTCTAGCGCGGCCGCGGCAGCCGTGATCGTCTTCCCCGATCCGGTCGCGGACACCAGCGTGGCCCGCGCCCCCGAGGAGGCACCGCACAGCGTGCAGGAAATCCCACCCAATCCCGGATGCAGGAATTCGCGGCAATCTGGTGTTCTCGAAGCTGAATACCCGGCATCACATAAATCTCCCCTGATCCGTTTTCCGAGCGTATTCGAGTATCGAACCCGAGCAGACGTGGACCTGAACTTCACGGTGTAGTGCCGCTGGGGGATCGGCGGCACGGCCGAGCTGGGCAGCCGGGTCCCGCAGATGGGCGCGACGCCCGGAGTATCGGTGATGAGGATCTCCGCACCCCGCTCGGGCGCGCGGGGGACAGGGAGGCCACCTGGACCAGCCGGTGCGGCTGGACGCTGTAGTTTCCGTCGTCGCCCCTGACCAGGGCGACAGTAGGCAGTTCTCCGGGCTGGCAAGGCCGGGTTCGACGGTGGGTGTGGCTCCTTTGGAGGGACGGTCCTACCAGCACAAAGCCGACGCGTCCGTCCTCCGGGGTAAGTGCGGGACTCGGGTCGATCAGACGCAGGTCCAGCAGTACAGCCGTTCCCCGCGCTGTTGTGCCCCGCGGGCGAGTTCCGCCAACTCGTGCAGCAGGCCGCCGATCGCGTCGGTATCACCAGACCCCTGCTCTGCGGCCCAGTGCCGTGCCGCCGCAGTCAGTTCGGCGTCCTCCACCCTTGCCAGGGCGCCTTGAAGCTCGTCGCTGAGGGTGAGCACCAGGCGCTCGCCTCCGTCGCGTTCGGCGACGACGTGGGAGGTCCGGGGCCGTGCCAGGAACTCGTCGAAGTCGACCCCGGTCAGAATCCCCTCGATCGCTCCGAGATCGGTCGTCGAGTCGAACCCCTTGGTGGCCACGACATGGAACCCCGTCTCGGCCAGCCGAAGCCGTGGCCTGAGGAGCTCGCGAAGGCCGTCGCGCCCATAACGTCGCACGATCTCCGGGACGGGCATCGGCAGCGGCTCCCCTGCACCATCCGGCCCGCCGGGCAAGTCGATGGTCGTGGCGGCCGCCTCGTCCGATGCCGCGGAGAAGTAGTCATACATCACACCCACAGGCGTGATCATGCCAGGGACTGACGCGGCGCCCCAGCCCGGTAGCCGCCAAGACCGGCTCCGGTACAGGGCCCCTCCAAAGGAGCCGCACCCTTCGACGGTGGCGTAAGGCCTCGGCGAGCGGGGAGGGCAGGGGAACGCGGCGCTGCGCAGCAGGGGCCAGCTGATCGTTTCCGGCGTGGCTGTGCTGTCAGGGCAGGGGTGGGGGGTGGGGGTGTTGGCGGAGCCAGTGCTGGAGTTCGCGGTGGCGGTATTGGTAGTCGGATCCGCTGTTGCGCATGAGTCCTGCGGTGACGGCCCAGTCCAGGAACAGGCCGAGCCGGAACGGCAGACGGCGGCGCGAGCAGATCAGGAACACCAGATACCGGCGCGAAGCCTGCGCGCCGGCCGCGATGCCGACCGTGAGCCCGAGTGTGAGCCCCAGCGTGAGCCCGGCCGGGAGCCCGGACGTGATTCCGAACGTGATCCCGAACGTGATCCCAGCCATCTCCCCGCCCAAGATCCCGAGCGCACCCCCGGCCGTGACCCCGACCATGAGCCTGATCAGGGCGTTGGCCTGGGCTCCGAGACTTGTGTCCGGCTCCCGTGCGAGCCCGGATCCGAGCCCGGGCCGGAGCCTGGTCAGGGCGTCGCTGACGATGTTGGCCTGGGCTCCGAGGCTTGTGTCCGGCTCCCGCGCAAGTCCGAGTCCGAGTCCGAGCCCGAGCGTGAACCCGAGCGTGTGCCCGAGCCCGAGGCCGAGCGCGAGCCCGGCTGTGAGCCCGGCCGCGGGCCCGTCCAGGAGCGTAAACCCGAGTCCGAGCGCGAGCCCGGCCGTGAGCCCAAGCGTGAGCCCGAGCGCGAGCCCGTACGCGAGCGAGGCCGCGAGGTCTCTGCGTGCTTGAGGGTTCCTGACCGGGTTTTGCAGACGATGAGGGCTGTCGGTCGTCGTGAGGGCGGCGGCCGTTCCCGTCAGGACGGCAAGCGTGCAGATCGCGGCGGCGAGCACGCCTGTTACCGGCTTGGGGGTTGTCCAGGCGAGGGGGAGGGTGGTGAGGACGGCGAGGGTGGTCAGGAGGGTGTCGGTTGTGCGGACGCGGGTGCGTCCGGCGAGGGGCCACAGTTCGTGCAGGACGAGGTCGGTGGCTTCCGAGCCTGTGGTGGCCGTGGCTTGGGGGGTGCCGGTGGGGTCGAGGTGGGTGGTGAGGTGGTGGAGCCAGCGGTGGACGTCCTGTGGTGTGTAGCCGTGGGGGTTGGGGGTGGTGCGGGTGGCCGCGGGGATGTAGCGGGCCAGGAGGTGGCGGTCCAGGGCGTCAGGGTCGGGGAGGGTGAGGAGTTCGGCGGGGTCGCCGTGGTGGTGGTAGGCGGTGGCGGTCAGGCAGAGCCGCCAGGGGGTGGACAGCACGGTGGCCAGGGGCCCCTCGGGGTGGGCGGTCAGGTGGTCGGTGAGGGGCTGCCAGCGGGCTGGGTCGAGTGCGCGGCCGGTGAGGTAGTCCCGAGCGTCGTCGGTGTCGACGGGGGCGACGGTGATGCGGGCGGCGTCCAGGACTGTGGTGTGCGGGGCGAGTGCGTCGTAGTGCCGGGTGCGGCAGGTCAGGATGAGGGGTCCGGCGTAGCGGCCTTGCTGGTAGGCGTTGAGGGCGCGTATGACGGCGGTGGCGCGGGGCGCGGCGGGGTCGGGGGAGCCGTCGAGGGCCGGGGGGTCCATCTCGTCCAGGCCGTCCAGGACCGGCAGGATGAGGTGGTGGCGGGCCAGGCCGGCGGCCAGGTCAGCGGGCCAATCGTAGGCCTCGACCAGCCGCTGCTGCAGCAGTTCGGTCAGGGACTGGCGTTCGGTGTCCCACAAGGACAGCGGGATGCGGACCGGGACGGGGTCGTCCTCGGCGCGGCCGTCGATGAGGGCCAGCAGCAGTTCCAGGGCCAAGACCGTCTTCCCGGCCCCGGCGGCACCGGTCACAACCAGCCTCAGCGGGCGGGTGTCGCGGTAGTAGGTGACGATGTCCGGCAGCGTCGCCAGACTTGGGCCGTCTGCGAACAGGCGCCCGGCAGCCGGGGCAGCGGCCGGGCGGACCGCGGCCGGGTGCAGGACGTAGGCGAGGTTGATGCGCCGGGTGTCATCGCCCAGCAACTGCCGCCACACCGCGCTCTCCCCGGCCTCGACCTGACCAGCCAGCGTCGCGGCCCAGCCACGGGCGAGCTCGGCGTCGTTGCCCTCGACCGGCTTGCGCAGCGCCACCACCGCGGCCACGAGCCCGGCCACGCCCAGGGGAAGGCCGAGCAGGCCCGCGGTGTCGGCCGGCTGGAGCCCGCCATGGATGATCTCCCGCACCGCGTACACGCTGCACACCACGATTGCCAGGGCGCACAGGGCGCCGATCAGCTGCCAGTTGCGCCGCTGGCGGCATCCCCCGAGTCCGGCCATCCCTCCATCATCACCACCGCTCTCCCGACACAAAGCCGACTTCTCCTATTTGTGACCAAGCGGACAAGCACCCCGGCAGCCAGCCCGTACCTGACACGCGTGGCAAGGCACCGGGAAACGGCGCCACCCGTTCCGCGCTTCGGGCTGACATTCCGTTACGCCGAGGAGTTCGAGAAGGCTGTTCAGCGCATGGTCGAAACCGAGATGACGTTGAGCGAGTTGCGGTTGGATGGCGAGGAGTTGTGGCCGGTCCAACAGAGCGATAACGCCCACTGGTTTCGAACGAGTCTTCTGGCTCCAGGGGAACGGGCCTTCTGGCCCCGATTAGCGATCTTCGGGGCTGGCTGTGAACGAGTGACCATGATCAGGACCCTAGCGTCGTGGTGCCGGTAGCTGTGAGGTCCAGGTGCGGAGTGACTCGCCGCAGCAGGGCGCCTCGTGGCTGCCTGCCGTCTCTGTGGAGATCGTCAGGGGCCTCATACCGGAGCGCCGCGCAACGCTTGATCCCGGCACCACGACGCGGGACACGACCTCGCAACGTGCGGCCAGGACTGCTGCGGCAGATCGGTCGAGGGCAGCGCTCCTCCGGTGACCTGCCGGTTCTCCAGGAAGACTCGCGCGTTGGCCTGCCACTGTTCGGGGAGCAACCACCGCCAGTGGTACAGGCCCGGTCCGACACCAGCGCCCGGTCGTCCAGGGCCGCGCTCACCTCGCTCTCGCCGACGACGGTTTCGACCGCCTGCACTGCTGTCGGCACCGTTGCCCGCGTGGCGAGGACGCGATGAGCAGGGACTGTGCCAACCGGGCGTCAGCGGTCCCGTGACCGCGACACCGTCGGCATGTGCTGGGGCGGCCCTCGCCATCCCTCAACGATCTTGAGTAGGCGGAGCAAGCGGGCGGCGGGTATGGAACGGGAGGTCACACAGCAAGTGGCCCCGGATACACGAAGTTTACCTCTGCGACCCAGGCGTGAGACCGGTCCGCCCCACCATCGCAATACCTGTCATCTGACAGGTAATCCTTGGCAGATCGGAGGTGCCGTGATGGGTCAGCCCGAACTCACCCCTGGGCAAAGCCCCAACGGTGGCGTCACGACGAGTACTACTCCCCTCGGCTACCAGCAGGAACTTCGCCGGGGAGTGGGCGCTTTCGCGTCATTCGCCGCGGGCTTCTCCTTCGTCTCGATCCTCACCACTGTCTTCCAGCTGTTCGGACTCGGCTTCAGCCTCGGTGGGGCAGCGTTCTTCTGGACCTGGCCGCTCGTCTTCGCGGGCCAGATGCTGGTCGCGCTCTGTTTCGCCGAACTGGCGGCGCGCTGGCCCATCTCCGGATCGATCTATCAGTGGTCGAGCCGACTGGCCGGCACCACGGCGGGCTGGTTCGTCGGCTGGATCATGATCATTGGGCAGATCCTGACCGTCGCGGCGGCCGCGATCGCGGCGCAGGCGGTGTTGCCGGGCATCTGGTCCGGTTTCCAGCTCGTCGGCGGGCCGGGCGCCGACCCGTCGGTCGCCTCTGCGACCGGCGCGCAGAATGCGGTCCTTCTGGGCTGCCTGCTGCTGGTGGTCACCACGCTGGTGAACATCCTGGGCATCCGCCAGATGGCCGCCGCCACCAGCATCGGCGTCACGGTCGAGATCGTCGGCGTGATCGCACTGGTGCTGGTGCTGTTCTTCCTGCCCGAGCGCGGCCCACAAGTGGTGGCCCACCACACTGGCTGGGCCGGTCACAGCGGCTACTTCGGGGCCTTCCTCGCATCCTCGCTCATGGCGGCGTACGTCATGGTCGGCTTCGACTCGGCGGGCGAACTGGCGGAGGAGACCCACAGCCCGCGCCGGACCACACCCCGGACCATCCTGCGGGCACTGGTCATCTCGGGCGTCGGCGGCGCGCTGCTGATCCTCTCGGGACTGATGGCGGCGAGCAGCCTGACCGACGGGAACCTGGCCGTTGGCGGTCTTTCCTGGGTGCTCACCGACCGGCTGGGAGACGTTCTGGGGCGGCTGCTGCTGTGCTGCGTCGCGGTCGCCGTGTTCGCCTGCACCCTGGCCGTGCAGACCTCCGGGGCACGGATGATGTACTCCATGGCGCGCGAGGGCGCCCTGCCGTTCCACCGACACCTCGGCAAGGTTTCGACCCGTACCGGCACGCCGATCACCACGTCGATCGTGGTGGGCGTGGGCGCCGCGATCGCGCTTGTGGTGAACGTTCGCCAGTCGGCGATCTTCACCGCCCTCTCCAGCCTCTGCATCGCCATGCTGTACCTGGCCTATCTGGGTGTGACGTTGCCGCAGCTGGTCGCTCGGATCCGGTACCGGGGGCTACCGGGGGGCGTCGACGAGACGGGCCGGCCGCTGTTCTCGCTGGGCCGCTGGGGGATGGCGGTCAACGCGCTCGCCGTGCTCTACCAGGCCGGCATGACCGTCAACCTGATCTGGCCTCGTCCGGAGATCTATGACCTCACCGACGGCACATGGTGGCTGCGGTGGAGCGCCCTGCTCTTCATCGGGCTCAGCCTTGCCGTCGGCGCCACCTACTTCCTCGGTCGCCGGCTGCACCGCCGCATCGAGTTGAGGCACGTGCCCCACACGCACTTCGAGCCGCCTGCCCAGGCCGTGACCGTCACCGAGCCCGCCTGATGGGTTCGGCGGCCCGCGGGACGCGACCCAGACGTACTGATAGGCACCGACGAAGGGACGGCGGGACATCCATGACCACAGCCGAAGGGGCGACGGCCAGCGGACCGCACAACCAGCACCCCACCAGGCAGGCCTCCGCCAGCGTTCGTGATCTGCACCTGACCGACAGTGTCCGACGTGCCCGGGACGACGCCCGCGCCCAGGGCGGACGGGCCGGCGAGTGGATGCCGTACCTTCCGGCGTCCGGCAGCCCGCACTGCCCGCCGGGGGTGGACCCGGCCGCCCTGGTGTGGGCGGAGTCGGTGGCGCCCGGCGGCTACACCCACAAGGTCCTCGCCCGCGGCACCCGGCTGCGCTTCGACGACCCGACCGGTGACGCCTGCGCTCATCTGCTGCTCTTCAACGCGCTGGAACCAGTGGAGCGGCTCAATGTCGCCGACACCCAGAAGGTCCCGTGGCAGGCGTACCTGGGCGAGAACCACCCCCTGCTGTCCGGTGACGGCCGGGTCATGGCCGTGGTCACCGGTGACTCCTCCGGCCGGCACGACGCCTTCTGCGGCACCACCACCGACGCCTGGAACGAACGCAAGTACGGTGACGCCCGTTCCCACGGGCCGTCCCCGTCCGGCCGCGGGCTCTTCCTCAAGGCGGCCGCAAAGCACGGCCTGAGCCGGCGTGACCTGCCGCCCAGCCTGTCCTTCTTCCAGGGCGTACGCGTCGAGGCGGACGGCGCCCTCGCCTGGCGGGGCAGCGCGGGTCCGGGCGCGTATGTCGAACTCGTCGCGGAAATGCCCCTTCTGGTGCTGGTCGCCAATGTCGCCCACCCGCTGGACCCGCGTCCCGGCTACGTCGTCGGACCGCTGCGCGTGCACGCCTGGCGCGGCGCCGCCACCGGTCCGGGTGAGCCGCGGTTCACCGCTACGCCCGAGCTCCACCGGGCTTACCTCAACACCGTCGACTACTGCGAAGCCTGGGGGCTGTGACATGGCGACCGCTCAGACCGAGAACATGGTGACCACCTGTCCGACCACCTCGGGCGGCACCGTCGCCTCCACCGTCCCGGTCGGCGCGCTGTACGCCGAGAGTTCCACTCTGGACTGGGGAGCGAGCCTGGTCGAGGGCACTGTCGTCCTGGACGACGAAGTGGCCCCTAACGGGCCCTGGTCGGCTGTGGTGAAGGAGGGCCACGTCCTGACCATCGTCGACGTCGGCGGCAACCAGTCAGCCGACTGTCTGCTCTACAACGCCGACGAGCCCGAGGAGCGCTACAGCGTCCCCGACACCCTGGCCTGGCAGGGCAACGCCTATGTGCGCACCGGCACCGTGCTGCGCAGCGGCGAGGGCCGCCCGCTGATGACCGTCGTCGCCAACGAGATCGATCGTCAGGACACCATCGGCGGCGCCTGCGGCAAGGAGTCCAACACCCTGCGTTACGGCCACCACGTGATGTTCCATCACGGCTGCCGCGAGAACTTCCTCGCCGAGGCCTGCCGGCGCGGTCTGGGGGTGCGGGACATCGTCTCCAACCTCAACTGGTTCATGAATGTGCCCGTTGAGGCGGACGGCGCGCTGGGCATCGTGGACGGCATGTCGGCGCCCGGCCGCCGGGTCGCGGTGCGGGCCGAGATGGACGTCCTGGTGATGGTGTCGAACTGCCCGCAGATGAACAACCCGTGCAACGACTTCAACCCGACCCCGCTGCGGATGATCGTCGTGGACCCGGCAGGTGCCGCACGCCCGGGCCCCACGGCGCGCAGTCCACGGTCCGAGCAGACGCCGCGTACTCCGGGGGATGCCGCGTGACCCGCGCTGTTCTCGTCGCCAACCGCGGTGAGATAGCCCGCCGCATCATCCGCACCGCCAGGAAGATGGGCCTGGGCACCGTCGCCGTCTTCTCCGACGCCGACCGGGCCGCCCCGCACGTCCGCGAGGCCGACCATGCGGTCCGCCTGGGCCCGGCGCCCGCCCGCGATTCGTATCTGCGAGGCGACGCGATCATCGAGGCCGCGCTCGCCCACGGCGTCGGCATCGTCCACCCGGGCTACGGATTTCTCTCCGAGAACCCCGCCTTCGCCCGTGCCGTCGAGGAGGCCGGCCTGCGTTTCGCGGGCCCGACCGCCGAACAGATCACCGCCTTCGGTGAGAAGCACACCGCCCGCGCCCTGGCCAAGGCGGCCGGAGTCCCGCTGCTGGCCGGGACGGAGCTGCTCGCGAGCCCCGAGGAGGCCGTCACCGCGGCCGCGTCGATCGGGCTGCCCGTGATGGTCAAGGCCACCGGTGGCGGCGGCGGCATCGGCATGCAGGCCTGCGCCACCGCCGACGAGGTGCGCGACGCCTTCGCCCGTGTGGCCGCGCTCGCCGAGTCCAACTTCGGGTCGGCCGGGGTGTTCCTGGAGCGCCAGGTGCGGCCGGCCCGCCACGTCGAGGTGCAGGTCTTCGGCGACGGCACCGGCCGGATCGCCGTCTTCGGCGACCGCGACTGCTCGCTGCAGCGCCGCAATCAGAAGGTGATCGAGGAGGCCCCGGCCCCAGCCCTGCCCGCCCAGGTCCGCGAACTGCTGCAGGTCTCGTCGCGCCGGCTGCTCGCCTCGGTCGGCTACCGCGGCGCGGGGACCGTGGAGTTCGTCTACGACCCCGTGCGCGAGGAGGCCGCCTTCCTCGAGGTCAACACCCGGCTCCAGGTCGAGCACCCGGTGACCGAGGAGGCGTACGGCGTCGACCTCGTCGAACTCATGCTCACCCTGGCCCGCGACGGCAGGGTCGACGACTCGGTGTTCGAGCGGGAGTGGAGGCCCGCCGGACATGCCGTGGAGGCCCGCGTCTACGCCGAGGACCCCGGCAAGGACTCAACGCCCTCCTCGGGCCTGATCACCCGGGCGGCCTTCCCCGGCCAGGGAGCCGACGAGATCCCCGGCGTCCGCGTCGACGGCTTCGCCGAGACCGGCCTGGAGGTCTCGCCGTACTACGACCCCATGCTCGCCAAGGTGATCGCCAAGGGCCCCGACCGCGACACCGCGTTCGATGTACTCGGCCAGGCCCTGGCGGCCAGCCGAGTCGACGGCGTCGTCACCAACCTGGGCCTGCTGCGCTCGCTGACCGTGCGGGGCGAGGTGCGCGAGGCCGCGCACAGCACCAGCACCCTCGCCACCACCGCCGACCCCGAGCCGCGCATAGACGTGCTGGTGCCGGGAGCAATGACCACCGTCCAGGACCTTCCCGGCCGACTCGGCTACTGGCATGTCGGCGTACCGCCGAGCGGGCCCTTCGATCCCGTCTCCTTCGCCGAAGCCAACCTGGCCATCGGCAACCCGGCCCAGGCGCCGGCGCTCGAGGTCACCGGGGGCGGGCTGAGCCTGCGCTTCTCGGCCGCCGGCATGGTCGCTGTCACCGGCTCCCCCGTCCCGGTCACGGTGGACGGCACCACGGCCGCCCTGTGGGAGCCTGTGGCAGTCCCGGCCGGAGGCACCCTGGTCCTCGGCGCCTGCCACGGTCCCGGCCTGCGCAGCTACGTAGCCGTCCAAGGCGGCGTCGACGTACCCGAATACCTGGGCAGTACCTCGACGTTCACCCTCGGTGGCTTCGGCGGGCACGGCGGGCGGGCACTGCTCGCCGGCGACGTCCTGCGGCCCAAGGCTGCCGTACCCGCCCGTGGCCGTCCGACCCCACCCGAGCGCAGGCCCGCGATCACCCCGCACTGGCAGATCGGTGTCACCGAAGGCCCGCACGCGGCACCCGAGTTCTTCACCCGCGAGGACATCGACACCCTCTACGCCAGCGACTACCGGGTGCACCACAACTCGGCCCGCACCGGCATCCGCCTAATCGGGCCCCGACCCCAGTGGGCCCGCCAGGACGGCGGCGAGGCCGGGCTGCACCCCTCCAACATCCACGACACGCCGTACGCCGTGGGTGCGCTCGACTTCACCGGCGACACCCCGATCATCCTGGGCCCCGACGGGCCGTCCCTCGGCGGCTTCGTCTGCCCGGCGGTGGTCGCCAGCGGCGAACTGTGGAAGCTGGGCCAGCTCCGCCCCGGCGACACCGTCCGCTTCGTACCGGTCAAGGAAGCCGAAGCGGCCGCCCTCGACACCCGCCGTGCCTCCCCCGCACTGATCAGTGCGGGCGGAGACGGTGACGACGGCATACTCGGCCGACTGGAGGCCACCGACGCCCGCCCCTGCGTCACCTATCGCCGGGACGGCGACGACAACGTCCTCGTCGAATACGGCCCCATGGTGCTCGATCTCGGCCTGCGGATGCGCGTGCACGCCCTGCAGGAGACCCTCGCCGTGCACGCGCCCGACGGAATCATCGACGTCACCCCGGGCATCCGCTCACTGCAGGTCCACACCGACGCCCGCCGGCTGAAGGCCCGCGACCTCACCGCCCTGCTGCGCGAACTGGAGGACGAGGTCCCGCCCAGCCATGAGCTGGTGGTCCCCTCCCGCACGGTGCGGCTGCCACTCAGCTGGGACGATCCGGCGACCCGGCTCGCCATCGAGCGATACATGGCAGGAGTGCGCGACGACGCTCCGTGGTGCCCTTGGAACATCGAGTTCATCCGCCGCGTCAACGGCCTCCAGACCGCAGATGACGTCTACCGCACCGTCTTCGACGCCTCCTACCTGGTGCTCGGCCTCGGCGACGTCTATCTCGGCGCCCCCGTCGCCACCCCCCTCGACCCGCGACACCGCCTGGTGACCACCAAGTACAACCCGGCACGCACCTGGACCGCGGAGAACTCCGTCGGCATCGGCGGCGCCTACCTGTGCATCTACGGCATGGAGGGGCCCGGCGGCTACCAGTTCGTCGGCCGCACCGTGCAGATCTGGAACCGGTTCCGCAAGGGCGGCCTCTTCCAGGACTCACCGTGGGCGCTGCGCTCCTTCGACCGCATCCAGTGGTACCCCGTCACCGCAGAGGAACTGCTCGAACTGCGCGCCGAGACCGACGCCGGCCGCGGCGCCTGCCAGACCGAGGAGGGGGTCTTCTCGATCGCCGACTACAACGCCTTCCTCTCCGCCGAGGCCGGCTCGATCGCCGCTTTCCGCAAACGCCAAAGCGCCGCCTTCGACGCCGAGAAGAACCGATGGCAGGCCGCCGGCGAGTTCGACCGGCGCGACGATCCCGAACCCGCCACCGCGGGTACCGCCGCGGTCGCCGTCCCGGACGGCGCGGTCCCGGTCACCGCGCCGTTCACCGCCACCGTCTGGCAGACCGTCGCCGAGCCCGGCACCGTCGTCGCCGAGGGTGACCCGATCCTCAGCCTGGAGGCGATGAAAATGGAGTCGAAGGTGAGCGCCCCCGCTGCCGGCACACTACTGGAGATCTACGTCAAGCCCGGTGAACAGGTCGCCCCCGGCCAGGTCCTCGCGGCGGTGAGGGCATGAGCGCCATGACACCGGCGGCACGCGTCGAGGCCGCCTACGGCCGCATCGAGAGCGCCGGCCGGCCCGAGATCTGGATCCACCTCAGACCTCGCGACGAGGTGCTCGCCGAGGCTGCCGCAATCGACCCGGCACTGCCGCTGGCCGGCCTGACCGCAGCCGTCAAGGACAACATCGACGTGGCCGGCCTGCCCACGACCGCGGGCGCCCCCTCATACGCCTACCGGCCGCGGGCCGACGCGCCCGCCGTAGCGCGACTGCGCGCGGCCGGCGCGGTAGTCCTCGGAAAGACCAATCTCGACCAGTTCGCCACCGGCCTGGTGGGCACCCGCAGCCCCTACGGCCCCGTACGCAACGCCTGGAACACCGCCCGCATCTCCGGCGGGTCGTCCTCCGGCTCCGCCGTCGCGGTCGCGATGGGCATCGCCGACATCGCACTCGGCACCGACACAGCCGGCTCCGGACGCGTGCCCGCAGCCCTCAACGGCATCGTCGGGGTCAAGCCCACCAAGGGCCTGGTGCCCGTCACCGGGGTGGTCCCCGCCTGCTACACCCTCGACTGCGTGACCGTCTTCGCCCGCGACCTGCGGCTCGCCCGCACCGCCGCGGAGATCGTCGAGGGCCCGGACCCGGCCGACCCGCTCTCCCGTACCGGCACCCAACTCCCGCCACCACGCGCGCGCGCCAGAGTTGCCATCCCGGGTACGCACCACCTGGAAGGCATGGCCGACGGCTGGCGCCAGGCCTTCGACGCCGCGGTCGCCCGCCTCGCAAGCACCGGGACGGAGATCGTCGAGGCCGACATCACCCCGCTGCTGGAAGCCGCGGAACTGCTGTACGGCGGCGCCTTCGTCGCCGAGCGCTACGCCGCCGTGGGCGAGCACCTGGAGAAGAACCGCCACCTGATCGGAACGGACCTCGACCCCACCGTCTCTTCCATCGTGCTGGCCGGCCGCGAAAAGACCGCCACCGACTGGGCCGCCGACACCGCCCGCCTCGCCGCCCTCGGCGCCGCCGGACGCGCCGCCCTCGACGGCTGCGCGGCCCTCCTGACCCCGACCACCACCTGGCACCCCACCCTCGACGAAGTGGCAGCCGACCCGGTCGGCGCCAATGCCCGCATGGGGCGCTTCACCAACTTCGCCAACCTGCTGGACTGCGCCTCTCTCGCCGTGCCCGCCGGCTTCGTGGACGGCCTGCCCTTCGGCGTCATGTTCACCGGCCCGGCGTTCTCCGACCGCACGCTGGCCGCACTGGCAGAGCGGTTCGCCAACCCCGGGCTCGACCTGTTCGTGGTCGGCGCCCACCTCACGGGGCAGCCGCTCAACGCCCAGTTGGTACAGGCGGGCGGCACGCTGGTGGGCCTGGCACGCACCACCAGCGACTACCGCCTGTACGCCCTGACCACAGAGCCGCCCAAGCCGGGCCTGGTCCGGGTGTCCGAGGGCAGACCGGGCGCCAACACCGGGCCGGGCCGCGGCCTTGGAACAGGCAGCGGCGCACAAACAGGCATCGACGGCGAGATCTGGCGACTGCCGGCTTCCGGATTCGGAGCGTTCACCGCCGCCGTTCCCCCGCCGATGACCATCGGTACCGTCGAACTGACCGACGGGCGGCAGATCAGCGGCTTCCTGGTGGAGCCCTACGCCGTCCAGGGCGCACCCGACATCACCCGCTTCGGTGGCTGGAGGGCCTATCAGGCGTCCGCATGACCGGAGGCCACAGGGCCACAACCCCGGTGCGGGAACGAGAGAGTGTCCGCCACCGGGGTGGCAGGATGGGGACATGACGATCACGCGGCCCCGCCAAGGCAGACCCCGGCACACACCGCCGTCCGACCCTGGCACCTCCGCCCGGGAACAGATCCTCGACGCCGCCGGGGCGCTTTTCGTCGAACGTGGGATCGCCAGTACCAGCACCCGGATGATCGCCGAGCGGGTGGGCATCAGGCAGGCCTCGCTCTACTACCACTTCGCCACCAAAGAGGAGATCCTCGCCGAGCTGCTGGCCACTTCCGTGCGGCCCAGTCTGCAGATGGTGGAACAGATCCAGGCACTGGTGCCCGAACACGCGAATCCAGCCGCGGCGCTCTACGTGATGGCCGCGATGGACGTCCGCACCCTCTGCCGCACTCCGTACAACATCGGCACGCTCTATCTGCTGCCGGAAGTGCGGTCCGAGCGGTTCGACGCCTTCCGTGAAGAGCGGGGCCGATTGCAGGAGAGCTACGGCACTCTCGGCGCGCAGGCGGCGGCCGAGGGCGTCGCCCGCAGCGTGCCCGCCGAGCGGATCGGGGAGCTGCTGATCCAGTTGGTGGAAGTCGTCATTCAGATACGTCGTTCCCGTGAGCCCGAACCGGCCGACACGGATGCCATCGCGTCGTCGTGCCTGCGACTGTGCGGGCTCGATGAATCTGCGGTGGGCACCGCCAGGGACGAGGCACGGGGCCTGCAGAGCCGCTTGGCATGACCGGCCCTGTCGGGCCTTGCGCCCGGTGATGACGGGCCCGCTCACCCGATGCGACGCGACCGGGGCGGGGGAAGCGGGTGGGTACCTGCCGCACAGTTGCAGGCAGCCTGGCCCGGCTACCTGCCGAACGGCTCAGGCATGCCGCTCTCGCCGCTGCCGCCACTCCCGCACCGGCGATGTGGCCCCGCACCCAGCCTGGCCGTCTGACACCCCATCAACGACGAATTGTGGACCGCCACGGTCGCAGACCGCGGTCCGGCCTGCCCGCCGGGCCGGTGGATCGCGGCGGCGACCAGCTGCCCTCTCAGCGAAGGACGTCAGAAGGTGGATCAGGCAGCCCCTTTCTGCGTGGCATCACCGGGCGTCGCCAGCCAGGGCATCCGATGAACGAGGACGTCGCGCAGCCGTGTCAGGGCTGCGATCTTCTCCTCCAGCTCGGCCACCCGTTGTGCGCCGACGCCTTAGCCGGCGGCCCACAACGGCGAGTACTCGAACACCTCGGGCAGATCGGTGTCGAGGTACCGCACGAAGGACTGGACGTTTTCGACGGTGAACCCAGAGGCGAGCAGGTCGCGGACGTTGCGGACTCGGGTCACCGCGTGCGGGCTGTACACGCGATAGCCCGACGGTTTCCGGTCGGACTCCAGGAGGCCCTGCTCCTCGTAGAAGCGCAGGGCGCGGGTGGTGGTTCCTGTCTCCGCGGCCAGTTCACCGATTACTGATCTCGGCTCGTTAGGGTGATGTTTGCTGAACTTGATGATGCGGGTGTGGTGTTGTCGGTAGTCCGTGGTGTGTGAGATACGCGGATGGGGGCGGGCTGACGCCTGCAGCACGGCGGCGTCGGGAAGCGGTGCGGATACAGGCGGCGGAGCTGTTCGCGCAGCAGGTCAAACCGCCCGAGGTGGCCTGGCAGCTGCGTGTGAGTTTGAAGTCGGCCCACCAGTGGCAGCAGCAGTTGTGGCGGCGAGGCGGTGCCGACGAGCTGCTTTCGCGAGGCCCGAGCGGGAGCCGGTGTCGCCTGTCGCCGCGCTGTCTAGTAGGACTCCGTTTGGTCTGTCTCGGTCTTGATGTTGTATGTGGCCTGCTGGGCATGGGTTGGTGGCAGGTAGTGCAGATGCCGGTCGAGCACCTCAGGACGTCTGGGAGGGCGTCGAGGGTCTGGTAGAGGGTGACGTGCCCTGCCGCCAGGTGAGGGAGGTGAACGCTTCCTGTCCGAGGCCGGCGGTCAGGGCTGCCACCGAGGGGGCGGGGTGGCGGTAGCGGGGGTGGGGCCAGCACCCGACGGGGCCCTTGCGGTCGGGGGATTCCGATTCGGCGTCGAACGGGTGGGCGGTGACGTCCGCGCGGACGGCCAGCACATAGTCGATTCCGCGGTCTGCCAGGCCGGCTCGCAGCTGGGCATTGGTGCCGTAGGCGGCATCGGCCACCACGACGGGCGGCGTCATGCCCCACGTGGCCAGCATGTCGAGCACGTCCAGGGCCAGCCGCCACTTCTCCCGGTGCGGGACCTCGGGCGGGACGCGGGTGAGGGCCCGGCGGTCGGTGTCCGAGGACCACTCCTTGGGCAGGAACAGCCGCCACTGCAGCGGGCAGGATGCGGTATCGGTGACAGCGTGGACGCTGACCGCGACCTGGCAGTTGGCCCGTTTGCCCAAGGCTCCGCAGTACTGCGGAGCTACCGCGACCGACATTCTTCCGTCCTTGGGTACCGACACGTCGTCGATCACCCAGGCCGTTGGGGCGACGAGCGGCAGCATCCGTTCGCAGATCCGACGCTGCACGGGAACCGGGTCCCAGGTGGACTGGTTCACGAACTGCTGCAGGTTCTGCTCGTTGCCGTCCGGCAGCCGAGCGGCCATGGCCTGGATCGACTTGCGGCGGCCGTCCAGCATCAGCCCCCGCAGGTAGCAGTCGCCCTTGGCCCGCCGGTCCTTGCGCGGCACCGATGCAAAGACATCAGCTACGTACAACGCCAACTTCGCCCGAACCCGTTTCACTTCATGCGCGTCCACCCATCCAACATGCCCAGGAACCGGCAGAACCGGAAGACCTAACGGAGTCCTACTAAAGCAGTGCACGCCAATCTGCACGAGATGGCGCGAATGGCTCGGGAAAATGACCACACGGTCGACATCTCTTCGAACCCGTTCGAAGGAATCCATGCCGACCTCGCCAGCGTGTACGGAACCTGGCTCTTCGTTAGGATCCTGGCGGCCGTCACGGACCGGTTTGAGCCGCTCCAGACCTTGATGGAATGCCAGGCCTACGGCGTTTGGCTCGCTCTGATCTTTGTCGGGCCCGCGAGCCAGGGACGGCTGCCCCTCCTGATCCATCCGGAAGAGTTGCGGATCAGGTAGGGACGAACAACGAACGCAGACGGAGATGGGCGCGCCATACGGACGGCAAGTTGGTCAGCATGTCGACGACGCCGCCTCCACCGAGAATCTGGTCGTCGAGCTCAGGTCGGGCCGAAGGTGATTTAAGACGGGCGGGCGAGGAGTCTGCACGCTGAACTGACGCTGGTGTACTGGTGGGGTGGCGTAATCGTCTATCGTCAGTTGTTGGGGGAAGCGAGAGCGATGGTGACCGTGTGTAGCGAAAGCAGCTCGCTGGCCCGTTGCCTTGCCCAGGTCGGCGTGGGCGGTGCCGCCGAGTGTGTTCGGCGGCTTCCCTGGCTTAATGCTCAGTCGTGAGTGACCGCAGGGGTGTTGAACGAGATCCAGACGTCAGGAGGCAAGTCGGGCCGACCGGGTATCGGTCTGCGTTCCTCGGTCCATGTGTCGTCGGCGATCTTCGTGGCGACGCGACGCCAGAAGTGCACCGCGGTGATGTTGGCATCCTGAAACGCGACTTCCCACGAGCCCGGGTGCCTGGCCGCGATCTCCTGAACAGCGCTCAGCCCGATCCCTGCCCGCCGTGCCCCGCGCACCACGAAAAAGCTGTTCAGCACGCGCGTCGGGTCGTTCAAACTGCGGACGAACGCGAACCCAGCAGGGCTGTCACCGCTTGTGAGGAGGTATGGCGCCCAGTCAGGCTCAGAGAAGGCCATGTGGAGCCAGTCGCTGCGGAAGGTTCCGTCAGCGTTGGGCAGCAGACCCTGGAACTCCGACATGTCATGGCGGAACATCAGCCACAGCCGCTCCACTACGGGGCGGTCGGCGATGCCTGCGAGGCGAATGGATACGTCTGGCACGAGACTCCTTTGCAGAGGTGGCCAACCGGCGCGCCCCGCATGGCCGGATCGGCGATAACGAGGCTCGGGGCTGACGCCCGTTTGATCAGTGCTGGTCCCCGGACAAGCGGCCCAGGGCATGAAAAAAGCCTCCCCGGTGGATGTCGTATCCGGGCCGGGAAGGCTCACTACTGGCGGGGATCTTAGCAGGTGAGTGCGCGAGCCCGCCGTTCGCATGACCGCGGGCACTGGTCTGGGCGCGTGCATGGTCAACGTGTGTGGTCGCCTTGGGCGTATCGGCTCCATGTCCCGCCGGCCTCCTTGAGGAGCCGGGTGGTGGACTTGTCGTGGTAGCCGAGAGCGTCTTCGACGACGGAGGCGGGTAGTTCGAGGAGTTGCTGGCGGATTGCGGCGCCGCGGGCAGCGGCGGCCGGGACCCCGACTTCGTTCAGGAGCGCGGACAGGTGGTCGGGGCGGGCTGGCTGTCCTGCCCGGCGGCCCGGGAAGAGCCAGCGGGAAGCGGGGTTGGTGGCGGTGTTCATGTTGTCGCGGTCCGCTATGTGCTCCAGCAGCAGGACAGCGACTGGTGCGGGTACGGGTGAGGCGGGTTCGCCGAGCCGAAGCAGCACGGTGTCGCCGTCGTGGATCACGTCGTCGACGCTGAGCCGGATGATGCGGCTCACGGGCTGTGCGTAGAGGAGCATGATGACCCCGGCGACACGCAGACGCGTCGGAATCTCCGTGTCGGTCAGCAGCCGGCCAAGGGCATCAAGGCGTTCGTCTTCGCTCAGTGCGGCCCGCCGGGAGACCTTCATCGCGGGGACGGAGAGGGAGCGCGGGCAGTTACGGGTCTGCATGGCCCAGTTGAGGAACGCTCGCAGACAGGTGCGGCCGTGTTCGCTGCTCTCGGCATACCAGGCGTCGATGTCGATCTGGCCGCAGGACGCGAGGGTGCGCTTCCGCTGGCCAAGCCATTGCAGGAAGGTGGTCGCGTACTTGATCTGCTCGGCGGCGAATCGTCGGACGCTGGGTGTGATGTGGCTCCGCTCGGCGCGGGCCCGCAGTTGCGCGAGGACGCGCCAGGTCGCAAAGAGCCTGATCGTCTTGACGTGCTCGCGGTCGGTGATGCTGGCCAGATGCCCGGGAAGCCAGCGCTGGAAGGAGCAGAGGTACTTGTCGACCGCGGGCAGGACTCCACTGGTCATCAGGAGTTCTTCCAGGTGAGCGGCGGCCCGCCAGGGCTGGAGCTCGTGGAAGGCGTCGTGGGTCAGCGGGATCTCGCCGAGGCCGAGCCGCCGGAGCAGCCGTGAGGCGTTTCCCGGCTGGCCGCGGCGCATCTCCAGCCAGGCCAGCCCGCTTCTGGGCTTTCCATCCCCACCAGCAGATCGAACGGCGGGACCAGCGCGGGACGGATACGGCCGGTGCCGTCGTCCAGGAGCACGGTGAGGCGGTCGGTGAGCGTGCAGCGTTCACACAGCCGCCCGCCCAGGAGCTTGCCCTCGAAACCGCAGCGCGAGCAGTCGAAAGTCTGGGAGAAGCCGGCACAGGTAGTGCAGATCGCTGCCCCGTCACCAGGACGGAGCCCTGGAAGAGCATGGTCCTGGCCGCATCCTGGGCAGGTGCCCCGTGTCCGAACAGCGCGGTCCGAGCAAGTTCGGCAGATGTATCCGTCGGGCCAGGTGCCGGGCGATGCTTGAGTGATCGTTAGGGCTGACTTGGCCGATGCACAAGTACGCCCCCGAAGGCGCCGGTCAGATGCTGGTGCGGTCGTCAAGCCCAGGGGGGTCGATGTCAGGGTCGATATCCCTCTGGAGGGATTCGAGTTCCTTGGCGGAGATGCGACCGAATCGCCGTGGCCGTTCCTCTTCGTCGTCAGGCAGCACGTCCACTTGCCGCTTCTCTCGTGGTTCCGGGACGGGCGCTGGCTGGTCGTCCACCTGAGTGGCATCAAGGTCCTCCACCAGGGTGGCGAGGGGGTCGGTCCTGGGATCCAGATCCCCGGCACAGGCCCGCAGCTGGCCGGCCAGTTCGTGCAGGCGATCGACGTTGATGTTGTGCAGGGCCTCGCCGACCATGCGGGTCGTGTCGTCGAGCAAGCCGAGGAAGGTGGGGTGCAGGATGTACTTGCCCAGCTTGACCGCTGCCTCCAGTGTTTCGTTGCCGCGGGCCCAGTCGGTGACGAGAGTGGCGGTCCAGCCCTCGGGCGAGGAATGCGGGAGCATCAGCCGTCCCAGGACGTCGAAGGCGTCGGCCGCCTGCCGCTCCCCGGGGTGCGGTACGTCGGACCGGCCCTTCACGCCGTCCGGGTCGAGGTCGGCCTGTGCCCAGCTGTGCGCCCGTACGTGCACGGCAAGCGCGAGAGCGGTCCGGACGAACTCCTCCTGTTCCGTAGTCCCGGTCGGCGGAGGGAATGGCTCATCGGGGCCCAGCATCGCCTGGACCTGTCCCGCCAGGACGCCCAGAGCCCATGTCTGCCTGTGCGGGTCCTCAGGGCTGCGGCGTAGTTCCCGGGCTGCGCCACGGGTGGCCCTCAGCACCCCATGTGCCAGTCGGTCGAGCTCCGCAGGTGATGTAGTGGACCACCAACGCGGCTCCGGACGGTCATCGTCGTCCATGCTGCACCCTCTCGCCCGGCCGGACCGCAGTATGAGCACGAATAGCCGGTAAGCCAAGGATGCCCTGTATGGGCACCGCGGTTCCAGACCGGCCTCGGTACTGGTGAGGTTCCCCCGGCGTGCGGGAGGTGCTGATCAGCTGGTCAGGGCGGGTTGATGGGGTTTCAGGTTCGTTCGTTCGGCCGTTGCCTGGTCGGCGTAGTGCTTGTCCTCGAACTTGACGGGGCTGAGGTAGCCGAGCCGCTTCTGGATGCGACGGGAGTTGTAGAAGCCGTCGATGTATTCGAAGAGCGCGAGGTTGGCCTCGGCGCGGGTCGTGAAGGTGCGGCCGCGGATGCACTCGGCTTTGATGAGCATCCAGAGGTTCTCAGCGAGGGCGTTATCGTACGAGTCGCCGACCGAGCCCATGGACGCCTGGAAGACCGTGGAGATGCTGGCCGAGGACAACCAGATCCTCTACACCACCCACTCGCCCTTCATGGTCGGACCGGAGGAACTCCACCGGGTACGCCTGGTGGAGATGGTCGACCGGGCCACCGGCACCAGGATCCACACCCAGCTTGTGTCCGACGATCCTCGCTCGGTCTTCCCACTGCAGACCGCACTCGGCTACGGCCTCGCCCAGAGTATGTTCAGCCAGCGCCGCAACCTCGTCACCGAGGGCCTGACCGACATGTGGTTCCTCGAGGGTCTCGCCGGTGCCATGCGCGAAGCCGGGCTGCCCACGATGCGCGACAACATCGCCATCGTGCCCGCGGGCAGTTCCAGCAAGGTCATCTACTACTGCACCTTGCTGCACAGCCAGAAGCTGAAAGTCAGCGCCCTGCTCGACTCCGACGCGGCCGGCGAGAAGGCCGCCACTCAAGATGGCCTCGTCCGCCTGCTGAAGAACAACCAGATCCTGCGTGCCAAGGACTACTACACCGGCTCCGTTCCCGGACCGGAGGTCGAGGACCTTCTACGCACCACCCTGGTAGAGGTCGCCCTCGACCAACTCGGTTGGGACGTCCGCGCGACCGAGACCACCCAGCAGAAGCGCCACATCGTCGACATCTTCAAGACTGAAATATCGGACTTCTCGAAATGGAAGCTCACCAAGGCATTCCTGCACTGGCTGACCGACCACGGCTGGAACGACCTGACGCCTGACGAGCAAGCCGCATGGCAGAAGCTGTTTGCGGCTATCAACAAGGGACTGGCGTAGCCGCCCGAGATCTACAGCCCGACCGCACACCTCATGTGCGCTCTCGGTCGCGCTCGCTCTTTTCATGCGTACCGGCGCCTGGTCGGAGGATGGCGATGCTGACGGTGGCTGATGTTGTGGCGGTGCTTTGCTGTGTGGTCAGTTGGCGCGAGGTGCCAGGCCGGTGCGGTACGCATACGCGACTGCCTGGCCCCGGTCGACGACTCCGAGCTTGGCAAAGATGTGGTTGATGTGGGTCTTCACGGTCACCACGCTGATGCCGAGATGGTCCGCGATCTGTTCGTTGCGCATCCCGTCGGCCATCGAGGAGAGTACCTCCGCCTCCCGCGTTGTGAGCCGGTCGTGCGATGCGCGGTCGTGGCGGCTGTCGCTGCCTAGGGCGACGGCGACGACCCGGCCCTGCACCGTCGTCGCGAGCGCGGTGCCGCCGTTGACGACGGTGTTCAGGGCGGCCACGATCTCCTCGACAGTCGCGTCCTTGGTCAGGTAGCCGCGCGCGCCGGCGCGCAGGGCCGCGAAGAGCGAGCGGTCGTCGGGGTAGGTGGTCAGAGCGAGGACAGCGACGCCTGGGTGGGCCGAGAGGATACGCTGGGTGGCTTCGATGCCGTCCATGCGGGGCATGCGCAGGTCCATCAGGACGATGTCGGGGCGCAGGCTCTGGGTGAACGCGAGCGCTTGGTGCCCGTCTGCGGCGCTGCCGACGACGTCGACACCGGATGCCCGTTCGAGCAGCATGACCAGCCCCTCGCGCACCAGCTCCTGGTCGTCGACGACCAGTACGCGCACGCTCATCGCGCCACCGGAAGGGTCAGCCGGACGAGGAAGCCGGTAGTGGTCGGACCGGCGACGAGCGTTCCGCCGGCTGCGGCGACCCGTTCCCGCAGTCCGGTCAGCCCCCGGCCGCTGCTGGGCAGCTCCGGGCGTGGCTGCCGCCGCTGCCCTTCGATGTCTTCCACGGTGGCGAGCACCCGCCCATCCTGCACCGTGACCTCGACACGAACCCGCTCCGCCGCGCTATGGCGCACGGTGTTGGTCAGCGCCTCCTGCACCGTGCGGTACAGCGCGAGAGCCACGTCCTGGTCCAGCGCGGGCGCCGGATCGGGCAGGACAATCTCGCAGGGCAAGCCGGAGGTCATCGCGAAGTCGTTTGCCAGTTGATGCACCTGTGTCCATGCGGGGCCGCCGCCGCGCAATGTGCTGAGCACCGTCTGAGTCTCGTGCATCGAGGCCCGGGCGACCTCGACACCGCGGTCGAGCATCGCGCGTAGCCGCGGCACATCGACCGGGTCGTCCTCGAGCAGGGAGCGCATCGCCATCAGCTGGACCAGCAGCGCGCTGGCGGTGTGCGCCACCACGTCGTGGATGTCGCCGGCGATTCGCGTGCGCTCCGCGAGCACGGCCTCCCTGGTCTCCGCGGCACGCGCGGCCGCGGATGATGCCTCCAGCCGGCGGCGTGTCGCCCGCTCGCGCATGACCGTGCGGCTCAGCACCACCACGAGATAGGCACATATCGGTGACAGCGCCACCGCCGGGAGGAAACCGGCACCGACAAGCCCCATGCCGACCGCGACCGCCAGCGGAGCACCGAACCGGGGCGCGAGCAGGCCGGCGGCGGCCGCTGCCAGGCAGCCCAGCGTCACCACCACCATGCCCACCTCGCTCATCGAGTCCAGCTACTTTCGCCGCGCTCCGGGCCGCCACAGCGACCAGGCCCACATCCCGGACCCCCTCGTCCCCGGGACCGGACAGCTTCTCCCCTTGCTTACCAACCACAGCCCGCGCCACGTCAGCGCCGCCCAGACCAGGGTAATGACCGAACCGGCGAGCCAGACATGCTCACGCAGGAACACACCAGCGGCGGTGCCTCCCAGCGCGGCACCCAGTAGTGCCAACGTCAACGGCAGGTGGCACGGGCAGATGGCGAAGGCACCGATGACCGTAGCCAGTCCCCGTCGCTCGGGACGCCGAGCCACAGTCCCCTCCCCGATGCCCCGGTCCGTATCGCCCCGGGGCATCGGTGGGACAACGGGCGGCATCGCATCCGGCATCACCGCCTGATCCACCGAGGCAGGCGGACGCTCAACGGTCGGCGCGTTCACCGGGTCCCCCCGCCGGAGCGCCGCCGCGAGCGGACGACGTAGGCCACCAGACCCACCAGTCCGAGAGCCGTCGCGATACATGCGTAGATCATGGAATTCCCCTCGTCGGGACCATCAGACGACGACCACCCTGCCGCCTGCAGGGGTTCCACGCGTGAGCGCCTGGACGGAGATAAGGCGGTGGTCTCCACCCCGGGGTGGAGACCACCGGATTCCCATCCGGCATCCATCCCGGGCATCGTCCGCCGGCCGACATCGGATCTCTACCGCCTCCTCGGTGGCGGTGCGCGATGCGCAGCCGTCGCCCGGTGAGTGGTGCGATTGTGCAGGGTTGTTTACGGGTGCCGGCCTGGCTGCAGGGGACTTGGCGGTCGGGTGTCAGCGGCCGGTTTTTCTGCGCAACGAGTAGGGCTGTGAGCTGGGATTGTGCAGATGGACTGGTTGGCTGACTGTTCTTGGTCACCCAACAAAGGTGAGCCGAGGGTTTGTCCGGCGTCTCCCCTGGCCCGAGCAGCACCGGCACCACGAGCGAGGCCATCTTGCCTTCGCCGGGATGCATCCGCAGTGCCCGCCCCACCGCCTGGACCAGATCCGGCATCGAGCCGCGAACATCCGCCCAGATCGTCGCCGGGTGCAGCTCGGGGTCCGCGTCGTGCAGCTGCGCCGCTACGTGGGGGAGGTTGGCCGCGAAAGCCTCGGCCTCCTTTTCCATGTTTTCCTACCAGCAGCGGTTCGGCAAGGCTGTGATCTCGGGCATGTTCGAACCTCCGCGTGAGCCGGGAATTGCGGTCGTAGAAGGAACGCGGAGTGTGATTTCGCAGCCCGACATTGTGCTGCGTTCTACCTCGGCTCTGCGCTGCTCAAGGAGACCGTCGCCCGACAGAAAGCCGAGATCGAAGAGCTCCGCCAGCTGGTGGCCAGACTCACCCTCGCCAGCGCCGTGCTCATCCACGACGACGATCAGCAGACGGCATCCGCCGCCGACAACGTCGTGCCGCTGCGCCGACCACCAACGTGACGGCCGCCGCCGTCGGCGGCTGGCGATGCGCCTCAGCGAGGCTTCCAGCCGCATCCATCTTGCGCTTTGGGTGCATCTCCAGACGATCACGCCTCATCGATGTCGTTCGGCCAGGCGGACCCCACGTCCACATGGCCGAGCTCCACGCGTATCCCGGGGAGCGGCGGGGCCGGGCTCGGGGAGAGCAGGGCGGTGAGGGACCGGCGAAGGCCGTTCTCGTCGCCTTCGGGATGCCTCGCGTGCAGGTGGTGAGGCCGGGGGTCCTGGGCGAGGACCCAGCTCGGGTCCCAGAGGCCGGTGCGACGGCCCCGTACGACCGTGACGGGGTCCATGACCGTGCAGTGGTAGGTCACCCGGACGGGGAAACGCGCCGCGGAGTCGGACGTGGTCAGGTGCCATGTGGCGAACAGCTGCACGTCGGGGCGGACGTCGACCAGGGTCACGGCGGTGGCCCGCGCCGGGTCGACGGCCCCCGTGCGGTGGTTCCCGTCGATCTCGTGCACGAGGATCTCACCCGCCTGCGCGACCAATGGAGCGTGCCGCTGGCGCCACGCGCTCCACCGCAGCCGGGGCCGCAGTTCGCGGTGGCGGAGGATCGGGTACCGGGTCGTCACGCCGCCGCCTCCTTCAGTACTGCAGGGCCGTGGCCACGTCCCCGCCGATGCGCTTGACCGCCGCGAGGTCGAGACCGTAGTGGACGTAGCGGCCGTTGCGTTCCACGCGCACGAGCCCCAGGTCGCGCAGGGTGCGAAGGTGACGGGAGACCTGGGGGCGAGTCATCGACAGCCGGTCCGCGAGGTCGGCCGTGGTCATCGCCTGGCGGGCGATGAGCCGGCACAGCCGGACCCGGCGAGGATCGGTGAGCGCCAGCATGCGGCTGCGAGCCAGGGTGACCCCGATCTCCGGGGCGCGCACCGGGAAGTGGACGACTGGTGGGAGCCCCGGTTCGTCCTTCACCAGCAGGTGCGGGGCGCCGTATCGGGTGGGGATGAGCAGGATCGGCGTACGGGCCGGGCTGATCACCGCGTGGTGCACCTTGTCGAAGACGACCCGCGACGGACCGGCCGGCCGTGCGCTGGACGGGCTGAGCGAGAGCAGGGCCGCCTCCGGTCCCTCGTCCGCGAGCCGCTGCCGCACGAGGTGCGCGGCACGGGCGAGCGCGGGCTCGGTCGTCGCCCACAGGTCGGCGAAGAAGACGCGGCGGCACATGTCGAGGAAGGCGAGGATGTCGGTGCGCAGTTGCTCCGGGTCGCGCAGCAGGTCTTCGGCGAGGGTCGGGTGCGGTTCCGGCAGACCGGAGGCCGCCCGGCGCAGCGCGGTGGCCTGTGCCGGGTCGTGGAGCAGGCGGCTGAAGTCGAAGCCGCGGTAGCCGCTGGCACAGGTATGGGCGGTGAGTTCGGCGAACCGATCCGTCGTCAGTTCCCGCAGGGGGCCGTTCAGCCCCGGGTAGAAGCCCCGCCAACGCAGCGCCGTCCACAGCGGGGCGAAGCGACGCAGGCCGGCTCGGAACGCGGGCGGGGCGTCGCGGGTGGTCTCCTCGGCCCAGGGCGCGTGTTCGGTGTGGTGGGTGTGTTCTGTCAGGACGTGCAGGCATGCTGCCAGTTCCGCGAGCGGCGACACGGTGACGGTGAAGCGGTCGGGGGCGGCCCCTTCCAGGACGATCACGACCGGCATGACGGGAAGTGTAGGCTCGCGGGCCGCTCACGTCAGCACCTCGGCTCCCGCAGCGACCTGTGCGAACTCCGCTCTCACGGCCGCCAGCAGCTCCTCGTCCGTGAGCAGATCGGCGACTGTGCGGGCCAGACCGGTCGCCGCGATCTCGGTGCGGTCGTGGGCGAGCGAGGTCGCCGCCGCCTCGCGCATCGCCTCGGAGTGGGCGGGCGTACCCGACTCGGCGATCTGGATGTACGGGTGGATCACCGGCAGAAGCTGCGAGAGGTTGCCGATGTCGGAGGAACCGGCGGGGCTGTCCGGACCGGCGGGCGCGATGTCCAGGCCCAGTGCGCGCACGGCCTGCCCGAACCGTTCGGCGAGCACGGTGCTGTCGCGGCGCTGTGCGTAGAGCGGTCCTGTCTCCGACACCTCGGCCGCGGTTCCGGTGGCCAGCGCCGCTCCCTCGGCGGCCGCGCGAACCCGCTCGACCAGGGCCCCGGCCGAGACGGCCGTACGGTCCCGTACGTACAACTCCACGGCGGCGTTGGCGGGAACGACGTTCGGGGCTTGCCCGCCGTCCGTGACGACGCCGTGCAGGCGCGCTGTCGGCGGGACGAACTGCCGCAGCGCGTCGAGGGCGGTGAGGAACAACTGGGCGGCGGCCAGTGCGCTGCGGCCCTCCCACGGTGACTTCGCGGCGTGCGCACTCACGCCGGTGAAGGCGATGCGCAGGTGCGCCGCGGCCAGCGAGTGCTGGGTGGTGACCGAGCGGTCGGCCGGGTGGAACATCATCGCCGCGTCCACGCCCTCGAACACCCCGGCCTCGGCCAGCCGGACCTTGCCGGCGCCGCCCATCTCCTCGCCGGGCGTGCCGATGACGGCGACCGTTCCCGGGTGCGACGGCAGGGCCCGTACGACGGCGATCGCGGCCGCGGCGCACCCGGCTGCGATGAGGTTGTGCCCACAGCCGTGCCCGACGCCGGGCAGCGCGTCGTACTCCGCCAGGACGGTGACGTACGGGCCGGGCCGGCTGCCCTCGTGCACGGCCACGAACGCGGTGTCCATCCCGCCCACCGCCTCCGTCACGGCGAAGCCGGCTTCCGTGAGCCAGCGGGCCAGCGTCGCCTGGGCGTGGAACTCGGAGAACTTCAGCTCCGGCCGCGCGTGGATCGCCAGGCTCACCGCCTCCATGCGGGGACGCAGCGCGGCGAGTTCAGCGGCCAGGGCCCCCAGCGGGGGCGGCGCGGTGGTGGGCATGTGGGCCTCCGTCGAACGGGTCGAGCATCGGGACGTACGGAATGAGCTGTCACGGTGTGCGTCGAGACTGCGGCAGCCTTCGCGTCGCCGGCCCGCGATTACCGCGCCGCAGGTAACCCAGGCGGACCGCGCGCTCCGGACGGACAGGATGCCTCCGTAACGAAGCGAACTCAGCGGTGCCGGCCCGGGTCCTGCCGTTTGACTCGGGACGCCGAATGTTGTGAAGGGGGAGCATGGGCTCGGAACAGGGACGACAGGCCTGCGTGCGCGATCGCGCGGAGGCACTCGGTCTCGGCGAGGAGCGAGGAACTTATGCCGTCGCAGGGCTGTGGGGCGCCCTCGCACAGCTCGCACGGCGGCTCCTCGCAGGGCTGTTCGTCGCCTTGCTGGTCTGTATGGTCGTCATCTCGCCGCGATTCCAAAAGGGCGTCATCACGATGGGAACCGTGATGCTCTCACTGTTCGGTCTCACGCTGGCCTGGCGCGGCATCAGCGCCAGGTTCGGGCTGCGCAGGTGCTACCTCTACACCCGCGGCCTGGTGGTCACCGGCACCTTCGGCCGAGTGCGCCACGCGGTGGCATGGAGCGAGGTGACCGAGCTGAAGTGGATGGCCAACCCGACGCTCCTCCTGGCTTTCCACCGATTCGAGATCGAACGGCGCGGTGCCGGGCGCGTCGCGTTCCTGGCCCTCGGCATCAAGCCCCGACTGGTGGAGGCCCTGGTAGAGCCGAAGTAGACCCGGTGGAACACGCCGTCGCGAATCGCGGTGATGCTGGCCCGGGCAGGGCTACCTGCCAGAGAGGCGAGGGCAGCACGCAAGTTACGGTCCGGCACCACAGCGGAGATCCGCTGGCTGCGGAAGACGGCCAACCCTTCCTCGACCGCGCGGCGGCCGCGAGGCCTGAGCGTGACCCGGAGCTCGCGAACCAGCTCCTGGTCGGTGATCTCGCGGGGCGCCGCTGGCTCCATGGGCGGCCCTTGGGGATACGTCTGCGTGTTCAGCAGACTCAAGTCGGTGGGCGGGAAAGGCGGCTGAGCCAACAGGCGCAACGCATCACGGCTCGGATCTTTCGCCTCGCTATGAATGCTGGTGGCGCCCTAATCAGCTGACGCAGGCGTGGCCGACGCCACGGCGGTGGGCAGCAGAGTTGCGGCAGCCAGCGTCACGGCGGCGACGCGCCGACGTGGGCGGAGTGCGGTCATGCGAAATGCCTATCGAGCGGCAGTCGGCGGCCGGGCGTACCGCGCCGTACCGTCACCAGGCATTCACCCTCCCGGCCGCGGTGCCAGGTTCACGACGACCAGGGGCACACCGACGCCGGCGCCGAGGAGGCCGTCCGGTGAGCGTGATGACCACCGCCCTGCGCGAGTCGCTGAAGACGCTGCTGCTGTCCGGCATGCTGCAAACCCTCGATCGCCCGCCTCCCCGAGGCCCAGAAGGGCGAGCTCGGGCATCTCGACTTCCTCCAGGTCCTCTGCCAGGACGAGATCACCCGCCGTGAGTCCGTCGCGCTCGAACGGCGCCTGCCGCAGAGGGAAGTTCGAGCAGCAGGCCACCCTGGAGGCCTTCGACTTTACTGATCTCGGCTCGTTAGGGTGATGTTTGCTGAACTTGCTGATGCGGGTGTGGCGTTGTCGGTAGTCCGTGGTGTGTGAGATACGCGGATGGGGGCGGGCTGACGCCTGCAGCACGGCGTCGTCGGGAAGCGGTGCGGATACAGGCGGCGGAGCTGTTCGCTCAGCAGGTCAGACCGCCCGAGGTGGCCCGGCAGCTGCGTGTGAGTCTGAAGTCGGCTTACCAGTGGCAGCAGTTGTGGCGGCAAGGCGGTGCCGACGAGCTGCTTTCGCGAGGACCGAGCGGGAGCCGGTGTCGCCTGTCGCCGCGCTGTCTGGTGAGGCTCGCCAGGTATCTCGAGCAAGGTCCGGCCGCGCACGGCTGGACAGAGGACCAGGTGTGGACCGCGGCGAGGGTGGCCACGCTGATCGGCAGGAAGTTTCACGTCTCCTACAGCGTCTCGGGTGCGACGAGGCTGATGCACCGGCTCGGCTTCAGCCCGCAGGTCCCTGCGCGACGGGTTGCCGAGCGCGACGAGCAGGCCGTCACTGTGTGGAAGGAGGCGACCTGGGCGGAGGTAAAAGAGCCCGGGCGGCCTGTGGGGGCTACCTCTGCTTCGAGGACGAGGCAGGCTTCACCCGCCGACCGCCCAGGGGACGCACCTGGGGCCGGCGCGGCCACACCCCGCAGGTGACGGTGAGCGGACGACGCTCGGGACGACTGTCCGTGGCCGGGATGATCGCCATGCGGCCCGGCTCCCGGACGGCTGTGCCACCGCCTGCGCACCCACCGAGCCGGCAAAGGCAAGCGTCGCAGCATGGGCGAGCGGGACTTCATCTCGCTGATTGACGGCGTCCACCATCTCGTCAAGGCGCCAATCGTGCTGGTGTGGGACCGCCTGAACACCCACGTCTCCCGCGCCATGGGCGAGCTGATCGCCGAGCGTGAGTGGCTGACGGTATTCCTACTGCCCGCCTACTCACCCGACCTCAACCCGGTCGAGTGGGTATGGGCGCACGTCAAGCGCAGCCTGGCCAACCTCGCCGTCGTCGCCCTCGACCGGCTCGAAGCACTCGTACGCAACCGGCTCAAGCGCCTTCAGTACCGGTCCGGCATCCTCGACGGCTTCATAGCGGGCACCGGCCTGGCCCTCGACGAACCAGCGTCACCTTGACGAGCCGAAGTCAGTAACGACATCACCCGTCGGCTGCGGCAAGCCGGGCTCGGCGCGATCGCCGACTTCGGCTTCACCGGCCTGGACGACGACCCCGACAACCCGGTGATTATCACAGGGTTCAAGGCCGTCCGATCCAAACCCCTCACCACGGCGAAGAAAACGGGTCAACAAGCTGCTCGCCGCCGAACGCGCTCCTGTGAACACGCCTTCGCCCACCTGAAGAACTATTCCTCACCAAGCTCCGCCTTCACGCCCGGCTCGCCACCCCCTACGGGGCCCTCCTCGTCCGCACCAACCTCGAGATCGCACGCTGACAGATGATCTACACCCCGGACCACCGCCCACGACCAGCACGAGCACCAAGCAGCACCATCACACCCCCTGGACAGGGCTGCTGAGGTTCCGAAGAACCACACCCGTCACTTTCAGGATGTCGGCCGAGGACCGGCCGATGCGGTGAGCATGATCTCCCTGACGCGGTCGAGGTACTTCGGCACACCCGTCGCGGCCTGCGTGGTGTCCGGCATGCTGACCACCAGGTCGGCCCGATCGGGGAACCAGTTGAACCACAGCGACACACCTCTGGCATTGTCGGGGCCGGTCAGGACGGTCGCGTCCGCGCTCAGATAGTCACGGGAGCCCGGCGCGGTCCGTCCGTCCAGATAGGACACCATGGGTGGGATGGACGGGACGTCACCGCCCAGCAGTTCGAGCGCTCGGTGCAGCGGCACGTCGTATCCCGCGCGGGCGCGCTGGAAGCCCTGCTGCGCGGCGGCGATCGCGCTGGCGAGAGTCGGCGAGGCGGGCAACCGGAACAGCAGCGGCACGCAGTTGACGAGCCAGCCGTGTACCTGGAGCAGCCGAGGATAGGCCCTGGTCGACAGGACGGTGAGCACTCGGTAGACGTCATTGCCGGTGAACTCACGCTGCGCGAGGGCCAGCGCGGCGAAGGCACCCGCGCCGAACCCGCCGCCGTGCCGGGCGCAGTAGGCGCGGAACGCGTGCGCCTGAGCACCCGTGAGCAGCGGGTACTGAACTTGCGTGCCGGTCAGCAGTTTGTCGGTTTCGTTGCCCAACCCGACGGGGAAGCCGGGAAAGCCGCCGTCCCCCGCGGCCAGGAACTCCGACCACGGGGCGAGTTCCGGTGCAGCTGCCGTCAGCGACGCGGAGCGTTCCCGCTCGCGGCGGTTGTAGTCCAGGTAGCCGGGTGCCGGTGCCGGGTCGATCGAGGCGCCGTCGCGGGCCGCGTGGTACCGGGTGCGGATCTCATCGAACAGCAGCGCCAGGGAGTGCCCGTCGGAATAGGCGTGGTCGATCGCAAAGAACACCGTGGACGCCGTGTCCCGTCGGATCACTCCGGCCAGCAGACCCGGCCAGCCCGCCGTGGTCTGCTCGTCGATCTGCTGATGCAGATAGGTGCGCAGGTCACCCGTGCTCGTGAAGTCGCCCACGCGCGCCGGACGCATCGTGAGGGAATCGGGTGGCAGGCGGAACCCGGTCAGGTTTCCGGTGTCCGACTCGTACCAGGTGTGGAATGCCTCGTGCCGCTGCACAATCCCTTGCCACGCGTTGGTGAGCGCGTCGAGATCGGTCCGGCCCGCCAGGTCGAACGCCATGGCTACCCAGGGTGACTGCCGTCGTCCTGCGACGCGGTTTGCGGCCGCCAACTGCAGGTGTACTTGCTGGAAGTGCGACGCGGGCACGTCGTGCGGTACGGGCGCCCGGTTGGTGATCGGCTTGAACTCGACCACTTCACCCGGCTCGGGTCGCCAGTCGAGGATCTGGGTCATACGCACGGTTGGGTCTCCTCTTCCATGGGGCGATCGGCTAGGCGGGCGTGGGCACGGCCTCGGCCCGAGGGCCGTCCGCGGCACGGGCGACGGCGTGCGCGGCGGCCAGGACGAAGCGCGTGACGTTCGTGCGTGCCACGGCCGTATCAGGGAAGCGTGTGGACAAATGCACGCCGCGGTCGCCTCTGGTCAGCCACACGTACACCTCGGCCGGACTGCGGACTCGGCTGCGCAGCATCTTGTCCTCTTGCTGAGGCGGGGTGCCCAGCACTCGGCGTACGTCGAGATACGACACGACGAACCGAGGGCGGATCTCCCTGCGCAGCATCTGGCTGATGTGAGGCAGCGAACTGCCCGGCCCCGGTCTATGACGGCGCAGTTCGGCGGCGGCGAGGGCGACGGTGTCAGCGAAGGCCGAACCGGGAGTCGTCGGGATACGAACCGGATGCAGGCCGACGAACCAGCCCGGTGCCGCTCGCCACTGGTCGGGCCGGGCGTTGGCCAGGCTCACCACGGACAGGTGCCGCTCACCCGCGACCTTCGCCGCAGCGAGTGCGAGACAGGCGAGCAGTCCTGCGGCGGTCGTGCCTCCGCCTGCGCGTGACGCGGCGGCGAACCTGGTGGTCGCCGGTCCGTCGAGAAGCCAACGGTAGGTGCTGCACTGCATGAGCGGCACCTCGGTCGCGCCGAGCGACATGGGGAAGACCGGCGTACCGGCGTGGGTGTTGCGGAGCAGGGTCCGCCAGCGGTCCACATGCTCGGGCCCTGTCGGCAGCCGGTCGACCAGACTCCGTTCCTCGGCCCCGAAGTCCAAGAAGGTCGGCCCGGGTATGTCCTCGCCGCGGCCTGCCAGGAGGCCGCGGATCTGTCCCGGGATCATGGCGAGCGTGAAGCCGTCCACGATGCCGTGATCCGCCCCGGCGAACACCGTCGCACCGTCTGCGTCCTCGACCGTCGCGAAGACCACCTGCGGCCAGCCCAGCGGGGTGGCGCTGCGGTCGAAGAAGGCCTCGATCTGTCGTCGGACCGAGGCGCCGTCGGCGAAGACGCCGACATCCTCCCGTCGCAGCATGACCGCGCTCGCGGGGAGCGTGCGGCGCACGCAGCGCTCGGGGGTCGGCACCAGCCTGCTGCGCAGGTGCTCGTGCCCGCGTAGCAAAGCCGACAACGCGGCACCGATCTGGTGCCGGCTGACCCGGCCCACGCCGAACGACACCCCGACCCACGCCGGATCCACATGCCGCGGTCCCCGCACCGCCGCGGCACGCACATGGTGCTCGTGGACGAGCGCCGGCGGTCGCGGGTCGTCGGCCCAGGCGGAGACCGAGGCGGTCGGCGTCCAGAACACCAGTCGGCCTGCGGGAACAGCGCTGTCACCCAGTTCTGTGAACTCCAATTTCTACCGACCCGACAAAGTGCGACGCCGACCACGAATCACTATCACCATGCTCTCCTTATGACGCCTCGGTGCAGCGCACTGAAGCTATCCGGTGGCGATGAAGCATGGATGAAGCAACGATGAAACAGACGCCCCTTGTTGTTCCTTGAATGCGCTGGTAGCGTCGGCTCCCGTCATTCGTCCCGTACTGCATTCACTCCGCACCGCATTCATTCCGCACTGCGCCAATTTCATCGCACCGACGGAGGGAATTTCATGAACGCACGAGCCGACACCGAATCCTCCGGAGTCATGGGCGATGCAGAACCGTCCACGGATTATGCGGCGCTTCGCCGCGACCCGGAATACGCCGAGTTGAACCGCGCGCTGCTCGATTTGGTCCTGGTCGGCTCCGGGTCGGCCGTCCTTGACCTGGGGTGCGGAGACGGAGCCGTCAGCGAGCAGCTGCTGCTGCGCGACCCGGCCATGTCCCTGGTCGGCGCCGACCCCGAACCGGCCCTGCTTGAGGCGGCACAGGCCCGTCTGGGCGACCGTGCCCGTTTCGTGGTGGGCGACGCGGTCTCCGCCTCCCGGCTCTTTCCACCGGGCGCCTTCGACACCGTCGTGCTGGCCAACTGCATTCATCTCGTCCCGGACCTCGACGAGGCGCTCGCCGCGATCGGACACGTCCTCACCGGTGGCGGACGCCTGGTGTTCAACTCGGCCTTCTACTCGGGCGCAGAGACCGCGGCCGACCTGCCGTTGTACGCCGACTTGGTCGGCACGGCCCGCCACGTCGCCCGGATGCGCGGGCTCCCACTGGCCCGGTCGGCCGCTGGCCGGCCCTCGGGGCTGCGCAGGAGCGTCGGGGACTACCAGGCTGCCCTCGCTACGGCCGGTTTCACCGGCGTGGTCACCACCGAGCGGGTGTTCAGCCTCGGCCCGCGGTTTCTCGCCGCATTGTGCTCGACCCCGATGTTCGCCGCCGCCGCGTTACCCGGAATCGACCGACACACCGCTGCGGAACTTCTCGCCGAGACGATGGAAGAGCAATACGAGCGCGCCCCGTTCACGATCACGCGACGCTGCGTGTACTTCTCTGCGGCCCGGCCGTGAAAACATCAGAAAGATCACGAGACCACGAAAGGAATGCTTCATGACCGAAGTGTTGAACGTCGTCATCCGAGCCATTATCGGCATCCGGCCGGACCTGGGCGGATCCCAAGCGGAAATCACCCGTGAGTCGGCCCTGTTCTATGCCTCCAATCCCGATCAACCGGTCCTGGGACTAGACTCCATGGAGGCGCTTGAGCTGATATCCGTCCTGGAAAAGGAATTCTCGGTCGAGCTGGCGGACACCACTATCAGGATCGCCGACCTCCGCACGGTGGGGGACGTGGTCGATGCGATGTGGGGGGCGGTGTGATGTCCGAGGCGGCGCGCAACCGCGTGCTGGTGACGGGCATCGGCGTTGAGTCGTGCGCGGGCGCCACGCCGGACGAGTTGTGGGGCGCCCTGTCCGCAGGGCGGCCCGCGATCTCGGCACTGGAACTAGAGCAGCCGCTGCCATGCCAGGTCGGTGGCGTCATCAATGGGTTCGACCCCCGCGAGCACATGTCCGCCCAGCAGGCCCGCCGCACCTCACGCTTTCAGCAGCTGTTGTTCGCCGCAGCGATGAAGGCACGGGCGGACGCGGGGCTTCGCATGGCGCCGGGGGCGCTGTACGTCGGCACCGGCGGCGGTGGGCTTGACGAAACCGCGCAACTCGTGACCGTCCTGCGGCGGAATGGGTGGTCCCAGATGAACCGGCTCGGCCTGCTCCGTCTGTTGCCCAACCAAGCCGCCGGGCTCGTCGCCCAGGAGCTCGACATCACGGGTCCGGTGCTCACCATCTCGACCGCCTGCGCATCCTCGACGGACGCCATCGGAGCCGGAATGCGCGTGGTGCGTGACGGCATGGCCGACGTGGTCCTCGTCGGCGGTGTGGAGAGCTGGCTGGACCTGCCGTGCCTGGCGTCGTTCTGCTTGCTGGACGCACTCTCCCGGCGACCCGCGGCGGAGGCGGTGGTCGCGTCCCGGCCTTTCGACCGCGATCGGGACGGCATGGTGCCGGCCGAAGGCGCCGCCGCGCTCGTGCTGGAGTCCGAGCGATCTGCGCTGCGCCGCGGCGCGACCGTGTACGGCGAGGTGCTCGGCGCTGCGTCCGGCTGCGACGCCCACCACCCCGTGGCTCCCCGCTCAGACGGCGCGGTGGCGGCCAGGACAATCGAGCTGGCCTGCGCCGACGCCGGCCTGGACCCCGCCGCCGTGGACCTGGTCAGCGCGCACGGAACGTCGACCCCGCTCAACGATCGGGCCGAAACGTCGGCCATCAAGCTTGCTTTCGGCTCTCACGCGCGAGAGGTGGCGATCACGGCGCCCAAGTCGGTCATCGGTCACGCCTGCGGTGCGTGCGGGGTGATAGAGAGCGTCGGCGTGCTGATGGCCATCCGCGAGAAGTACGTGCCGCCCACTGCGAACCTGGAGAACCCCGACCCCGACTGCGACTTGGACTACACCCCGGGTGTGGGCCGGCCCGCCTCGATCGACGTCGCCGTCAAGCAGAACTTCGGATTCGGCGGCAACAACTCTGTGGTTGTGTTCGGCGCCGCGTGACAGTACCGAACGGTCAACACTCTGAGGTCGGGACGGCGACCAGCGAAGAGTAACGCGTACTCGGCACGACCACGGCGCGGCGGGGATCGCCTTTGTCGCGTCGACGCGGCGCGGCCCGGCCCGGCCGACCGCCGGGAGGCGCGGGGTGCCCGGTGGTAGGTGTGGGCGAGGCGGGCGTGGCGGAACTGGTCGACCGCGCCTGCCGGACAGAGGCCCCTTGCCTCAGCAGCCGATCGGTGGGTGCCCTTCACCCGGACGGGTGCGATGACTGTCCGATGCAGGGGGAACGGATGGCGCGTGAGACTTCCCTTCAACCTCCACCGATTCGCTGCATCGAGGTGAATGATGGCCGCAAAAACGCCGGACCCAAAGAGTCGCTCCAAGAAGACTGTCGCGCGCAAGACGACGGCGTCCCGCAAGACAGCCACCGGGCGGTCGGGACGCACGGACAACGCGGGTGGTGCAGGTCCCGACGTCAGCGGCGAGCGCCGGTCCGGTCCGGTCGCCGGTACCGCGCTGCTGAGCGGCGTGACCTTCAGCGCCAAAGGAGTTCAGTACGCGGAGGTCGACGGGCTGGCGGTCTTCGAGGGCGACATCGTGCTCGGCACCGTGCAGGAGTTGCGGAAAGCGGCCGCGATGGGCGTCGACACGATGTTCCCCACCGCGGTCGGTGTAACCGGACAGAATTTCCGCTGGCCCAACGCGATCGTTCCTTTCGAGATCGATACCGCTTTCCCCGACCCCCAGCGTGTCACGAACGCCATTGCCCACTGGGAATCCCACACCCGTATGCGCTTTGTGCAGCGCACCTCGGCCAACGAGACCCAGTTCCCCGACTTTGTGAGGTTCGTCCCCGGCGACGGATGCTCCTCCCATGTCGGTCGCAGTGGCGGCCTGCAACTCGTCACGCTGGGCCCCGATTGCTCCACCGGGAATGCCATCCACGAGATCGGTCACACCGTGGGGCTGTGGCACGAACAGAGCCGGGAGGACCGTGACCTGTTCGTCACGGTCGATTTCTCGAACATCGACCCGTCGATCCAACACAACTTCCTGCAGCACATCACCGACGGCGACGACCTGGGCCCCTACGACTACGGCTCGATCATGCACTACCCGCCAACGGCGTTCGCGATCGACAGCAATCGACCAACCCTGATCGCACGTCAGCCCCTGCCTGCCGGCGTGGTGATGGGCCAGCGCACCGGCCTGTCGCAGGGTGACATCGACGGTGTTCACGCCATGTATCCGGCACCTGCCATCATGGTCAATGAGGTCGCCAAGCGCCCGGTCACCGACGTTTTCGCCACGTCGTTCCTCCAGGATCCGCGGGAGCCGGTGACGAGTGCTCCGTTCGTCTTGGCCATGCCCCCTCAGGCCCCGGCGCTGGTCGGGCAGCCCGACGGCCTTTCCGAACAGGTACGCCAGCTGACCGCACTTGTCGGCACGCTGCAGCATGGCCTGTCCCGGGTGATGGCGAACCAGAACAGCCTGGCCTCCCAGTTCGGTTCGCTCATGGCGAGTGGCAGCAGGTAGCCCAGGTGGTCCTGCGCCGCCCTGGCCGACTTTTCGACGCACGGCCGCATTACGCTCGCTCGACGCGCGGGCGGGCAACTGCGCCACGGGTTCGCCCTACGGGTCGGCACCGTCCGGGCGGACGAGACGGCGGTGCGTGGGTGATACTCCCGTCGTGCCTCACCGACGCACCGCTGCGGTTCATGCGCCGTCCTGGTCTGGCGGACGGCGCGGGCGCCCCGTGCGGGTACCTCGACGGACTATGCGTCGAGGCCAACCCGGCGGGGCCGTCGCTCCATGCGGGGGTACGCCTCGTTCTGCCGATCACGGCAGAGGCAGCCGGGCTGTCGCTCGTCGAACGCGTATGCCTGGTGCCGACCACAGCGATTCGGCGCCTGGCGGGGAGGACGGGATGAGCGCCTCCGTGCGTGGCCTCGTGTCCCTGCCCGCCGATGCGCCGGAGCGAAGAGCGGCCCGAGTGCTGGTCGAGGTACGTGACGTGTCAGCGGCCGACGCACCTTCGGTGGTCGTGGGGACACAGGTGCAGACCGACGTGCCGCTGAGGCCGGGGGGCCGATTTCCCTTCCATGTCGAGGTGCCGGATCTCGACCCGCGTGCTTCCTACGGGCTGCGCGTGCACATCGACCTCGAGGGTTCAGGCCTAGTGGAATCAGGAGACTTGATCAACACGCAGGTCAGCCCGGTTCCGGTGGAGAGGCCCGACCGGCTCGTCGCTCCCGTCCGCGCGGTCTGAGGGCCCGGCTTCGGCCGCGTAAGGCTGAAGCCAGGGTGCTTCGGGACGCGAGTTCGTGATGGGTTCTCGAACGAGCTGTCACACCGGGCGCGCACGGGAATCGTCTCGCCCACGACGCTCAGGAATGTGGTGCTGACCGTGCCCAGGCCGCCTGCAGCGGACAACGTGACGGGCAGGGTCAGTCCGTCGGCGGTGTCCGCCAGCGGCTCTGGAGTACGGCCCAGTTTCACCCGTCCGGTCACCCTCAGAGTGGCCGCACCGACGACGAGAACCGCGTCGGCGGCCGAGTCCGCAACAGAGAGCCGCCGTCCGTCGGGCGACGCGACCGGGCCAGATGCTGCCGAGGCCACCGCGGCCGGGCTGCCGACCGTCCCGGTACCGGTGTTCAACACCGTCACGGTGCCGCCGGAGGCGTCGGCCCCGAAGAGGCGAGTGGCGTCGGGCGGCACGGCGAGGGCAGAGAGGGTATCCGCCATCTGGAAAGGCGGGCCCGGGGCCGGCGAGGGGCCGGCCAGGTCGATGGCGCGGACGGTTCTGGCAACTCGTCGTAGCGTCCACGTCCGTGGTCGTCCACAGCGTCACGCAACATGACCTCCTGGTCAGGAAGGAATGTGCTGATGGTTTTCGTCAGTTGTTGGTGATCCAGGTGCCCTTGTCCGGGTGCCAGTGGATGGTGGCCTTCTGGAAGCGCTGCGCTTTACCGCCGCCGGCCTCGTCCATCTCGTCGGTGGTCGGGTAACCCAGGACGCTCTCGTGCCCCGCCGTGTGGAAGGCGTCGTAGATCGCGTCATGCACGACATGGGTGCCGGTGGACGGGGGCCACAGGAACAGCCCCCGCTCGAAGAACTGGTAGCGCCCCCGGGTTCCGTCCGGCATCGGCTTCGTCCATGGTCGGGAAGCCCCAGCGCCGCTCCGCGTCCGTCGCCCAGAACGTACTCAGAATGTCGCCGTAGACCGTGTAGGCCACATCCGGATGCCACAGGATGATCCCGTGCTCGAACTGTTGGAAGCGCCCGCCCAGCGAGGCTGCATCCTCCGCCCGGAGCGGCCGGCCGAGGACGCTGCCCGGGCCGCCCATGCTGTCGTATTTCGCCCCGATCGTGCCGTAGGGCTGGAACGCCTCGTCCTGCAGCGCCCGGGCGGTGTCCTCCGCCTGGTCGTACCGCTCCGGGTACGCAGAGCGTTGGACGGCCTGGGCGAGCTGCCCGGCGGTGCCGCCCTCCATGCCGGCCTCCATCTGCAGGGCCACCTCGAAGAACTTTCCCGCCGCGTAGTCGACGTCCATGACCTGTTCGGGGGTGCCCCAGCCTTGCGAGGGGCGCTGCTGGAAGACGCCGAGCGAGTCCCGGTCCCCGCACGACAGGTTGTTCATCCGGGATTCGACCCAGCCTGTCTCGAAGCCGGCGAGCATGACCTTCTCGGACACGTTCATGCGCTGGCCGACCTCGTAGACCTTGCGGGTGACCGCGATGTCCCGCTCCGGAGGGACAGAACAGTACATCGTGGCGGGGGCGGCTCAGGGGGCGGGGGATGTACTTCAGGGGCCTTGTACTCCGGGCGCTCGCCGGGCTGCCGCTCAGTGCGGTCAGGACCGTGAGGGCGAGCAGGGCTATGCTGACCGGTCTTGCGCGTCGTGAGCCGGTGCCGCTCATCTGTTCCTCCTGTGCCGGGTATGTGCGCCGAAGGGGGATTGCGGAATGCGGACTACGGGTTGACGCCGTCGTACTGCAGTACTCGGTATGGCGACTGGTCGGGCTGCCCGTTCCACTGCGACACGATCAAGGTCAGGGAGTTGGGGCCGGCGCTGCCCGGATGGATGTATCCGCCGTAGAGGAAAGGGAGTTGGGATTTGCCCCAATGGTTCGGCGGCCAGGAGGCGTTGCCGACGACCTGCGGCTTCGGCGCGCTCCACACGGCATCGGGCCGGGGAGCGGTGCGGGTGCAGATCGAGTAGTCGGTGACGTCGAAGTAGCTCATGCAGTACGTGCTGCCGATGCGCTTCACCGAGAACTCGCCGATGTTGTTCCCGGACAGGATGATCGAAGGCTGGACTGCCCGGGTCCACTGCCAGCGGCCGTCGAGGTAGGCCCAGTTCTCCTGGGCTCCGAAGTTGCCTGCGCGGAACTCTTCCGGCCAGATGCGGAAGAGCTGGATTGCCCCGCCGTCACCGGTGTTGCGGTGGCTGCCGTTCCAGCGTTTGGAGAAGATGTACAGCCAGCCGTCGGGGTCGATGCCCGCGAATGACCACATCCCGTACAGGGACTCGTTCACCCCCTGGGTGTCACCCGCCCAGTGGTAGGGGTAGTCCTGCCAGGTCACGCCGTGGTCGTCGGAGTAGGCGACGCCGGACATCCGTGAGCCGTCGTAGCCCGCGGGCGGCTGCCAGACCTCTACGGAGGTGTACTGGATGTACGTACGGCCGCCGAACTCGATGCAGTCGTTCGGGATGCGGCTCACCTCGAAGCCGTGCCCGTTGTCGGCGTTGTGCTGGTAGTCGAAGAGCTGCCGGGCGGCGCCTCCCGTGGGCATGGCCCAGGTGAACGAGATCGGGGTCGCGCCGGAGGCATCGAAGGCGGCCTGGTTCAGCATGACCGGAGAGCCGAGGTAGTCGCCTCGCAACCCTGGTTCGGTGAAGGAGTCGCCGAAGACGTAGCCCCAGGTGTTGTCGTGCTCCCGGTAGTAGGGGATGGCGAGATCCCCCGATCCCAGCCCCTGCGAGCTCGCCGAGTCGCCGGGCTGTTCGCACAAGGGTGTGCCGCGCTGGGCCGCGGCGGCGCGGGGAGCGGCGGCGATCGAGCTGCCCAGTGCGCCGGCGCTCAGGGCGACGCCCGCGCCGGCCCTCAGCAGCGATCTGCGGGTGATTGGGAGGCGGTCGGGGCGTGCGGGGTTGGACATGGTCGGACCTCCAGGGTCGGCTCACCGCGGCGAACACGGTGTCAAGTTGGGGGATGCAGTCCGCGAGCGCTGTGCTGGGTGTTCCGTGTCTCCTCACGCTTCCGCCGGCGCCGGGGCATCACGGGGCGCTCGCTGCGTCACGGCTCCGGTAACGGTTCGTGCGGTCCGCAGCGGCCCGTTCATCCTGGCGAGGGGCGCTGAAAAGACGATGAAATACCGGTTCAGCGCCCGGATGCGGCGGTGCGGAGAGAAGAAGGGGCCACCGTGAAGCAGGCCGGGGGCGGAAGAAGTTGTACGCCCCCGGCCTGTGCCGGTCGGTGATGGCGGTTCGCGAGGCGCTAATCACGTTGTGGGGTCTGGGCGAGTGCGTCAACCACAAGAGGATCGCCCGCGTCATGCGCCGGATCGGCCTGGCCGGACTGCGGCTGCACCGCAAGCACCCACCACCGACGCGGACCTGGCCGCCGCAAAGGCAGCCGACCCGATCGGCCCAACTTCACTGCCTCGATGGTCAACACGAAGTACGTCGGCGACATCATGTGTCTCCCGCCGGCCGGCGCCATCGTGCACACCGCCCCCGGCGCCCCGTGCACAAGCCGGGCATTCGCCGACGCCTGCGGCCATGCTGGGGTGGAGCCTCGGACAATGCAGGCTCACCTCCAGCCGACGGGACAGCGCCTGCGTACCTGCTGGTCACTCGAGGTCGTGTAGATCATCGGGCGGCGATGGCACCCCGGGGCGCGGCGGCATCACCGAGATTTCATCGCTTCTTCTTAGCCTGGCCGCGTTCGGACAAAGGCCGTTACCGCAGGGGAAGGACGGCGTGATGGCGCGGAGAAGATTCAGATCGAGGTTACCGATGGCGGTCATAGCCGCGGTCACCATGATGAGCACAATGGCGGCTACCGGGTCACCGGCCGCCGAACAGGGGCCGGACAAGCCGACGATCCGTTACACCGAGTACGGAATCCCGCACATCATCGCCTCCACCTGGGAGGGGCTGGGAACGGGCTACGGATATGCCGCGGCCAAGGACAACATCTGCACCTTGGCCGACACGTATCTGATGGTCAACGCCCAGAGGTCCCGCTATCTGGGGCCCGATGGCAAGACGAGCCCCGGCGAGCACCAGAACACCACCACCAATCTCAACAGCGACCTGTACTTCCAGCGGATCAAGGACAACCGGGTGGTGGAGCGGCTGGTCGAGCAGCCCGCACCCAACGGGCCGGAGCCGGAGGTCAAAGAGGCGATTCGCGGCTATGTCCAGGGGTACAACAGGTACTTGGCCGAGACGGGCGTGAACAACATCTCCGACCCGGCCTGCCGCGGTGCGGCCTGGGTGCGGCCGATCACGGAGATGGACGTCTACCGGCACGCGCACGCCGAGATCATCATGGGCAGTGCCGATGCGCTGCTGGACGGTGAGGTGAACGCCGCACCCCCGGGGACGTCGGCCGCCGCGCCGCCGACGCTCTCCGCCGCACGGACCGCGAAGAAGATCCGCGACGCGATGGCGAAGAGCCGGCAACAGAGCATGGGCAGCAACGCGTTGGCGGTCGGTTCGCAGGGCGTGTCCGGCGGCACCAGCATGATGCTGGCCAACCCGCACTTTCCGTGGCAGGGCAAGAACCGGATGTGGCAGAGCCAGCTGACGATCCCCGGAAAGATCAATGTCTCAGGGGCCAGCCTGCTGGGATTGCCCGCTGTGACCATCGGGCACGACAACGACGTCGCCTGGAGCCACACGATCGCCACCGTAGCGCCGTTCGGGCTGTTCGACGTGCAGGTGGATCCGCTGAACCCGACCAACTACCTGGTCGACGGAACCTGGCAGAAGATGACCTCGCAGCAGGTCGGTGTCGACGTGCTGAACGCGGACGGCTCCATCGGCAAGGTCACCAGGACGTTGTGGTCCACCCGTTACGGCCCGATCACCACATCGATCCAGGGCGTCCCGTTGCCCTGGGTGGTCAGCGCGCACGCCGTACGCGACGTGAACATGGACAACCTGCGGGCGTTGAACACCTGGTTCCACCTCGACCAGGCCAAGGACGTCAACGACGTGGTGAACACGCTGGAGACTACCCAGGGCGTCCCGTTCTTCAACACCGTGGCCTCCGACCGCAAGGGCAACGCGCTGTACGCGGACATCCAGGCCACCGCGAACATCACCGACGAGCACGCTCGGTCGTGCCTCACCGAGACCGGTAAACTGCTGTTCAACCAGGCGCTACGCTTGCCGAACGTGCCGCCGATCTCCATCCTCGACGGCAAGCGCAGCGAGTGCGACTGGCCCAACGATCCGAACGCGGTCGCGCCCGGGCTGCTGGACCCGCACAAGCAGCCACGCCTCATCCGGTCCGACTTCGTGGGCAACGCCAACGACAGCGCCTGGCTGGCCAACCCCGAGCAGCCGCTGTCCTTCCCCAGGGTCATGGGTGACACGGCAGCGCCCCGGTCGCTGCGTACCCAGGAGCTCATCCTGACCGCGCAGAACCGGATCAACGGCACCGACGGCTTGGCCGGCAAGGGCTTCACACCGGAGAACATGCGGCAGTTGCTGTTCGCCGACAAGAGCAGGGCGGCCGATCTGGCCCTCAACTCCACGGTGACGATGTGTCAGAACATACCCTTCGGGACCATCCTGGTGGACGGCAACCTGGTCAATGTGAGTGAGGCATGTCCCATCCTGGCCGCCTGGAAGGATCACGATTACACGGCGGGCAGCCGGGGGTCCTGGCTGTTCGCGTATTACTGGTCCTTCCTGCTCGGTGGGCAGGGCATCGAGAAACTGCCGTGGCGGGTTCCTTTCGACCCCAAGGACCCAGTGCACACGCCCAACTCGCTGGACTCGGGCAGCTCCGCCGTCCGCGATGCGTTGGGCCGTGCGGTTCTCGCGCTGCGCAAGGCGGGCATTCCGCTGAACGCGCCGCTCTCGGACATCCAGAAGATCACCCGCAACGGTGAGCAGATCCCGATCCACGGCTCGATCAGCGAACTCGGCGTGCTGAACGTGATCACTCCCGGTCAGGTCGACGGCAAACTGGACGTGGTCTTCGGGTCCAGTTTCATCCAGGAGGTGCGGTTCACCGCAGACGGTCCGCCACAGACCTCCTCCGTACTGGCCTATTCACAGTCGGCCAACCCGAACTCGCCGCACTACGCCGATCAGACCAAGCTGTTCTCGGCGGGCCAGTGGGTGACCGAGCGGTTCACCGAGGAGCAAATCGCGGCCTCACCGGCATTGGAGGTCAAGGTCCTGAACTGAGATCGACAGGTGAGCACGCCGGAACGTCGAAGGCGCTCTCCGGCGTGCTCTTTCATCGGAGCCTCACCGCTTCCCGATGCATCTCACGCCGCACAACAAAAAGGCTCACGAAGGGGCACGCTGTGGCAAGGACATCGAATGGATGGCGACTGGTTGCGGCATGGATGGCCGCCGCCGTGGCCATGATCATGCCGGCCGGTCCGGCACAGGCCGCCGTCCGCACCGCTCCGCCACCGATGGCGAACGGATTTGGACTCACCCAGGTCGACACGGCCGTAGGAGGTCCCACCAATTTCCACATCACGGTGACCACACCCGAGGTCACGGGCAAGCACCACATCAAAATCATCCTGCCGAGCGGCTACTACGACACCCCGGACAGACGCTACCCGGTGCTGTACTTCCTGCACGGTTCGCCTGACGACCCGATTCAGCAGACCTATCCGGCGCTGACCATGTCGGACTCGATGATCACCGTCATTCCGGACGGCGGCGCTCGGGGATGGTATGCCAACTGGCTCAACCAGAAGACTCAGCTCGGTGCCCAGAACTGGGAGAACTTCCACCTCAAGCAGGTGATCCCGTTCATCGACGCGAACCTGCGGACCATTCCCACCAAGAAGGCGAGGGCCATCGCCGGTGTCTCCATGGGCGGGTTCGGCGCCTTCCACTACGCCCAGGACCGTCCCGACCTGTTCAGCCAGACCGCATCCCTGTCGGGAGACACCGATATGTCGGCCAAGTCCATGGACCTGCGGCTGGCCGTCGTCGCCTCCGTCACCGACGCGTTCGGCGCGATCTGCGGCTCGTCATCCGGATACTGTGACCCTGACAACTCCGCCTACAAGCCCGGCGTGGACAGCGATGCTCTGTTCGGCTCGCCCTACCCGGTGTTCAACGCCGACTGGCGGTGGAACGAGGTCGACCCGGCAGCGCACATGGACAAACTCGCCGGAGTCGGGGTCTCCATCTACGTGGGCAACGTAGGACTGGAGTTCTGGCTCGAAGGCGCGGCCAAGCATGCCAAGGACAGCATGGACGCTCTGGGCATGCCCTACTACTACGTCGACTACGGCGACGGTTCCGCCTGGGGCACCCAATGCAACGGCGACCACAACGCCGGCTGCTGGGAACAGGACCTCCGGGACCTGATCCCCAGGCTGGAGAAGGCCTTCGCATCCTGACCGTCCAGAGCGGCTAGACCCGTACTTCGCAGGTCGCCGAAAAGGTTCCTCGCAGCGGCCTCACAGCGTCCGATCTCGACCGGCTCAGACCGGGGCAGTCATCGCCACTACGGTTCCGATCGGTGAGCGATCGACTACGACCGCCCGATCTTCACGATCGGGTGACCTGCGAAGTACGAGGCTAGAGGTGGATGGCACCATCCGTTGATCTTGCGTGGGTATCCCCGGCTTCAGCCGGGGAGGGAATCGCATCCTTGGCTCGGGGCCGTGAAGCGGCGGAGGTCACTGCATTGTCAGTGGCCTGCACTATGTTGCTCGCACAGGCGCTGAAGGGGGGTGGGCCGGATGATCCGTGGGTACAAGTTCCTCATGCGGCCCACCGTGGGCCAGCAGGGCGCGCTCGCTGTGATGCTGCGTGATCACTGCTCGCTCTACAACGGGGCGTTGCAGGAGCGCCGTGACGCCTACCGGCACCGTTCGAAGACGACGGTTCGGTATGGCCAGCAGTCCGCGCAGCTCAAGGACATCCGGGTGTTCGACCCGGAAGGGCAGGGCCGCTGGTCGTTCTCCTCCCAGCAGGCGACGCTCAGGCGGCTGGACAGGGCGTTCGCCGCGTTCTTCCGCCGGGTCAAGGCCGGCGAGAAGCCCGGCTATCCCCGTTTCCGATCGGGTCGGCGGTTCGACACGGTGGAGTTCTCCAGGGACGGCGACGGCTGCCGCTGGGACTCCACCCCGCACGACCCCGTGACCCGCGTCCGGCTCCAAGGCATCGGCCACGTCAAGGTGCACCAGCACCGGCCCGTGGCCGGCAAGGTCAAGACGATCTCGGTCAAGCGGGAAGGCGCACGCTGGTACGTCATCCTGACGGCTGACCAGGACCAGCCCGAGCCGCTTGCGGTGACGGGCAGCGTGGTCGGCATCGACCTGGGCATAGCCCACTTCCTCGCCGACTCAGGCGGTGCGTTTGTCGCCAACCCCCGGCACGGGGCGAAGGCCGCCGCGAAACTCGAAGCCGCGCAACAGGCCCTCTCTCGGTGCAAGCGCGGCAGTAAGCGTCGTCGCAAGGCCGTGGAGGTGGTGGCCCGGCTGCACCGCAAGGTGCGCCGTCAGCGGCTCGATCACGCGTACAAGACCGCGCTTGGTCTTGTACGCGCACACGACTTCATCGCGTACGAAGCCCTGAAGATCCGCAACATGAGCCGGGTACCCGAGGCCAGGCCGGCCCCCGAGAGGCCGGGCAGCTTCCTGCCCAACGGGGCAGCCGCAAAGGCCGGGCTGAACCGCTCGATAACCGATGCCGGATGGGGGTGTTCCTTCAGATCCTCACCGCCAAGGCAGAATGCGCCGGACGGGAAGTGATGGCCGTCAACCCCCGCAACACCTCTCGACAGTGCCCCGCATGCGGGCACACCGCCAAGGAGAACCGGCCCACACAGGCAAAGTTCCACTGCGTCTCGTGCGGCCACAACGCGCACGCGGACACGGTGGGCGCCCTGAACGTTCTACGGGCCGGGCTGGTCCGTCGCAAAGCCGCACCGGCATAGCGAGAAGCCGCCTCATTCATGAGGGGAGGAGTCACCCTGGCCATGCAGACCGTGCACCCGCCACCGCATGTCGGACCGCCTCGTCGCCCAGGCTTTCGCCGCCGGGCCCTGGCGGCGCCCTGATCCGACGGCACCTGCGGCGGGTGCTCGCACACACGCAGCAACAAAACACCTTCACCTGGGCCGGCGCCTGTGTGACGACCGTAAGACCGAGGCCGGCTTGGTTTCCGCGCAGGATCATCTGGTGCGTGGCAGCATCCGGCTCGGAGGAATCCTCACGTCGTCGGGCAGGCGGCGGCGGGCACGGTCGAACACGGTCGGCGCCTTCGGGAGGCTAGAACCGCCGGGGGCCCGGCTTATTCCCGCGATGGTCCGGGGCGTCGACGGTGCGGGCGAGTTCCCCGGGGTCGGTGCGGGAGCGGGCGACGGCCCGCTCGAATCGGTCGCGCGCCTGGATGAGGTCTTCCGTCGCTGCGTGGTGCCAGCCCAGCCGGTTGCGGATCTCGGCCTCCAGCCTGGTACCGGACCGTTCGCCGACCGCCGCGACTGCCCGGTTATGGAGTTCCGTTGCCTCGGCCAGGTTGCCCAGGCGCTCCTCGGCGGTGGCCAGTCTGCCGAGGACCGCGGCGTACAACGGGATGTCCCCCACGCGCTCGGCGAGTCCGGCGGCCCTGCGGAGCGCGTCCGCAGCCTCCGCGCACCGCCCACGGTCGAGCTGGAGCGTTCCCATGCGGAACAGCGTCTTGCTCAGGATTCTGGGGCTGCCGATCTTCTCGGCGACGATGACCGATTCCGCGTAGCAGTCGTGCGCCGTTTCATACTGCCCCACCTGATGGTGGACGGCGCCGACGTTGGCCAGGTACATGACGGTGAGCCAGTCGTCCTCCGCTGCCTGGGCAAGGCCCGCGGATTCGGCCAGGAGCGCGGCGGCCTCGGCCGGTTCCCCCGCCGCGTTGGCGAAGATCCCGAGCGAACCCACGGCCCGGGCCTGCTCGATCAGGTCTCCGGTCCGGCGGCTGATCTCCAGGGCATCCCTCAGCCAGCGGCGCGCCTGCTCGTAGTGTCCCTGCAGGCCGTGCGCTATGCCCATACAGGTGCGCAGTTCGGAGACCATCCGCTGGTCGGTGGCCTGCTCCGTGAGCGGCAGCGCGATCTCGATGGCGGCACGGCACTCGTGGTACCGGCCTTGTCGGGTGAGGTAGTCGCACAGTCCCTCGGCGAGCCAGCAGGCGTCGTCCACCTGCCCCATGGCCGCGGCGTGACCGACCACGTCGACCAGCTCGCCGCCCACCGCGTCCAACCAGGCCGACGCCTCCTCCCAGTCCGCGAAGGGCGCGGTGTCCGGCCGCGGGCCGGTCGGGAAGGCAGAGGGGCCCCAATCGCTTGCGCGACGGGCGGCGAGCACGTAGAGCCGGAACACCCCGGTCCGGGCCGCCACGACTTCCGCGGGGTACGCGCCGACGACGCGCCGGGCGTAGACCGCGACCAGGTCGTGCAGGCGGTAGCGGCCCGTGCCCGCCTGCTGCACGAGACTTGCCTCGACCAGGCTCTCCAGGGCACGCTCGGCGTTCGGTGGTGTGAGGTCGACCATGGCGGCCAGCGTCAGCCGGTCGAACTCTACGGTCGGCGACAGGCCCAACGCGCGGAACGCGCGCCGTTCGGCGTCCGGAAGCTGCTCGTAGGAGACCCGGAAGGCCGCCTCCACGCTGCGGTCCTCCACAGCGAGCTCGCCGAGCCGCTGCTCGTCGTCAGCCAGCCGCGCCGCCATGCGCTCCAGCGCCCACGACGGGCGGCTCTGTATGCGAGCCCCGACGACGCGCAGGGCCAGCGGTAGCCGGTCGCAGAGGCGCGCCAGCTCGCGCACCGCCGCACGCTCGGGGTCGGAGCCCGGACCGCCGACAATGCGGGTCAGCAGGGCTACGGCCTCGTCGATGTGAAGCGGCGCCAGCGAGATCCTGCGGTCGGCGTCTAGCCCGGTCAGCCGCTGACGGCTGGTCACCAGCACGAGGCTGCCGGGACCGGCGGGCAGCAGGGGGCGCACCTGTTCTGCAGCGGATGCGTCATCGACCACCACGATCAGCCGCAGGGCGGCGGTCGCGGCCCTCCATGACGCGGCCAGCCCGTCGAGGTCCTCCGATAATGACTCGTCGTCGCCTTCTCCGGCGTCGCCGACTGCCCGCAGCAATCGGCGCAGCACGCGGTGCGGGACCGCTGCCTCCCGCCCCTCGCGGTGACCGTGGAGGTCCACGAACAAGCAGCCGTCCGGATAGCGCTCCCGCATCGCACGCGCGGCGCGCACCACGAGCGCGGTCTTGCCGACCCCGGCCATGCCGTCCACCGCGCGGACCGTCACCACCTGCTCATCGGCCGACGCGCGGAGCAGGTCGAGTTCACGGTCCCGCCCCGTGAAGCCGCCGACATCCACTGGCAGTTCATAACGCGCGCGTCGGAGTGGGCGAGCGGCTGAGGGCCGCCGGTCCGTTGATCGGCGTGGCCGTGGCGATGAGCCGTCCGCCGACCGGCTCGGCCCCGGCGACGCACCGATGAGGAACGTTTCGTCAGCGCGCAGCACCGCTTCGTGCACCCGCCGTAGTTCACCGCCCGGCTCCGCCCCCTGCTCCCTCACCAGACGGCGGCGCGCCGTGGCGAAGACAGCCAGCGCATCGGCCTGCCGGTTACCGGCGTAGAGGGCACGCATCAACAGGGCGGCCAGGGACTCGTTGTGCGGATGCGTCTCGGTCAGAGCGAACAGCTCTCCCACGACCTCGGCGTGGCGGCCCAGCTGCAGCTGGCACTCCACCTTGTCCTGCACCAACGCGAGCCTGTGTTCCGCCAGCCGGAAGCGCTCTCCCTGGGCGAACGGGCCGGGGATCTCGGCCAGGGGATCGCCCAGGAACAGCTCCAGGGCGGTGGACCACGCGCTCACCGCGGCGTCCAGGTCACCGGAGGCCCGCGCGGCGTGTGCCTCGGCGACGATCTCCTTCAGCCGAGCCACGTCCATCGAGACATTCTGGGGGTCGAACCGGTAGCCGCTCCGGTCGGTGACGATCACGGAGCCGGAGGGGCTCGCTCCCTCAGTGCCCAGACGTCTGCGCAGCTGGTGCACATAGACCGGGATCACCTTGGCGCCCGTGCCCGGCGGCTCCGGACCCCATACTCCGTCGAGCAGCTGCTGCCGGCTGACGGTCGTGCCGGGCCGCAGCAGCAGCGCCGTCAGCAGAGCCTGCTGGCGAACCGGACCGAGCTCCAGCTGCACGTTGCCGCGCCAGGCCCGGAGCGGACCGAGCACAGCGAACCGCAGCTGGCTGCCGCCCGTTGATAACTCCCCCTTCGATGACACGCAGGGGAGTATAGGCCCAGGATCCCCCGTTCCCCGGGGACATGGTCGTCAAGTGGACGGCCCTTCTCTCGTTCGTGCGACCGCGCCGGGCACATCGCGCAGGCCGGTCAGGAAGCCAGGTACGTTCCGCCGGGCTGCGGATGTGTCCGGATGGTGAGGGATGTCCGTCGACGGCGACCGCCGTCAACGGACATCCCCCGGCGGGGCGGACGACGTGACCGGCCGGGCCTACACCAATTCCGGCATCACACCCACAGCACAGGTCCACGCAGGCAGTTCCTTGCGCTGCACCGGCTCCGCGCAGTCCGTCAAGGCGTGGCTGGCAGGCGTTGCCTGGTGCGGCATCAGCTGTGTTCGAGTGCCAGCCAGCGGCGTTCGAAGGTGTCGTGGTGTTGTTTGAGGTCTGTTTCGGTGATGGTTGGTGGTATTGGCCGGTGATGCGGATTGTGCGAGTTCCGCTGCGACGTGGCCGAGGTGCGGGTTTGGTGTGGTGGATCGGTGCTGGGCCCAGACGGTGTAGATGCGGAAGCCCAGCAGGTAGCGGGCGAGTGTTTTTGCTTTGATGGGTTGGCCTTGCCTGGTGAGTACGCGGTGGTGGGCGAGGTGGGTTGAGAGTTCGGTGGTGTCTGGTTCTCGGCCGTGTTGCTGTGTGAAGTGGTGCCAGCCTGCGTAGTACCGGTCCACGGTGGCCGGTTGGGGCGTATGAGCCGACGGCCTGGGATGTTTCCTTGCCGCGGGTGGTGGCTGGAGGCGTTTGCGATCTTGTGGGGGTGCTTCGGGTTGCTGGGTGCCGATGCGCGATGGCGCCGGATGATCGGCTGAGGTCGGCTCCCGTGTGCGCGCCGCGGCGAGCTCGGGCGGTTCCGGTGCCGGGGGCAGGGAGGCGGAATCGATGCCCGGTGCCAGGCCTGCCGGGGCCGTTTCCGTCAGGGGGACGCCGTGCCTCGCCAGCCTCAGGGGCATCAGGGACTCGATGGGGGCCTTGCGGCGCCAGGCGCGGCCGTAGCGGGCGTGGAGCCGGGCCTGGTAGACGAGGCGTTCCTGCTCGAGCTTGATGACTTGCTGGTAGGAGCGGAGCTCCCACAGTTTCATACGGCGCCACAGGAGGAAGGTGGGCACCGGGGAGAGCAGCCAGCGGGCGGGTCGGATGCTCTCCATGTGCTTGTCGGCGGTGATGTCGGCGATCCGGCCGATCGCGTGCCGGGCCGCCTCGACGGCGACCACGAACAGGACCGGGATCACCGCGTGCATGCCCATACCCAGTGGGTTCGGCCAGGCGGCCGCGCCGTTGAAGGCGATGGTGGCAGCCGTCAGGACCCAGGCCGTCTGGCGCAGGAGCGGGAAGGGGATGCGGATCCAGGTCAGGAGCAGGTCAAGGGCGAGCAGGACGCAGATGCCCGCGTCGATGCCGATCGGGAAGAGGTAGGAGAAGGTTCCGAAGCTCTTCTTGCCGGCCAGTTCGCGGATGGCTTGGTAGGAGCCGGTGAACCCGATGCTGGCGATGGTGACGGTGCCGGTGATGACCGTGCAGGCGACAACGCGCTGGGCGCGGCTGAGGATTCGGGGAGTGCCATGCCTTGCAGGGGATCGTTGCCTTCTTTCTCGGTGTGCGTGGGCGTGTCGTGCCCAGTCAGGCTGTGGCGGGTAACTGGTGTGCGCCGCGGCGCTGGTTCGGCGCGTGGTGCTCCCTTGGGGGTCATTCGTGGTTGGCCCGTTTCGGACCGCTGTCGTGGAGCAGCTCGTTGACGAGGTGTGTGGTTTCCGTCTCCAGGGGGCAGCCCAGGCTGGCGTTGACCTGCTGCAGGCGGGAGATCGCCATGTGGAGGCCCGACCGGTTCCCGGCCGTGTGTTCGATGAGCATCCAGGCGCGGTAGAGCTTTTCGGCGCTTGGGTCGACATCGAGTCCGGTGGCGATGGCCTGGCGGGCGAGGCTGAGGTTGTGGTGGGGGCCCGGTGGGGTGCGCTGGGTGGCGACGGTATGGGCAACGTCGACGATTGAGGTGGTCATTTCCTGTTGGTGGGGTTCGGCCCAGGGCAGGGGGCGGTCGTCGAAGGGGCGGCCGCGGACGAGCTGGAGTGCCGTTTCCAGCTGGGGCAGATTCTCTTCTTCCGGCAGGGCGTGTTGGGTGAGGTGCTGGAAGGTGGTCCAGTCGCAGCGGATGTCGGGGTGCAGGCGGTAGGGGTCGTCGGCGTTGGTGCGGCGGGGGACGTATGGGTTGCCGGTGGGGTCGGTGCCGAGTGCGCGGCGTAGTTGGTGGAGGCGGGCGTTGAGGGTGGTGGTGGTCCAGGGGGTGGTGGGGTCCATGTCGGTGCAGATGGCGTCGGCGGTGCGGCCGGGCCGGAAATACAGCAAGGAGGCGAGCTGTGCGGTCTTGGGGCCGTGCCCGGTGTGAGGGACGCCGTCGACGTTGACGGGGCCCAGGACGCGGATTTCGGGCGCGTGGGGGTCACCGATGCCGGCCGGTTCTGCCGGGCTTGTCAGCGTGTGGTCCCTGTGCTGGGCAGGGCGGTGGGTCTGAGGCGGTGTGCCACTGGCCGCCTCGCCGTGGTTGGTGACCGGAGTGCGGTGAATGGCGGTATCACGAGGGCGTGGGGATTGTTGGGGTGTGGCGGCGAGCAGGGCCGCGAACACCGCGTCGTCGCTGCCTGCATCCGAGGCCGGGACGGGTGGCCGGCCGGGCGCACCCGCCTGGGTGTCGTCGCCCGGTGTCTCGACGGCGGCCGCCTCGGCTCGTGCTGCATGGCCGGACGGGGGCGCAACGTCCTGGCCGGGCGTACCGGTTGCCGTCTGCGGAGTCGGTTCGTCGGTCGCCGTGTCGGTTTCCGCGGGCCGGCGGGTGAGGGCGGTGGTGATCTGTGCGTAGGCGGTGTCGTCGACACGCTGGAGGGTGATGTCGGCGCCGATGAGGTCGAGGTGCTGGGGCCGGCTGTCGGCGGCGTCGAGGATGACAGCGTGGGGGAAGAGCGCGCGGGCCGTGGAGGCGGGCGCGATGAGCGTGACTGGGACGGTGCGGGTTCCTTCGATGAGGTCGGCGACCTGGTGGACGGTGTCTGTGTCGAGCGTGGTGGCGGAGATGATGAGGCAGGGGCGGTGGGGGAGTTCGGGGTGTTGGTGTGCTGCCAGCAGCTGTTCGGTTAGGTCCTGCAGTGCCTGGGCTGGATGGCGGGTGTGGGTGATGTGGCTGTGGGGCAGCAGGCGGTGCAGGGTTTCGCCGAAGCCGATGGCGAGGATGTCGGCGTCGTCGGCCCAGGGGTTCATTGCGTGTTCTAGGGCCAGGGAGGTGCACACCTGCGTGATGTGTGCGGGGTCGCCCTCGAGTAGGAGGGCGGGGAGTTGGGCGAGGTTGACCAGGACGAGGGCGTCGTCGCCGGTGTGGCCGAGGGTGGTCAGGGCCGGGTAGGGGGCGGGGACCTGGCCGGCCTGTTCGTGGTCCAGGAGATCTGCCCTGTCAGACAGATCCCACCATCCCGGTGCATTGCCCGCCGTGAACGGCGGGCTGGGGCCTTCGGCGGGATCGTCCGGCAGGACCTGCAGTGTGCGGGGGCCGATGCGGACCGCCCGCACGTCGGGCAGCCCGACGCTCCCCTGTTGCGCAGCAGCGTGGTGGGCGAGCGTACGCAGGGCGAGGTCCAGTCGGGCCGCACCGTCGGGCTCGCCGACCGAGCGCAACAGGGTTTGAGGATTCGACGCATGAGTGGCGTGGGCGGGCGACGCACCGTCCTTGCGGTGGTGTCGCCCCAGGATTCTCCGGGTCGCAAGGGCGCCGGTGAGGGCGGCGGCCAGGAGTGCGGCGGCGGCCAGGACTTGAGCCAGTGTGACGTGCCTGGCCGGGGCCGATGATGATGGTTGCGATGCAGAGGCGCTGGTAGAGGGGGACACCGCGCCGGGGCTTGACGGCTGCGGTGCGGCGGGTAGGAAGGCGCTGGAGCTGGGCTGCACGGTCGGTGTGCTGTCGCCTTGTGCAGGGGTGCGGCGGGGAGGAATGGCCGAAGCGGCGGGGCCGGGCGAGGCCGGCCCGGGCGTGTGGGTGGCGGCCGTGCGGGTGCTGGTGCCGGGATGCGTGCCGGGGTGGTGGCTGTGGCCGGGTGCTGTGCCGGTGAGGTTTTGGACGGCTTGGCGTAGTGCGGGGGAGGGGGAGGTGAGGGACAGGATTTTCGGGTCGGCGAGGTGTGCGCCGGGGCGCAGGGCGACGGAGGGGGTGGGCGGGTCTGCGGCGGGGTGCGGGGATTCGGCGGTATCGCGTGCGCAGGCACAGACCGTGGTGGGAGCGTCGTGGAAGACGTCGGCTGCGATGAGCAGGCCGGCGAGTGCGGGCAGGACGGCGAGCCAGGCTGCCAGGCGGGTGCGCATGGCGGGCTTCACCGGGTCAGGGTGAGGGTCGTGGACTCGAACAGGGGCAGTTCGAAGTCGACGGTTGTGGTGCTGGTGGGTGGGGCGGGGAACTGCATGAACACGGCGACGCTTTCGCCGGCGGCGAGTTGGGACAGGCCGGTGGTGGTCAGGGGGCGTGCGTCGGTGTCGCGCAGGACGTAGTAGCGCTTGCCGCCGGTGAAGTCGACGAGGGTGGCTCCGGCCAGGGAGGGGCCGTTCTTGAGGACGGCGGTTTCGTTGCCGCGCAGTTCGGCGGGGACGACGACCAGGTCGGTGCCGGTGTTCTTCAGCTGGCCGCGGACGGTGACGACCCCGGCTGTCCTGCGGGCGGAGGTGAGGGTCAGCTGCAGGCGGTGCTGGCCCTTGAGGACGGCCAGCGGCTCCTCTTGCTGTCCTTGCTGGGTGCGTGGCGCCGAGCCGTGTGCCGGTGAGGCGGAGGATGCCGCCACGGTGCGCTCCCGCGGCGCACCGCCATGGGAACAGCCGGCCGTTCCCAGCGTCAGCGCTGCCGCGATCGTCAGCGTGGCCAGCCGTGAGCGCAAGGCAGCCCGGGGCCCGATGGTCATGACCGTGCATCCTTTCCGTGAGCAGGGCGGACGGAGGGCGGAGCGTACGGGCAGGTGGGGGTGGGGGCGGGGTGCGTCGGCGTCGCGGGGGTGAGGCCCGGTGCAAAAGAGGTCGGTGCGCCGGCCCCCGCACCAGCGGTGGTCCGCGGCCGCGCAGCGACAGCGTTTGCCACGCCGCTCGGCGCGCCGCAGGACGAGCAGGTCGTTGTGTGTCATCGGGCGGTGGTGGGGCGGGGCCAGACGGTGATGACGTCGCCGTCGAGGGTGACGCGCCGGTGGGGGAACTGGCTGCGTACCAGGTTGAGGTCGTCCACGTCGAACTCGCCTGCGGCTGTGGCCACCCAGGCGTCTCCGATGCACGCCACGTCCTTGGTGCAGGCAGGCCACACCAGTCCGGAAAAGTCTTCTGTTGTGCGAATCATGTTAGCGGTATGCCTCATCGCCGGTCCTCTTCCATTGCCTATGCAGCAGAGTTATTCCGGGCTCACGATGCGCTTGTCATGCGATAGTAAACATTCGCGTAGGCAAATCTCAAGGGGTTTGGGGAAGTTGGCGAACCGGCCACCCGTTGGAGGCCGCTGCGCCCGAGGAGGGGCTGCGCATGACTGCCGAGGAGATCGGCCCTCAGTCCGGCTGTGTGCAGGCTCTGGCCGGTCTGGAAGCGGCGCCCTTTGGTGCGCTCGTGGAAGCCGAGGTGCACCCGTCGCGGTGGCTCATGAACGGTGCGACGGGAGTACCGGTGCTGTGGCAGCCGATGCATCCGGCGCCGCGTGGAGCAGTCTCAGTGCAAGTCCGTCTGTGGGCACTCCTGTCGGCGCTGTCCTGTACCCGGCCGAGTGCGGTCTGCGCGAACGCTGCACTGACCTGGCAGGCCAGGTGCGCTGCTCCCTGCTCGAGTGCTGTTGTCGGCGGGGTCACAGGTCGGTCCAGGGGCGGGGTTCGCCTCCGGCGAGGGGGACCCACACGTTGCCGGTGGGCCGGTGGTGTTCGAGGTCGTCGAGGAGGGTGGCGGCGAGGGGGACGTAGCGGGCGAGGGCGGCGACGTGGGGGTGCTGGGCGGTCATGGCTTTGAGGTCTCTGATGCGGTGGTGCAGGCGGTGGCGTGGGGCTCCGGTCAGGACGATGAGGGTGCGGGGGAAGACGGGATACCAGCGCAGCCACAGTGGGCTCGAGCCGGCTGGCGTGCGGGCGTGCTGGCGGCCTACCGGCTGGGGTTCGTAGGACCACAGCCGCGCGTAGTCGATGAGCTTCGTGGCGAGGCGTTCGCTGGACATGGTGGTCCGGTCGACTTCGATGAACGCCCGCAGTTTCGTGCGCTGTCCGGTGCTGGTGAGGGTGTAGTGCAGGACGGCGTCGGCGGTCAGGCGGGTGTTTTCGCCGATGGGGTGGGAGACCTCGGGTGTCCAGTCGAGGGGGCCGTGTTCGTCGCCGCGTTGGCGGGCGTCGGTGGCGAAGGCGAGGTGGGTGCGGACCACGGTGAGGGTGTGGGGGGATTTGAGGGAGGCGGCGGTGGCGGACGTGATCGGATACGGGGGGCGGCCGCGCAGGGCGGGGTGGTCGCGGGTGATGCGTGCGCCGTCGGTGGTGAGGTACCAGGCGCGGGTGCGCTGGGAGCGTGGCAGTACGACGAAGTCGACGAGGCCTTTGTCGCGGAGCCGGTTCAGTGGTGTGCTGATCGTCTGCCGGGTGACTTCGGGCTGGAGCATCGTGCGGAGTTGGGCGGTGGTGGCCATGCGGTGCTGGGCGAGCGCGGTCAGCAGCCGGTGCGGGAGCCACTCGTGAGGGCTGGGCTGCCAAGTCTGCGCGGAGCTGAGGGCGCCGCCGGTGGTGTCCTCGATGGTGTCTGCACGCTCGATCGTGGCGCTGTGGGCAGGGCGGCTCAGGCCGGCGTCGGAGCCGCCATCGGCATGGGTGCTGGTGTCGGCGTGGGCGCGGGTGTCGGTGTGGGCGGCGCTGGGTGGGGTGGTGGTCACAGGTATTCCGTCTCTTTGTGCAGGCTTACGGGCGCCCGGGTGGGCGTGGTGGTGGGGGTGTGCTGGGTGAGGAAGGCGGTGACGCGTTCGAGTTGGCCGGCGGCCCGGGTGGTGAGCTGGTGGAGCGGCTGGGCTCGGGCGTTGGCCAAGGCGGCGCGTTCGAGGTCTGCGGTCTTGTGTGGCTGGGCGTGGTCGGCGAAGACGTCGTCGAGGTGGGGGCCGGTAATCCGGACGGGGCCGAGACGGCGGCCGTGGACGGTCAGGGACATGTAGTGCTCGTACCGGTCCAGGGCGGCGACGACATCAGAGCTGGGCGTATCGCCCCACTCTGCGGTGATCGGGGCGATCGCGGACTGCGAGCCCGCCGTCGTGGCCAGGGTGGAGGCGTTCTGCACCAGGGACAGCCGTACCGGGGCAGGCAGACGGGCCAGCAGCTGGGTCATGCCGTGGACGTGGACCTTGTACTTGCGGAAGTCCTCGAACATCGCCGCGATCGTCTCCGGGGCCGCGCCGGTGAGCGTGATCAGCTCGTCGAAGTAGGGGCGGAACGGCACCCTTTGGTGTTCGGGGGTGTCGCGGCGGGAGCGCACGGCGCGCAGCAGGTCGCGGGCGAGCAGTGCCGTGAGTAGCCGGTCGGTGGGCCCGTTCCCGCCGGGGCAGACCCACACGATCTTGTGGTGGTCCATCGCCCATCGGATGTTGTAGACCCCGATGGGCTGTCCGAGAAAGGCGCGGGCGGTGGGGTGGGCGGCCAGGCGGGCGATCGGGTTGAGGACGACACCGAACGCATCGACGGGCAGCGACGGGAACACGGTCTGCCACCAGGACAGCGTGTCCTCGTCGAGCCGGCCGGCCATGGCGGCAAGCGCCAGGCTGCGCAATCCGGGGTCGGTCAGCAGCGCCCGCACATGGAACAGCGTCATTTGGTCTTCGGGCCGCCCGGCCTGGCAGGCCGCCGCGTTGACGGCGGTCAGGACGGTCAGGGCGTGGGTGAGGATCGTCAGGGCGCGGGGTGCAGTGGCGTCGTCCCAGCCCAGGGCTGCGGCGAAGCCGTCGCAGGCCGCTTCGACCACCTCGTGCGCTCTCTGGCCCTGGTGCATGCCGAGCGGATTCCACGAACTGATCTGCGGGGCTGGGCCGATGGCGTTGAGGTCGATCAGCGCGATGCGTGGCAGGAGGTGGTCGTGGGCGAGGAAGGGCAGGGCGCGGGGCCAGGAGTCGCGGTGCGGGTCGAGGAACATCAGCCCGCCGCCGGCGTGGGCCCAGCCGATCGCCTGGGCCAGGGCACGTTCGGTCTTGCCGCCGCCCGCCTTGCCCACCCCCACCTCGAACAGCGTCTCCTTGGCGTAGGTGGCGACCAGGCGCCGGCGACCGTCCGGTGCCCGGTAGATGCCCTGCAGCAGCAGCTCGGGGTTCCCGAATTCGAAGGGCGGCAGGTCCGCTGTGAGCAGCGGCAGCCGGCAGTGCACGGTGGGCGGCTTGAGCAGCCCGGTCACCTCGTCCAGACGGACCCAGTTCGCGCGCGGCGGCTGGCAGTGCCCCAGGCGCCAGCGGCGCTCGAAACCGCGTCGGCTGGGCCACCGGTCGGCACCCACCCGCCACGGCCCGATCCGCCAGCCGCGCATCGCCCACCGCGAGCGCCCTCCGAACACATCGAGCGCGGCCTGGAGCTGGGCGAGCCGCGCCTGGGCGCGGCCCTTGGTGTTCGATGCGCACATCACCAGCAGCTGCACCCGCACGAGATGGTCGTCGTCGGCGAGCTTGCCCAGGGCCTCGGCCGGATCGACCCGGCGCGGCACGGGCGGCATGACCAGACGTCGTTGCCCCGGCGAGCCGTGCGTGCCGCTGGCGAGCTGCTGCAGCTGCCAGGTCAGTGAGTCCTCGATGCCGGCGGCATCCCGGCGCACCCAGCGGGCCGCGCGCTGTGCCTCACGCCGCTCCGCCCGGCGGGCGGCACTCATCAGGTGCAGGCGCCGCGCCCGCAGCACCCATTTGGGGGCGCGCTGGAGGTCGAGCCGGACCTCGGCGAGGTCGCCCAGCTCGGGCTGCAGGTCGCAGACTGCGTCGATCAGCGGCTGCAGCGGGTCCGGGACCAGTGGGACATCGCGCAGCGGGGCGGTGGGCTTGCCGCGGAGGATGAACTCCGCCCGCACCACGTGCTCACGGGCCTTGTCGGCGATGGGCCGGGCCCGCCTTACGGTCACGTTCGGCCCGAACGGGGTGATCGACAGCAGGCGTTCGCCGCCGGCCGGGCCTTCGATGCGGTAGCGCAGTGGCGCGGTGCCGTCGGCGCGCAGCCGGATCTGTACCGCCTTCGTGCGGCGTGGCGCCCACCACGGCATGCTGGTGGAGGCCCGGGCGAGCTGGACGCCGCGGCGGAAGATCTCCTCGAGGCTGGGATCGAAGTGCCGGGCGGGGACGAGTTCGAGGGCCATCCGCTCGGCCGAGGCCTTACGTGCCAGCTGGCGCACCACCATCTCACTTGCTGCCCACCCGGCGATGATGGCCGCAGCCGCCAGCCACCAGTGGGTGACCAGCCAGCCGGGCGTGCGGACGATGCTGGTCAGCAGGCCGAGTACGGGGCCGGCCGCCATTTGATCGGCCTGGTCGGTCAGGTAGGGGGCAACGGAGTCCACGCAGGTGCTCCTTTCGTCGAGGTGGTGCGGGTGAAGTGCCAGTCGGTAATGCGGCCGTCGGTGTAGGTGCCGCCGCGGTCGGCGCCCGCCCACACCAGGTGCACCACCGCCCGGTCCGCACGGCCGTCGCGGCGGGCGATCGCCGCCTGGATCCTGAACCGGCCCGTACCGAACGCCGGGGCCAGACCCTGGCCGGAGTGGGGGAAGACGCCAGGCCACTTCGCGCGGCCGATCCCGGTGGCGTCTGCGCGCAATAGTGCACGCGCGTCGGCCAGCAGTTGGTGCGCGTCGCGGGCGGGGAGGTCTGCGGGCCAGGCCGCCTCCAACGCGTGCTGAATGGCCCGATCATCGGCGACGCCCTCACCGCGCGGCGGCAGCGCCGACGCGCTGGTTGACGCTGTCGGCGGCCTCGCGGCTGCGGCAGTTGAGGGCACGCCCGTGCCAGCAGGGCCTGCGCTGGGGGAGAGCGGTGAAGAGCGTGGCTGAGACGCGGTCGTCGGCGCCGCCGCTGAAGGAGTGGGGGTGCCCGGTTGGTGCGGCACCGTCATGAGGGCCAGTCCGGCCCCGGCCAGAACCATGGTCGTGATCAGCAGAAATCGCGGGGAGCGCGGGGAGGGCAGCGTGGTCATAACAGGCGGGCTCCTCCCGCATAACCCGGCATGGCGTCGACCGCGTCCAGCCGTACGACCGTGCCCGGACGCGCGGCGTTGACCATCTGTCCGCCACCGACATAGATCCCGACGTGGTAGATCGTGGCGTCGCGGCCGGGGGCGTAGGCGTAGAAGACGAGGTCACCGGGTTTCAGGACGCTCGTGCCGAGGCCGGCGGGGATCCATCGGCCGATACCGGCCTGGGCGGCGGCGGTTCGCGGCAGGCGGATGCCGGCCCTGGCGTAGGCGTAGGTGGTCAGCCCGGAGCAGTCGAAGCCCTTAATGGCGGTGCCGCTCTTGCCGCTGGGCGAGCAGCAGATGCCATAGGTGGGGCCGTGGGCGTTGCCGCCGCCCCAGGAATAGGGCACACCCCGCTGCGACAGGGCCGCCTCGAGGACGGCGCGGACCGTGGCGGGCACGTTCTCCAGGCCCGGGCCCCGGGCGGCCGCGGTGTACTGGTCGATCCAGCCCAGCACGTTCGCCACGTACTCACCCGAGTGGTTGTACTGCAGGAGCGCCGCCTTGAGCTGGGCCCGCTTGGTCAGGTCGCGGCCCTTGCCGCACAGGTAGACGGCCGCGCCGAGCGCGGCGTCATCCGCGTTGTGCGGGTCAGCCGTCCTATCGCCATTCGCGTCCTTGCCGACGCTTTCCCAGGTGGAGGGCAGGAACTGGAACGGGCCGACGGCGCGCTCCCCGGTGGCGGTGCCGTCCCACGTGCCGTGGTCGGTGTCGGGGAAGGCGGTGGTGTTGCCGCCGGTGCCGGAGCCGTTGAGGAGGACTCCGTAGATCTTCGGGCGGATGTCACCATTGTCGGCGATGCGCCGGCCGATGGCGTGGTTGGACTCGACCTTCGCGATCCCGGCCAGGATCGGCCATCGCATCCCCCGACACGAGGGCACATACGTCCCGACCTGATGGACGGCCCCCTTGTACGCGGCCAGCATCCGGGCGGGGATGTCCGCCGCGGTGCCGCCGTCGGCGATCCCGCCATCGCCGGTCGCGGCGGACTTGAGCGCGGCATATGCGCTGATCGCGTTCGACATGGGGGCAGCGCAGCACACAGCGGCGAACAGCAGGGCCACCCCCACACATCCCCACCGCCCGATGCGGCGACGGGCCGCTCTCACTCGTCCTCACCGTCCCCGTCTTCGGTGTGCCACTGCGCCCGCATCCGGCGCAGTGCTTCGGCCTGCCGCGCGCGCTCGTGCAGGTTCGCCCGCGGCGGGGGAGTGCTGTGGTCCGGCAGCAGGGCTGCGGGCCCGTCGCTGAAACGCGGCCGCGCGGAGCCGGTGCCGCGCTGGGCCGACGGCGTGCCCGGGGCCGGGCCAGCTGGTGCTGCGGATGAGGACGGCGGCTGGCGCCGCGCGGGCGCCGTTGCGGGTGTTGCACCGGCCGGGCGCGGGCTGGCGGGAGGCCAGCCCGTCGGGGTGGGCACCGTGCGGGCCGGGCGCGGGCTTGCGGGGGGCCAGGAGGTGCCGGGGCGCGCGCTGGAGGTGGGCAGGCGGCGCCCGGCGGCCGATCCGCTGCTGGCGGTAGGCGCACCCATGGAGCCGCCGGAGGCGGAATTCGGTGTGCTCGGCTGCTTGCGCGGGGTCGGTGACGGGACGCGGCCGGAACGCCGCCAGGCGTCTGTGTCTTCGCGGATGGTGTTGCCCCACACCTGTACTTGTTGGCGGGCGTCGTGGGTGTAGCGGGAGCCGCCGGTGCGGGCACGGCGGACGGTGGAGGGCAGACCGACCGTTGCCCCGTACGCGGCCCGTCCGGCCCGGTGCAGGATGCGGTAGCCGCGAAAGCGGACCAGCCGGTTGTGGGCGCGGGTGGACAACAAGGTGCGGTCGGTGCTCTGGTCATGCAGGACTTCACCCGTGCGGCAGTCGACGATCTGCCCGGCCTCGTTGCGGTGCCGGTCGGGCGGACCGCCAGGACGGCCAGGCCCACCCCCCGAACCACCCCCCGGACCGCCGCTCGTAGCGCCGCCTGCACCACCGTCTGCACCATCGGGCAGGCCGCGGGTGTGGGGGCCGCCGTCGGCGGTGGGCTTGCGCCACTTGGCCAGTTGCTCCTTGTCCGGGCGGCGGCCGATCAGCAGCCAGTGCGTACCCTTCAGACCGAGCCGCGTGCCCAGGCCGCCCACGGCGGCCGCGGCGGTGAGCGGGGCGAGACCGCGCCCGGCTTCGGCGGTGGCATCGGCGAGGATCCCGCCGGTGTCCACCGCCATGCCCGCCCCATCGACCAGGGAGGCCAGGGCGCCCATCAGCTTCTGCCGGGTGCCGAGCATGCCGAACCGGCCGCCTCCGCCGCGGGTGAAGGCGCGCAGTCCGCCGCCGTACCCGCCCAGCGCGGAGGGGGAGTTCAGGGCGAGGGCGGCGCCGAGCTCGCTGGTGTCGCCGGGCAGGTGGGTGCCGCCGATTTTGGCGTAGCGCATCCGCATGGCCATGCGCCGGCCGAAGGACGTGATCCCGGTCAGCAGGCGGCGGTGTCCGGCGGCGCCGGCGATGGCGAGGACGTCGATCAGCAGGATCCGCTCGACCATCAGGTCGGGGCCGTGGGTGATGGTGGCGTCCACGGCGATGCCGAAGAACGGCACGAACGCGCAGATCCCGACCAGCGCGATGATCGCGATCCCCCACAGGGACAGCCACTTCCACACCGCCTGCCGGGCTGGTCCCGGCAGCATGCCCGCAATGAACGTGATCCCGCCTGCGGCTGCGGCGGTGGCGCAGATGCCCTGGGTGCCCAGCAGCACGATCGCGGCCGAGAGGAGCATGCCGCAGATGAACAGCGCGGCGATCAGCAGCAGGGCGGCGCCTCCGACCCGCCACCAGGTGGGCTTCTCCGCGTATTGCGCGCACGACTTGCCGACCGGTCCCGCCTGTTTCATGTCGTGCAGGAAGGCGGCGAACGAACGGTCCTCGTCGGTGACGATCGCCTGGGAGGAATCGAGGAGTTCGCCCCCGGGAGTGAGCTCCGGGAGAGTGTCGCCCGTGTCGCGGTGCCCGCCGTCGACGTCACGCTCGCAGTACTTTTTGAGAGGCCCGGCGATCAGGCCGCAGGCGTCCTTCGCTTTCTTCGAGGGGCCGTTCGGCAGATACCCGCCGGTGACCCACTTCAGGTGGACGGCGTAGGCCTTGCGGTCGGCAGGCTTCGCGGGGTCGAGGATCCGCCCGTACTGCAGCAGCATGTACGGCTTGACGATCAGCGCGTTGGTGACCGAGTCCTGCAGGGGCCGGGCCACCTCCGCAGCCGAGACCGGGCCTTCGCCCTCGCGCTGAAGGCATTTGAGTTCCGCGTTGCCCGCCAGGCCGTCGCACGGGTCCAGGCTGGCGAGCTTGCCGCCCCAGTCGTAGGAGTTGACCGACTGCTGCGCGACCTCGGCCGCTACCTGCTCGGACTGCCCCACCGGCCCGTCCTGAGCGAGGAGGTAGTCGGGGCGGACGAACGCGGAGGCGGCGAATGCCCCGATCAGCAGGGTGAGGAAGATTTCTCCCAGGCCGCGGCCGACCTTGCCGCGCACGATCATGAAACCGGCGAACACGAACGCCCAGGCCAGCAGCAGCCCCTTGATCCCGAGCGTGTCGACCACCACGTGGTCGTAGACGCCGGCGACCTTCTGTGCCGGGGCGGTGAGGATCTTCAGCAGCGGGAACCGGAAGGCCAGCTCGATCGCCCACCCGGCGAGCCCCACTAGGAGCCGGATCAAGGTGAACAGGCCGGACAGGGCAAAGGCCAGGGCCTGGGACTTGAAGGCGACGATGGAGCCGCCCTCGGCGTTCAGCTCGTAGCCGTTGATCGGCACCCCCTCGGAAGAGGTGATGTTCAGCGGGGCGAGCAGGTCTCCGCTCTCACTCGTGCTGCTGGCCGCGTAGACAACCTGGGTGTTGACCATGAGGAACACGGTGGTGAGCAGCAGGACGAAGCCGGCTGAGCGGAGCGTGCCGCGGTCTGGACGCCTCATGTCAGCGCCGCCTTCGCTCAGAGGAGGTGCGACGCCGCCACATCACGAGGGCAGCGGCGCCCGCGCCGGCGGGGACCATCCGCCATGCCGCCCCGGCGGGATTGGGGTGTGTGTGCGTGCGGTTGTGGGTGTCGTGCTCGCAGTACGCCTTGGCCGGTCCCGTGATCAGGCCGCAGGGGTTCTGGCGTGCGGGGCGGGGGTCGGTGGCGAAGGCCTGCCCGGTGTGCGGCCACCATGTCTCTGGCACGCGCACCGAGAGGGCCAGGATGAGTACGCCGACGGCTACGGCGGTCAGGGCAAGGACGCTCGCGGCCGCGGCCGCGGCGGTGCGGCGGGAACGGCGCCAGGTGGAAGTGGTCACCGCACGTGCTCCGTCGGACGGGCACCGGAGTGTTCACGGGAGTGGGCCTTGGGCGCTGGGGGTGAGACGGTGCCCGTGCGGCGTCCCGGGGTCGTGGTGATGGATGTGGCGATGCGTGCGATGCGGGGGATGATGACCTTGACGCGGCCGGTGTTCTGCCGGGGGCAGGTGATCAGGAACTCGCCCTCCCGGCCCTTGTGGCCGACCGGGGACAGACCGGTGGTCACCAGCCTCAGGAGTTCGGGATCGCTGGCATCCAGGCCGAGGAAGTCAAGTCCGCGGCGGGCGCGTTCGCGGTCGGCGGTGCGGGCCAGTGCCCGGTAGGCCATCAAGCCGCGGTCGGGGCCGAGTTCTTCGGCGTCGTGGGATCCGGCGATGAGGCCGGCGCCGTGCTTTCGGCCGTCGTGGAGGATCTCGTGGACCAGTGCGGTGCCCTCGGCCGAACTGGTCAGCCAGTACAGCTCGTCCAGCACCACCGCGGTGAACCGAGCGGGATCCTCGAATGCGGTCTGCCGGGCGATCGCCGCGATCAGGTACAGCACCGCCCGGCCGATCAGCGCTTCCAGCGGCTGCTGGTGGAGGACCTCGGGTTTGTCGAACGCTGTCTTCGGCGGCAGCTTCAGCCCGGTCGTGGTGATCACGATCATGTCGGAGGCGGTGGAAGCGTCGAGCCGCACTGGCGGCAGCGCCGGGTCGAACACCATCGCCGCCAGGGAGTTGGTGGCCACGACGCGGATGAGGCCGGCAAGGGTTGCGGCGGCGTCCTGCCGTTTGCCCACCTTGCCTGCGGCCATCTCCTCGAGGACTTCCAGCACGCGGTGCATGGAGGGGGCGTCGCTGGCGGCGGCCTGTTCGACGGCGTGGTGCAGGACCTCGCCGTTGGTGCTCATCGGCCCGATGCCGAGCTGCAGGGTGAGGTAGGACAGGGCGTAGTGGCGGCCCTCGGGCCCGTCGAACATGCGCAGGGGGTCGATGGAGACCTCGGCCTGGGCGGCGTCGATGATCTGGCAGCGCCCGGCGGCTGCGGTGCGGGCGAAGGTCGCCCACTCACGCACCGGGGTGCGGTCGATGCAGATGGCGACCCCGCCGCGCGCCCACACCGCTTCCGCGATCAGTTTCTCCAGGACGCTCTTTCCCGCGCCCAGGTCCCCGACGATGCCCATGGAGGCGGATGCGTCCTGCTTCGGTGCGTCGGCGACGTTGATCATGACGGGGCGGGCGGTGCCGCAGTCCAGGTCGATACCGAGGAACATGCCGTTGGGGTCGCCGAGCTCGCCCACGGTGAAGGCACCCGACAGGGCCCAGTCTTCGGAGACCTGGTGCTGCGTGAATTCGCGCACCACACCCGGGCGGACGGTGCCGGGCAGGCCGAGCGTGAACAGGGCCTCCTGCAGGCCGGCCGGGCGCACCGCCCGGTAGTCGGCGCCGCTGAGCAGCGCGGCCAGGGCCCGGGCGCGGGCGTCGCAGACGGCGGCGGTCGGCCCCCACACGGTCGGCACGGTCACCGACTGCACTTCGACCTCGACCGAGGTGCGGGACAGGCGGGCATCCAGCTCGCCCAGGTCGTGGGCAGCGTCGGTCAGGGAGGCGGGCATGCCGGTGGGACGGGCGTCGTACTGGTCGGCCTGGTCGATCAGCTCGTTCTTCTTGCGCCGCACCTGGTCCCGGGCCTTCTCCGCGGGAACCAGCGTGAGATCGACGGTGTAGTCGACGGGGAAGTCGAGGGTCTCCAGCTGGGCGAACAGGTCGGCGGCGTCCTGGCTGACGGCAGGCGGGCACTCGGCCAGCGCCAACTGCGCCTGATAGCCCACCCCGGCGTCAGACTCCACCTGCAGCCAGCGGCGCCGCAGCGGAGAGGAGGTCTTCTGACGCCACCAGGCCTTGCGGCCCGATCGCGCGATCTGGCCGGTGCCGATCGGGTCATCGGCGTCATCGAGGGCGGGGTCGACGCCGCCCTCGTGCAGGCGGACCTGTCCGAGGTCGGCATAGCTGGGGGAGTGCAGCATTGCGCCGCGGAGCTGCCCGGCGTACAGGTCGCTGGTCTCGGCCTCGGTGAGCAGGGGCTCCGCGAGGCCGCGGTGGAGGGCGTGCTGGATCATCCACACGATTTCCGCCGGCCGGGCGGGACGGAAGGCGACGCCGCCGGCGAGCGCGGCCTGCACGCGGGAGGCCTGCTCGCGGTAGGCGGTTACCTCGCGGCGTGATACGGGCGCGGCCCGCATGCCCAGCATCGGCGCGACGTCCGCCCACATTGCCCCCAGAGAGGCGGCCACCTGCCCAGTGACAGCGTCGTTGCGCAGCGGCACGGCCAGCCACAGCGTGCGGTGGTGTATCTCCTGCCCGTCCAGCAGGTCCAGCGTCGCTTCGACGTTCTCCACCCACGGGTGCGGGCCGCCTGCATCGGCCTGGTCGCCGGGTTCGATGCCCTCGATCATGCGCAGGGCGATCTCGCCCGGGTCGACCTGCGCGCACAGCCCGAACAGACGTGGCGCCCCGGTCAGCGAGCGGACCAGATGCGTGATCTTGGCGAGCTGCTCGTCGCGGACCGCGCTCGGCACGTAGGTGCCCTGCACGCTCTCCTCCCGGTGGCCGCGCTCGTCCGGGGCGGGGTGCAGCCGGTAGACGGCCCACACACTTCCCTGTGTCGACCACACCAGGTGCCCGGCAATGTGACGGATCGGCACCCTCACTGTGCACCCCCGCTCTGCTGGGCGAGTGCGAGCAGTTGCTGCACTCCCGACACCGGTCCTGCGGGCTCCGGGCGTGCCTCGGATGCCGGACCCTGCTGCCGGGAGGTACGGGATGCTGGACTGCGGCGTGGTCTGCGGCCGGGTGCGGGCCGTGCCGGCACAGGTACCGAAGGCGGGGAAGTGTCGTCCTCGATGGTGAAGCCGCCGACGAGCACGCGGGCGCCGCGGTCCCGGGCAGCGCGCCCGCGGATCCGGCCGCCTTGAGGTTGCCACGTGAGCAGCAGCCACCCCAGCGCAGCCTGCAGGGGGGCACGTCCCTTGATTTTCGGGCGGCGTACCGCCCAGACCGCCAGGACCCAGGCGGCGATCGGGACAGGGCCCATCCATGACCAGATCGGGATCGTCTTGACGAGGAGGAAGCCGCCGATGACCGCGACCGCGATCTGCGCGGGCGTGTAGGGGCCGAGCGGGATCTTCCAGTCCGCGACCTTCCCCAGCACCCACGGGTGGCGGCGGGCGGCAGTGTAGAAGCGCCCTACTCGCTGTGCGGCCTGTGCGCTCACAGCCGGCCTCCCGCGCTGTCCTCGGCGGCGATGGGAGCGCTGCTGCGCACGATGCCGGGCACGGCGGGAGCGCCCTTGGAAGGGTTCTTCACCTCGTCGGAGAACATGTCCGCCAGGTCGTTGCGCGAGTTGTACAGGCCCAGCGCGATCACCATCAGCAGCAGTGCGCCGATCCCCGCTTTGAGGCTGAACTTCTGGATCATGATCACGACCACCAGGCAGACCAGGCCGGCCTGCAGGCCCTTGGTCGCCCACTCCTTGAACATGGTGATCCACGAGTCGCCGAGGTCGTTCAGCTGCCCGGCGAGCACCAGAGCGTCCACCGTGTTCACCGCCCGCCCCCGTTCTGCGCGGTCCCGGACTCCAGTGCCTTCACTTCCCACCGGCCCGAGCGGGCCTTGAGCGTGAGCTCGTACGCCAGCGGCCACCGCCCGGCCTCGTCGCGGGCCTCGACAGCCACCTGGACACGGACTTCGGTGCCGTCGGCCGGGACGGCCGCGGCGGCCGCGGCCTCCTGGGCGGCGAGTACCTGCTGGACGGTGACCGTGGTGTAGGGGGCGGGGGAGACGGCCGACAGCTTCACGCCGGGCGCGAGATAGCGGTCGACCTCACCGGCACCGGTCAGGTACGCGGCGAGAAACTCCCCGACCGCGGACGACAGATCACCACCGGATGGCACGGTCACCGAGTAGGGCGACTTCGCCGCCTCGGCCCGCACCGGGCCGGCCACCACGCCGGGCGCGCCGGGCACCGCGAACGATTCGCCCGCACCGTCGGCGGCCACCGGCACGACGTAGTAGCACACCGATCCGTCGGCGTACTGCGCAGCCACGGTCACCGACCACACGCCGTCCGCGCGGCGCGCACTGCGCACCGCGGTGACCGATGCCAGCTTCGGTTGCGCATCGGCGGCCGGGTCGGGCAGATCGACGTTGGGTGCAAGCGAGTGCGCAAGCCGCGCCTGCGCACTCGCGGCGTCATCCGCGCCGCTGCGCAGCCACGCGCTGAGGAACAACTGCGCATAGCCCGCCGGGTCGGCTGCCGCTGACGCATTGCGCACCGTGGTGGGCTTGGCCGCGGGGGCGGCTGCAACGGTGGTGGGGCCGGACATCACCGCAATTCCCAGGGCGACGGGCCCGGCTGCGATCACGGTGAACAGGGCCAGCCTGGACAGGCGTACGCGCCGTCGTATCCGTTTCAGCCCGATACCCGAGGCCATCGGGGCGGCAGCCTGGCTCTCCGGGGCCTGCTTGCCAGGAGACATGATCCAACTCCCAGGTCAGAACGTGTACTTGCTGACCTTGAGGAAACCCGCAGGCCCCGACCAGACCATCGACCATGAGACCCCGACCACGGTCACGATGGGGACACAAAACGCGTGGTCGGGCTCATGGTCGGCCTGACCACAGCCTGACCATGGGTCTCGAACGGGTCGGGCGCGACGGAGCCGACGGCTGGGGCGGCGAGTTGCCGGGACGATCCGGAGACAGCACAGAGGCCGGAGCCGCCCAGAGTTCGGGCGGGGATGCTCCCGGAAGTCTGCTGCTGTTGCCCGGTTGCGCACGCTGTGGCGAGTGCGCATCACCGAGGCCGACCGCTATCGGCGGTGTGCGCCGTCAGCGGCGCGTGCCGAATTGCGCAGGACCTCGGAGTCGTTGCGCAGCGGTATGCGCAATGAGTACCGGATCAGTTGCGCAGCCCGGATTGCGCATCCCTGCTCAAGGCCGTGAGGAGCGCTGGTCGGCCCGACCACGGTCCCGATCGAAGGGTAAAGCGCGTGGTCGGCGTCATGGCCGGGCCGACCACAGGCCTGACCACGGCTTCGGACGAAGGAGAGCTGCGGCCTGACGACGGTCGTGATGGGGACACCGAGCCCATGGTCAGGGTTATGGTCGGGCCGACCACAGTCCCGAGCATGGTGCGCAACCACGAGCGCCTGCCGCAGCACAGTGGGCCCAGATCACCTGGCCGCCGTCACCCCTGATGATCCCCCTCTCACCGGGACGCAAAGAGCCGGGGCCGCTTGCCCATGCCGTCGCCTCGGCTCGGCCGAGCAGCCTGAACCACCGGATCGATCAACCGGCCGTGCAAGGTTCACGTCCCCTGCGCCGGCGGGCTCACCTCTGGCCTGCGGCCGCCGCGACACGGTCCGCGCCAGTGTTTCCCCATGCGGGCGCTTTCAGGCCGCGGATGCCGTTGGGTGTGCCGATGCCGGTGACCAGGTCGTATCCCGGCAGCGCGGAGAAAGCGCCGGCGGTACCGGTGACGATGTCGTGGAAGTGCCAGGGCCGGGCGTAGGGGTAGGTGTTGGGACGCTGGGTCGGGCCGGGCTGGCCGGCCAGGGTGTACATGCCGGCGACCAGCGGCGAGGACAGGCTGGTGCCGCCGGCGACCTGCCAGCCGACGGTGGGGTTTCCGGGGGTCGAGCAGTACACGGCAAAGCCGGTGTCAGGGTCCGCAACGGCGGAGACATCGGGGGTGGCGCGGTTGGTCAGGCACAACAGGTCATGCTGGAAGGACGGTTTGGGCTCGTACAGCGAGCAGCCGCCTCCGGAGCCGGACCAGCCGCTTTCGCTCCATCCGCGCCGGTTGTGCGCGCGGGTCAGTTTGGTACCGCCCACCGAGGTGACATTCGGGGAGACGGACGGGTACACCGGTACGCCTCCAAGATCGCCTGAGGCGAAGGTGTAGGCGATGCCGGGGCGGAAGTGGTTGTCGAGTGTGCCCTCGGCCGGCTGCTCTGCGATGGCCCAGCTGCCGTTCACGGCCGTCACGCCTGGCAGGAAGCTGGCAATGTCGACAGCCGGCATGAGAGAACTGACGATGAAGGCGGTGGGAGCCTCGACGAGGGTGATTTTGCAGTCCGGGCAGGCGGCGCTGACGGCTTGGACGTCGATCGCGGCCTCAAGAGCCCAGATGGGGTCGACGGTGCCGGGCTTGACGCCGGTGGAGTAGACCTTCTGGAAGCATCCATTGGCGGTGGTGCACGGCGGGAGGTGGAACTGCCGGCGGTAGACGGCCAGGTCCTGCTCGGCGGTGGGGTAGTCGTTTGCGACGACGATGGCGACCTTTCGCCCGCTCCCGCCGTGCCGGGGCAGTTCGTAGGCGCTCTGGATGTCGCGCGGCGACAGTCCCTCCGGCTGCTGGCCCGGTCCGAGGACCAGGGTCCCGGGCACATCGGTCCGGATCATCGCCAGGCAGAACGCCCGGTCAGGATCGTGCGTGTCCGGGCAGACCCGCCGGGCCGTCGGGGTCCGGCCAGCGCCCGCACCGGCCATGCCTGTTCGGTGGCCGTCGACCGGCGAAGGCCGTGACTGAGCCGGCGCGGATCCGGCAACCACACTCGCCACCACCACAGCAGCGGCGACCACAGATCTGAGCACACGCACCCGCATGACGCCCCTTCAAGAAAGCAGGCAGAACCCCACTTCGAACGTCACTGTGCTCATGAGCGCGGCTCATTTCGGACGATCGACACGCGATCGCCCGACGGACGGCCCAGCATCTCCGCACCGACAGCGCACATCCCCCACCCCCGGCCGGCCAAACGGCCAAGGCCGGGCAGTTCGACCCGAGCGCGCCGCTGCAGGCACTGACGAGCACTGTGGTCAGCTTGTGGTCGGCCCGACCATGGACCCGACCACGGCAGGCGAGTGTGCTCGTTGTCGGATCGTGACCGGTGGTCGGGGCTCGTGGTCGTCATCGTGGTCGGGGGTGCCGAGTGAGCTACGGGTATGGATCCCACGCGTCTTCCCCCACCCGCCCGTACTGCCCTGCCTGCATCCGCGATGAGTACCAGGGCGTGAGCGGGCGCGCTCATGGCGCGCGGAGGATCGCGATGAGCCGGTTCGGGCCGGGCATCCGGCGCGGGGCGATGGCAGCCGATCAGTTCACCCAGATCGCCAACGCACTGTTCCGCGACAGCCGGATCTCCTACCGGGCGAAGGGAATCTTCGGCTACATCAGCACGCACCGGGACGGCTGGCAGGTGACCGTTGCCGCGCTGGTAGGCCTGGGCCCCGATGGACGGGACGCGGTGCGCGCGGGGCTGAACGAACTTGAGAGGTACGGCTATCTGGTCCGTGAGCGGATGCGCCGCCTCAACGGCACACTCGGCGAGATCGTCTACTCGATCACCGACCGACCAGCCGCCCACGACGTCCCCACCCTGGAGGCGGCCACGTCACCCGCCTTACCGGAGGCCGGCGACGGCGGGGCCGATGCGGGGATCCGGCGCGAGGCGATGGCAGCCGATCAGTTCACGCAGATCGCCAACGGCCTGTTCCGTGACAGCCGGATCTCCTACAAGGCGAAGGGGATCTTCGGGTACATCAGCACGCACCGGGACGGGTGGACGGTCACTGTTGCCACCCTGGCCCGCCACGGCCGCGAACGTGCGGACGCAGTGACAACCGGCCTGGGGGAGCTGGAGAAGCACGGCTTCCTGCTGCGGCAGCGCGACCGCAACGCCGACGGCACGCTCGGCCCCGCCCTGTACGTCATCACCGACCTGCCCAGCCGGCATTACACCAGGCCAGCGCCAGAGTCGGGTTATCCAGGATTGGCTGGGCCAAGGTTGGCTCATCCCCTCACTAAGAACACCATCAGTAAGAAGACCATCCAGCAGAACACCAGCCCCCTCCCTCCGTGTGCCCGCGACGACGTCACGGCGACACCCTCAGTGACGGACCAGTGCGACATCACGCCGCCCGTGTCGCCGGCGGACGACCTGCATCCCGGGATCCGGCTGCTGCTTGAGATCGGGGCAAGCCGTCCGGAACTGCTGCTGACGGGGAAGGCACTGATCGATCAGGGCCGTGTGGCCACCGTGATGATCGACGCCGGCTGGAGCTCCGAGCAGTTACGCCACGTCATCACCGATCGGCCCCTGCCTCCCGTGGTGCGCACCTCGGTCGGGGCGATCATCGCCGCCCGGCTGCGGGCCGCCCAGGCTTACCCGCCGCCCGCCATGCTGGAAAGCCAACCATCCCGCAAGGCTCTTGGGGATGAGCCATGTGTGCGGCCGGTGGCCGAGCAGTCATCCACCGCGCCCGCCACCCGCACCGTGAGCCAGGCCCTGACCCACCGGGCTCTCATCGAATGCGCCGGCTGCGGCCTGCCCGGACGCGTCCTGAGCGAAGACCTCTGCCCGGCCTGCCTGGGCTGGCCGCCGTGCCGCACCTGCCCCGGACCCACCCCCAGGCGCGCCCACCCCGACGGTGACGGCCGCTGCACGACCTGCGCCTCCGCCCGCACCGACGAACCGGAAAGAAGCAACCAGTGACGGATACACGCCGCACGCCGCCACGCTCCGCGCCTGCGCAGCACCGGCGCCCATTCACCCACGATCCGGGCCAATGGGAGGCTGAACGCCCACGCGTCCTGCACACTCGCCACGTCCGCGATACCGCATGCACGACCGGGTGCGAGCCGGTCCTCGTGCACGAACACCCCTGGTGGGGCTGGCTCGCCTGGACCGTCCCCGGTGACGCCACCCTGCCTGACCGGCCGCGTCACGTCGGTCTCGCCCTGGGTGCGACCCGCCTGCAGCGTCTGTCCTTGCGGTGGCTGACCCGCCGCCCCGCCCGGCGCACTGCCCTGGCCTCGGCTGTTCCCGACTCTCTGAGGCTCACTGCTGCCGTCCTCGCTCTCATCGGTCTGGTCACCGGCCTGTTCGCAATCGCCCATGGAGTCCGCGTCGGCGTCGCGCGGAATGGAAGGGACCGTGAGCTTGCCGGTGAGGCCGCGGCTGGTGGTCCAGGACAGGAAGTAGCGGATCGCGTAGGTGCGGGTGTTGCCCGCGTCCAGCCATCGGTCGAGGTGGTCTTGCCGAAGTCCGCCCAGGTCGGCTTCGCCGCAGCGGCCGCTTCGCAGGCACCAATTTCAGGGGCATCGCCGATGACGAAGAACTCCAACGCACGTACCGGGCAATCCTGGCGCGCCTGTCCTGACTGCCGAACCGCAGAAATGAGTGGCTGACCCAGCCGCGAAGTAGGTCCAGCGGTCTGGAGTGCCCGCCCCTCGGAGGAGGCGCCGAGCGAAGCAGCTGCCCAAACCCGTGATCAATCTCAGCGGCACTTCCTGGACGCACCACCCGGATGTGGTGTAGCCGTGACTGAGTCTGCCTGCCAGGGGTGCGTGACCTGGGTGGGGTGCGTTGTACGGGCGATGCGCCGACGCCTGCAGCTCGACCGCAGGACGGTCATTGACGTGGCCCCGATCCCGCCCGGCATCGGGGCCGCGTGGCCCTTTTCCAGCGGTTTGAATAGATCAAACGTCGGGACCAGGCCCGCAAGAGGGGCGGAACGGGGTGATCCGCTCGGCTCACGTCCGATCCGTTCGCCACGAGGGCTGGAGTGCTCAGCCCTGTCCACGCGGCGTCAGACGCCATCCGCTTTCCGAACGTGATCGTTTGGTTCGGGCTGGGTAGGCATGAACTCCGGCTGGCGGCGGGAGAGATGGGCGTGGTTCGTCCGTTCGTCTCGCTTGTGGAGGTGGCTGGTGGCGTCAGTACTCGGTCTGCTGGAGGTCCGGGAGAAGAAGGTCCGGGAAGAGGTCGCGCGGTTGCGGGAGGAGGCCGAGCGGGTGCAGGCCGCCCTCGGCGAGGCGGAACGCGTACTTCAGCGTCTTGCGGATGCCCGTGTGACGGTGGCCGAGGTGCTGGCCGAGCCGCCGTGTGCGGTCGTGGAGCCGGTGGTGAGTGCGGTGGCGGGCGGTGGTGCCCAGACGGGCCGAGGGGATGACGGCGTCGGTCCTGCCTGCGGACTACCAGCGGATCATGTCCGTGCTGGAGTCGGCTGCGGGCCGGGAGGGAATGCGGTGTCAGCAGTTGGCCGCGGCCCTGGGCCTGCAAGCGGTCCCGGCGAAGGTCGAGGGGCTGCGGTCGAAGGCGAAACGCCTGGTGGAACGAGGGTGGGCACTCCAGACACGGCCAGGGGTGTTCACCCCGCTCGGGACGACGGCCGGCTGCTAGGCGCCAGGGCGGCGCCCGACCAAGCGGCCGCTCATGAGCATGGTCATCGACCACAGCACCATGGCCTCATGCATGGCAGGCAGCGTCTCGTAGTCGCGCACCAGGCGACGCGAGCGCATCAGCCAGCTCAGCGTCCTCTCCACCACCCACCTGCGCGGCAGCACCACGAATCCCGTCACCGCATGCGACCGTTTGACGATCTCCAGGGTGAGCCGGAGTTTCTCGCGGGCCCAGCCGACCAGGCTCCCGGCGTATCCGCCGTCCGCCCAGATGAGACGGACGGAGAAGTACTGGCGTCGTAGCCGCTCGAGCAGGGGCACGGCGGCGTCGCGGTCCTGCACGCTCGCCGCGGTCACCGCCACGGCCAGGACCAGGCCAAGGCAGTCCACCACCAGGTGCCGCTTGCGGCCGCCCACCTTCTTCCCTCCGTCCCAGCCGGACGTGGAGCGCGGGATGTTCGCCGCTGCCCGCAGTGACTGCGAGTCCACGATCGCGGCTGTCGGATCCACCGTTCGTCCCTCCTTCTCGCGCACGCGGTCGCGCAGTCGGTCGTGGAACTCGGCGAGCAGACCCGTCACCTGCCAGCGGCGGGCGAAAGCGTGCACACGCCGGTACGGCGGGAAATCCGCGGGCAGATTGATCCACTTCACTCCGTTGTCGACCACGTAGCGGATTGCATCCAGCATCACGCGGTGGCAATAGCCCTCCGGCCGGCCGCCCCGCCCTTCAAGCCACGCGGGCACCGGCAGCACGGCCCGGACAACCTGCCATTCAGCGTCCGTCATGTCCGAGCCGTAACACCGCACGCGCTCCGGCCCGTCCGCCGCGTTGCCGAACCTGTGCGCGAGACAGTCACACGACAGGGACGGTGAGTTGGACTCCACCGGCGCGAGCGCGAAAGACTGCAGCAACAGGGCCTCCTGGTGCTCGTTGGCTTCGACAACCCCGAGCTACCGCGAGGCCCTGCCTTCATGCACCAACCGCACCGCGATCACCCGATCAAGACCCTTGTTCGACCTGACAACCCCGTTGACCGGTAAGCGGATGGCGTCTCAGTGCGTCCCGCCAGCCCTCTGACCAGGTGTGACTCTGGCTCGCAACCTACGAACCGGAGTCACATTGGGTGGAGCGAGCAGCTGAACCTCGTCACCGAGCACGGCGCCGACCTGGACGCGGCGGCGATGTGGCGGGCGCTGGAGACGGAGATCGGGCCGAGGGACGAGGTCGAGTCCGCTGCGTCGCTGCTGGACGATGACCGAGCCCTTCCCGCCCCCATCGCCGGACCGGCCGACCGGCCCGGCGACGGGGGCCGCGGGGTGCCCTGGAGTGGCCGGGACGTGTGAGGCGTCGCAGCCTGGATACGCGGTGTGCACGGACACCACGACCCGTCCGGAAGACCCTCCTTGCCATGACCAGCGAAAAACCGCTCGACCCGCACTCGAAGATCACCCTCCGGGTCAACGGCAAACCCCATACCCTGCTCGTCGACCACCGGCGGGTCCTGCTGGACCTGCTCCGCGAGGACCTGGGCCTCACCGGGTCCAAGAAGGGCTGCGACCACGGCCAGTGCGGCGCCTGCACCGTCCTGGTGGACGGGCGCCGCGTCGACGGCTGTCTGCTGCTCGCCGTCACCCTCGACGGCAGCGAGGTCACCACCATCGAGGGCCTCGGCGGCGACGGCGAGGAACCGCACCCCCTCCAGCGGGCCTTCCTGGAACGCGACGCCTTCCAGTGCGGCTACTGCACACCCGGGCAGATCTGCTCCGCCGTGGGCATGATCGCCGAGGCCGCTGCCGGTCACCCGTCCCACGTCACCGACCCGGCGGAGCCCTCCGGCCGGCCCGTGCCGCTGGACGGGACCGAGATCCGCGAGCGGCTCAGCGGCAACCTGTGCCGGTGCGGCGCCTATCCGCGCATCGTCGAGGCGGTGGAGGACGTGATCGGGTGAAAGGCTTCGGATACCTCAGGCCCACCGGCGTCGAGGAGGCCGTCGAGGCCTACGCGGCCCACCCTGGCGCCCACTACCTCGCCGGCGGCACCAACCTCGTCGACCTCGTGAAACTCGGCGTGGAGACCCCTGGCGTCCTCATCGACGTCGGCCGGCTGCCGCTGGACTCGGTCGAGGAACTGCCGGACGGCGCGCTGCGCGTAGGCGCCACCGTCCGCAACAGCGATCTCGCCGCCCACCCGCTGGTCCGCGACCGCTACCCGGTGCTGTCCCAGGCGCTCCTCGCGGGCGCCTCCGGACAGCTCCGCAACGCCGCCACGACCGGCGGCAACCTGCTCCAGCGCACCCGCTGCCCCTACTTCCAGGACCTCGACAAACCCTGCAACAAGCGGCAGCCGGGCAGCGGCTGTGGTGCCCGCGACGGCGTGCACCGCGATCACGCCGTGCTGGGCCACTCCCCGCACTGCATCGCCACCCACCCCTCCGACATGGCCGTCGCCCTGGCGGCCCTCGACGCCCGGGTCGAGCTGTACGGCGCCGAGGGCGGGCGCAGCATCCCGGTGGCCGACTTCCACCGGCTGCCCGGGGTCCGTCCGGAGCGGGACACCGAGATCCGCCCCGGTGAGCTGATCACCGGCGTCCTGCTGCCGGCCGCCCGGGCTGGTGTGCCCTCCGCCTACCGCAAGGCCCGCGACCGTGCCTCGTACGCCTTCGCCCTGGCCTCCGTGGCCGTCGTCCTGCGGGTCGCGGACGGCGTCGTGGGCCAGGTGGGGCTCGCCTTCGGCGGCCTCGCCCACCGGCCCTGGCGAGCCCACCACGCGGAGACGGCGCTGCTGGGCGCGGCGGCGACCCCCGAGGCCTTCGAGGGCGCCGTGGCCCTGGAACTGGACCGCGCCGAGCCGTTGCGCGACAACGCCTACAAGGTGCCCCTCGCCCGCAACCTCGCCCTGGACGTCCTGAACCGCCTCGCCCCCGCACCCGCGACGGCCTGACCTCTTCCGGACCCGGCCGACCCCAGGAGAACCGATGGCGAACGACCCACTGGAGGACGGCGGCCCGCTGCCCGGGACCGATCTGCCGCACGACGATCCGATGGCCGCCACCGGGCTGCCCCGGGACGATCCGCGGGCCGGCGCCGCTCTGCCGCACGACCACCTCGTCACCCGCGCCGCCTCCGCCGCCTCGGGTGAGTCCGGCGAGGGCCGGCAGCCCCGTACCGGCGCCCTGGAGCAGAACCCCCACCCCACCCCGCGCACCGGCACCGCCCTCGGGGCGCCCGCCGGGCGGCGGGAAGGGCGGGAGAAGGTCACCGGTAACGCCCGTTACGCCGCCGAGTACTCGGTGCCCGGCCGCGTCCACGCCTGGCCCGTGCCGGCGGCCGTGGCCCGGGGCCGGGTCACCGGCGTGGACACCTCGGCCGCGCTCGCGCTGCCCGGCGTCCTCGCCGTGCTGACCCCCGGCGACGCCCCGCGCCTCGGCGAGACGGACGACGCCACCCTCGCCGTCCTGCAGAACCGCCACGTGCCGCACCGGGGCTGGTGCGTCGCCCTGGCTGTCGCCGAGACCCTGGAGGCGGCCCGCGCCGCCGCCCGGGCTGTCCGCGTCGGCTACGCCACCGAGCACCACGACGTCGTACTCCGCCCCGACCACCCGGACGCCTACGAGCCCGAAGGGGGCGCTCAGCCGGGCCGCCTCGAACACGGCGACCCGTACGGCGCCTTCGCCGCCGCCGACGTCCGCCTGGACACCGAGTACCGGGTGCCGCCCCTGCACAACCACCCCATGGAACCGCACGCGAGCACCGCGCACTGGGACGGCGACCGGCTGACCGTGTACACCTCCAGCCAGGGCAGCACGACCGTCCAGTCCGTGCTCGCCGGTCTCTTCGACCTGCCCGAGGAGCACGTCACCGTGGTGGCCGAGCACGTCGGCGGCGGCTTCGGCTCCAAGGGCACCCCGCGCCCCGACGTCGTCCTCGCCGCCATGGCCGCACGGCACACTGGCCGGCCGGTCACGGTGGCCTACCCCCGCCGGTACATGCCCACCGTCGTCGGCCACCGGGCCCCCACCCTGCACCGGCTGCGCCTCGGCGCCACCGCCGACGGACACCTCACCGCGGTGCTGCACGAGGTCACCACGCACACCTCGCACGTCAGGGAGTACGTGGAGCAGGCCGCCGTGCCGTCCCGCGTCATGTACACCGCCCAGCACCTGCTCAGCTCCCACCGGGTGGTGCCGCTGGACGTCCCCAGCCCGTCCTGGATGCGCGCCCCTGGCGAGGCCCCCGGCATGTACGCCCTGGAGTCGGCGGTCGACGAACTCGCCGGGGCCCTCGGCGTGGACCCCGTCGAGCTGCGGCTCCGCAACGAGCCGGAGAGGGAACCCGGCAGCGGCAAGCCGTTCAGCAGCCGGCACCTCGCCGAGTGCCTGCGCGAGGGCGCCCGCCGCTTCGGCTGGGACCGGCGCGACCCGCGCCCGCGCTCCCGGACCGAGGGCCCACTGCTCATCGGCACCGGAGTGGCCGCGGCGACCTACCCGGTCCTGATCCGGCCGTCGACCGCCACCGCCCAGGCCCTGCCCGACGGCACCTTCCTCATCAGGGTGAACGCGGCCGACATCGGCACCGGCGCGCGCACCGTCCTCGCCCAGGTCGCCGCCGACGCCCTCGGCGCGTCCCTGGACCGGGTGCGCACCGAGGTGGGCCGCAGCGACCTGCCCCCGGCGTCGCTGGCCGGCGACTCCTCCGGCACCGCCTCATGGGGCTGGGCCGTGCACGAGGCGTGCGCCGCCCTGGCGGCCCGGCTCGCCGAGCACCCGGGTCCGCTGCCCGCCGAGGGTCTCCTGGTCCGTTCCGACACCGTCGGCCGGGCGGACGCCGACTCCCCGTACGCCCGGCACGCCTTCGGCGCCCACTTCGCCGAGGTCGCCGTCGACACCGTCACCGGCGAGGTACGGGCCCGCAGGATGCTCGGCGTCTTCGCCGCCGGGCGGATCCTCAACGCCCGCACCGCGCGCTCCCAGTTCGTCGGCGGCATGATCATGGGCCTGGGCATGGCCCTGACCGAGGGCAGCACCATGGACGCCCCGTTCGGCGACTTCACCGAGGCCGACCTCGCCTCCTACCACGTGCCCGCCCACGCCGACGTCCCCGGCATCGAGGCCGACTGGATCGAGGAGGACGACCCGCACCTCAACCCCATGGGCAGCAAGGGCATCGGCGAGATCGGCATCGTCGGGACCGCCGCCGCCCTCGGCAACGCCGTCCACCACGCCACCGGCATCCGGTTCCGCGAACTCCCCCTCACCCCGGACCGCGTCCTCAACGGCCTGCTGGCCGAACGGTGACGACCGCGACGAGGGACACCGGAAGGGGAACCGCCCGAGTGCCGGGACTGCTGTGGGAGTACGAGGGCTACGACCCCGCCGAGGAACGCCTGCGGGAGTCTGTGCACCCTGGGCAACGGCTACTTGGGTGCGGCTCTTCCTCAGTGAGCTGGTGATGCCGTGCGCCGTTGCCTTGCGTGCGCGGACGGCGGATCGTCGTGTTCTGAGACGTGGTCTTGGAGGCGGCGATGGTGTCGTGGCTGGAGAAGCTCGACCGGCGGGAGGCTGCCGCGCGGGAGGAATTCGAGCCTGCTGCGTGGCCGCTCGTACACCTTGGCCTCGGCGTGTCTTCTGTACGCCCGTATGGTGAGGGCCGCGAGCAGCAGCAAGGCCACCACAGCGGCGAACGCGGCACGACATCTAGGTCAAGTCCGGGGCCGACCCAAACGGCAAAGCCCAAGACGATCACGCCCACTACGACACGAAGACTCTCCTGACCTCATCTTCTGCGGGACGTCCGCCGTTCCATCGTGAGTCTCCTCAGCAGCCACTCATCGAGCCCACTCGCCCCGATCCCGGCCTCGGTACTGGTGGGCTCTCGTATTCAACTGTCACCAGTTTCCCGAGGCGTCCAGCCTGGTGGTGACCGCCAGTGGTCTCCAGAGGCGTATGGGCTCCAGGTGCCTCCAGCCTCGGAGGCCAGCTTGGCCGTGGTGACCCGGTGGTAGCTCAGAGCTCCGCGACGATCGGGGCGGGCATCTCCAGCACGTGCTGCCGGATCGCGGCGGTGCGTCCGGCGGTGGTGGGGATGCCGATGTCGTTGAGGAGCGCCGCAAGGACATCGGGGTGGATCGGTTGCCCGGCTCGGCGGCCGGGGAACAGCCACCGGCAGGCGTGGTTGGTCGCGGTGTTCATGTTGTCCCGGCTATCGATCCAGCGGAACAGGAGTTCCGCGAGCGAGTCAGGAACAGGGGACGGTGGTTCGCCGAGCCGGAGAAGGATCTGCTGGTCGGCGCGGATGATGTCGTCGAGCGTGAGGCGGATGACGCGGCTGAGCGGCTGGGCGTAAAGCAGGACGATGCTCCCCGCGACCCGGACTCGCAGAGGCAGGCTCGGGTCAGTGAGAAGGCGACCGATCAGCTCCAGGCGCTCGGTCTGCGGCATCGGTGCGGCCCGGCTGATCTGCACCGGAGGAAGCCGGAAAGGCCGGGTGAGCTTGCTGGCCGAACACCACAGCAGGAAGCTCCGGATGCTGTTGCGGGCGTATTCGTTGTGCTCGACGTGCCAGGCGTCGACGCCGGTCTGACCGCAGGTGGCGAGGGTGTGGTCCCGGTCAGCGAGCCAAGTGAGGAAAGCGGTGGCCTGCTTGACCTGATCCGCGACATGTCTGCGGGCAGCGGGTGTGATCGGCTTCCTCTCGGCGCGGGCCCGTAGCCGGGGCAACACTTCCCAGGTAGCGAACCGACGGATGATCTGCGCGTGGTCAGGGTCGGGAATGTCTGCGAGATGCTCGATGAGCCATCGTTCGAACGAGCAGATCTGTTTGTCGATGGCAGGCAGGATGCCGCAGTTCATGAGGAGTTCCCGCAGGTGGGCGGCGGCTCGCCAAGGCTGGAGATGATGGAAGGCTTCGTGGGTCAGCTCGATGTCGCCTTGGCCGAGCCGCCGGAGGAGGTCAGCGGTGGAGCCTGGGTTCCCTTTGCTCCTGTCGAGCCAGGCAAGGCCGGACAGCGGGCGGTCCATGGCCAGGAGCGAGTCGGCCAGCGGGAGGAGTTCGGGACGAATACGGCCGGTTCCGTCATCCAGCAGCTCGTCGAGCCGGTCGGCGATGGTACATCGAGTGCAGAGCCGTGCGCGGTGGAGCTTGCCCTCCGTTCCGCAGCGAGAGCAGCGGTAGGACATCATGAAACCCGCACAGTCGGAGCAGATCCGTGTGCCGTCGCCGGGCCGCAGGCCGGGAAGCGCGCGCTCGTCGCCGCAACCGGGACAGGTGCCGCGGACCAGAAGGGCCTTGTCGTGGCAGGTGCGACAGACGTGGCCATTGGGCCAGCGGGCGGCGAACCAGCCGCGCCGCCGGCAGCGGGCGCAGGTCCTCTTGTGCCAGCGCTCGCACTCCTCCGGGGTGTAGGTCGGGCTCACGCGTCAGGCAGAATCCGGGCCGGCCGGGGCCGCAGTTTCGCGACCGCCGACGGCGGGGCCGACACGTCACCCGTCGCGGTCTTGCGGACGCCGGCGTTCTCGGCGGTTGCCGCGACCAAGTCGGCCGGCGTGCAGGCGAAGATGTCGCAGAACGCGGCCAGTACTTGGAGGGAGAGCCGCTCTGGGGTGCCGGAGACCAGGCGGTGGATCTGCGAGGCGGACAGCTCGATGCCCCGGTCGCGCAGCATCGGCACCAGTTCGGTGGTGGTGAAGACGCCGTGCGCCGCCATCACCTCACGCAGCTTCCATGTGTAGCCGACCTTGCGTTTCATGACTGCCTCCGGTTCTGGCTCTCCAGAGCGGCGGCGACGGTGCTGTCGAGGTGACGCCGCAGGGTGCGGGTGCGGAAGTCCGAGCTGACGCAGGTGTAGATCGAGGTTGTGCTCGCGTGGTCGTGGCCGACCTGTTCCTGGACGAACCGCGGGTCCCAGCCGTCCTCGATCAGATGCGTGACGTAGGACCTGCGGAAGGAGTGGAAGTCCAGCCCTTCGTCTAGGCCCAGGGCCTGACGGTAGGCGATGAAGCGGGAGTTGAGCCGCTGGCAGCCGATGCGCAGTCCGCGCTCCGAGGGCCATGCCGCGGGGTTGCCCTCAGCGCCGAACCACGGCCGGACCTCGGTGAACCACTCGTCCAGGATGTCGGGAGTCCAGTCCCACACGGTCAGCACGGAACGGCGCTTGGGAGGGGAGCCCTTCTTGGCCTTGCCGAAGCGGACCCGGCATAGGCCGAACTCGCCGTACTCGGCTCCGTGCGGGTTGCGGCCGAAGTCGGCGGCGTCCAGCATCCGCGTCTCGTTCCGCCGCGTGCCGAAGGCGTACGCGGTCTTGAACAGGGGCGCGTCACGGAAGGCTGGCAGCCAGCCCTTGCGGCCGAAGGCCCGGATGCGGGCGACCTCGTCGTCGCAGTGAGTGAAGAAGGCGTGCAACTCCGTCTTGGTGAAGGCCCGCTTCTTCGCGTCGGCCTCGTTGTCCTGGACGTGAACGGCGGTGTTCCACTCGTGCACGACCTGGATCGGGTGGGAACCGAACCGCTCTTCGCAGGTGGTGGCCCACTCGTAGAGGGGATCGGTGGCGAAGTGGCAGAAGGCGCGGACGGCCTCGGAGTACGAGCGGATCGTCGAGCGCTTCAGGTCACGCAATGAGCGCAGGTCACCAAGCCATTCGTCGACCATCGCCGGCGTCCACTGCCAGGGGAAGGCATTCACGTACGCGGCGAACGCCTTCACCGTGTTCTCCCGGCCCTCGACCGTTGAGCGGGCCAGGTTCCGAGCGAGCTGCTGGTTGGCGAATCCGCCCAACATCGCGCTGAACACCTGCTCTTCCGGCCGCAGCAGTGCGACCCCGTCTGCCAGGTGCAGGGTCGCCGCTCCAGGCACCGTCCCTCTGAACCGCACCGGCCACCACTCTCCGTCACTCGCATCTGATGCGAGGAAACCGCATCAGATGCGAGCCGGAGCTGAAACCGCAGACCATCCACCCCCACGAGTGACAAGACCGCCCAGTCCTACGACGAATACGGCAACCTCGAAGACGCCACCGCCACCACCCGCTACGGATGGCTCGGTGCATATCAGCCCCCTGGTGACACCGTGGCCGGTCTCACCCTGATGGGTGTGCGTCTGTACGACCCCAGCACCGGGCGATTCCTTCAGCTCGATCCAGTTGCCGAGGGATCCCCAAACCACTACGGATACCCAGCCGACCCGATCACCATGTACGACCTGAACGGCAAGTGGTGGTCCTGGGGCAGAGCCTGGCGGATCACAGTCTGCGTGGGCGCCATCCTCTGGCTCCTCGGAAGCGCGTACTTCGCCGTCACCAAGATCCGCAGGATCTGGCAGGTCATCCGGAGATGGGGCGGTATCAGGGCTGCGATCACCCGCGTGATGAGCGCGAGCAGCCGATATCTGAAAATGGAGCGCCTGGCGACGATGCTCCTCTCCGCCAGCGCCACGATCATGGGCATCGACAGCGTCTACGACAAGTGCATAAAGACGAAGCTGTAGACACAGGTGTCGTCGGCACTGTATGTCGGCGACACCCGAGCCCAGCCCGCTCTACCTGACATCACCCTCGCTCCGGCCGGAACACCGGCCGGAGCGAGGCATTCAGAAGGACTCCTTCGCATGACTTCACCCACCCCCCTGCTGGTCGTTCCCGCGCTGATCTGGACACTGATCGCCGCTGTGTCCGTGATCACCGCGATCGTGAATTCTGTCCGGGCGCGCCAGAAAACATCGCCAGCCTGGAATCCGTTCGCCACCCCCTTCCCGGCAGCCGTCGCCGTGGCAGCGCTCGCCTACGCCGCAGCCGCACTCGCCGCAGACCGGTTCTCCTTCAGCGCGGCGGCGTTCTCCGCCCTGTGGCCGGCAATGGCCGCTTCGGCGCTCCGCTACACCGTCGCCGGGCGCATCAGCAGATGGCCGAACTGGGCCGACTACGTCTTTGCCGCCGTCGGTGCGCTGCTCTACGGGGCGCTGCCTTACTGAACCCCGCTACTCCTCCGCGGCCTTGGAGGAGGGCCGCCAGCCTTCGGTCTCGGCATGCGGGGCTGGACAGGATCACTCTGCCCGGCCCCGCTGTCGTCCGTATGCGCCCAGCGCATTCCGATCGCGGAGAGCTGCTCCACCCGCCCCGGCGACAGTGTCGCGACCATGCTCCGCCGGTTCCCGATCCAAGCCCCCAGCTTGAGCTCCTGCTCCTCCTACTCCTCCTGACCCCTGCCGACGGTGATCCGCTCGCCGTGTTTGCGCGGCACCCGCAGGTGCCGCCCGGTGAGCAGTTCGTACAGGACGCAGCCGAGGGAGTAGACGTCGGACGCCGGCTGCGCGGGACGGCCCAACGCGCGTTCCGCAGCCAGGTAGTCGGCGGTGCCGATGATCTTGCCCGTGGCGGTCAGGCTGCTGGCGGCCTCCTGAGCGAAGCGTGCTATGCCGAAGTCGGCGATCTTCGCCGTGCGGTCGGTGGTCAGCATGACGTTGGCGGGTTTGACGTCCCGGTGGACCACTCCCTGTTGGTGTGCCGCGGAGAGGCCGGCGGCCGCTTGAGCCGTGATGGCTGCCGCCTCGGCCGGGGTCAGGGCGCCGCGCAGGGAGCGTTCCTGGGCCAGGTTCCAGCCGTCGACGAGTTCCATGACCAGATGGGGCTGGTCATGGTGCGAGCCGAAGTCGTACATGCCCACGGCGTTGGGGTGGTTGAGCCGGGCCGCGATCTGCGCTTCGAGGCGGAATCGCTCGGTGTCCGTCCCTTCCTCGGCGTGCAGCAGTTTGACGGCCACGGGCTGCCCGAGGAGGTGGTCGCGGGCCCGCCACACCTCGCCCATCGCGCCGCGTCCCAGCAGCTCCTGCAACTCATAGCGGTCCGCCAGCAGACCCTGCACACCCACCCCGATCATCGCGTTGCTCGTAGTTCCCCCAGGCCCGATGGTTCGGTTTGAGGGAGTTCGGGTCCCGGTTGCCCGGGCCGACGCACTCTCTCTCGGACCGGGCGCCGGGGTGCGCATGGGGCAGGCAGACGACGGGGGATTCACCTGCCTGCCCCTCATTGCGCGACCACCCGCTCGGAATAGGGTGCGAGCAGGTGCCACGAGGCCCCTGGGTCCCTGAACCCACTCCTTCAGCGCACCGGAGTCCCGGGCCGTCACACCCCTGGGGCGCCCAACGCCACACGGCTCTCCGAGCTGGGAGAGCAGGGGCAGGCCCGGCACGGGGGGAACCGAACCTGCCCCAGCACGTCGGCGCCTGCAAAGCCTCCCCTCGGAGGATGGGCGCCATGACCCCTCCCGGGGTCACTTCCAACAGCGCGCCGCAGGTCAGGAGTGTCACGGCCAGGCGGGAATGGTTGCGAGACCGACAACTCTGTGAAGGAATACCCCGGCCTCCTTCATAATCCGGTCACGAATTAGGCAAACATCGGCGGCCGGGGACCGTGGCGGCCCCCGAATCACACTCCTCCATTCAGTCCGGAAAATTGCCCCGGCATGCACACATGCAGGTAAGTGCCTGTACAGGCGACCATATTTTGGACATCACAGATGTCGGTGTAACGCTGCAGTGCGTGCGGAACGCAGAAGTAGGGAGAAGCAGGGCACCGACCGACTGAATCCGGGTGCCCTGGCGCGAGCACACAGACACGGAACTACGTCAGATCGGATATCCCCGTGAGAAACATCGACCCGGTTCCCGGATACCAGGCATACAACGAGCCGCCGGACCCGGACCGCTCTCTGCACCGTCAGGCCACCACACGGCGTACGGCCATCACCATCTGCACGATCGCCGACATTGCGGCGGGCCTGCTGGGCCTGTGGATCCTGTTGTTCCTGCTCGACGCGAACCGTGCGAATGTGTTCGTCGAATTCGTGCGGGACACAGCGGGCTGGCTGTCCTGGTGGGCACAGGACATTTTCACGATGGACACAGAGGGACTACGCGTTGTCCTCAATTACGGCCTACCGGCCGTCATCTATTTGCTGATCGGTCACGGGATCGCTGCCCGGCTCAACCGAGCCTGACAGTGGACCGGCCTCTTATTGATCGCCATGAAAGCAGGCCGACCATGACACACAGCTCCACCGGAAGCAATCGCTTGCCGATCTATGAGGACCTGATACGCGAGCGGGGTGACGTCGTCGCCGAAGCTCAACTCGCCGCGGAACACACGCAGCACCAGGCAGCGGAATTGCTGGCCGGACGGAATGCGGGTCAGCAAGCTCGTCGCTGGGACGACAGCACCCGAACCGCTGCGGCTGGTCACCCGGAGTGGCGCGGGTCGCCGCCGTAGGGGTGGGCCTCGGCGCGAGTACGTCCGCGTGTCCCGTCCTCATCCAAATGATCAAATCCGTGGCCCAGGTGGGCCGACGGCACGTCGAACCAGGAAGACCGGAAAACCGCAGATGGATTACTGCTCCTCATGCCGTCGGCACCTCAACGGCGCACTGTTGTGCCCCGGGTGCGGCGCCTACGCCCCGGACATCGCCCCGCCCGCCGTCGACGGCCACAGCGGCTCGGTCCTGGCGATGACGAGCGCCGGACCGGCCACAACGGCCCACTTGGACCCCGCGGCCTCCGTCACGTGGCACGACAGCCTCCCGGACGGCGAGGAGGAGTCCAGCACTGCCGCGGACGTGGCCCCGCACGTCGCCGCCGACGCCGAGCCCCTGCCGCCTGCACGGCAGGGGCGTGCGGCACGCCGTCGCCGGCTGGCCCGCTGGAGGAAGAACAAGCGCCGGGCGGCGGTAGCGAGCGCTGTCGCACTCGTCGGCGGCGGCCTGAGCATCGCCATGATGGACCGGCACTCCACCGACCGGGCCCAGGCAGCCACGGCGCCGGACGACCCGAAGGCGGGTGCCGTGCAGGAGCAGATGCCCGAGCAGAACCGTCCGGTCTCCGCACCAGCGACCGCTCAACCCTCCCACCGGCCGTCACACGGCCCTTCCCAGCCGCAGCCGCCGACAACCAACGCACCGCCGCAGCAGTCCCTCCCGGCACCGCCCCGCACGACGTCACCGATCGCCCGGCCGGACACCGTAGCTTCTGCCCGCCCGGCCGCGACGGCGACCCCGCAGTCGCACAGCACCGCCCCGGCCGCCAGCAACCCGACCCCCGACCGCTCCGGTACGACGGCGAAGCAGCAGCCGGCGCCCGCGACAGGCGACGGCACGCAGCCGGGCGCGTCCCAGACCACCAGCCCCTCACGAGCGTCGACCTCGCCGACGGAGGTCTGCCTGCTCGGGTTGTGCCTCGGCTGACCACGCCGAACTCCCGACGGCGCGCACGGACTGAGTGACGCCCGCCCGGTGGCAGGCACCGGCGAATGCCCGGAAAGCGTATTGCCCGGACGGTCGTTGCAACACCGGCCTCCTGGGCTAGCCTCAATACCGGTAACTTAGGGGCAATCTGGTCGTTGTTGTGGTGTGCCAAGAGCAGGTCAACTGAAGTCATCAGGTGGGCGACTGTCGGATCGGGTCGCGGTCGGGGTGCTGACACAGGCGTTTCC